>CP014761.1:2700000-3000000 GCA_001647635.1 Leifsonia xyli | reverse complement strand
ACGGCCGTCAGACGCAGGTTCGGCAGCTGCGGGAAGTGCTCGAAGTACTGCTTGCTGATCACTCCGACGCCGATGACGCCGACGTTCAACGGGCGGCCCACAGCAGCCCCCTCTCGATGATGGTGCGGACGGGACGGCTCTCCACGATCTCGAGCCGGTGGCCGGGGGCGGAGACGAAGATGCGCCCCTTCCCCCACTGGCGGGTCCAGATCGCGGGCGAGGTCACCGGGCGGTTCCAGGCGTCCCAGGGCCGGACCTCCTGCGTGGTCGTGGCGAGTACGTCGTCGTACTCGTCGCTCAGCACCCAGTACTGCTCGGTGACAAGGTCGAAGTCCTCGATCCCCTCGGTGATCGGATGCGTCTTCCCATAGTCGGTGATGTGCACGGTGTACGGGATGTAGTTGTCGCTCTGCTCGCCCACGCGCTCGGCCGGGTCCTTGCCCGCGTGGTGGGCGAACTGCCCGCCGATCATGTGCAGGTAGTCGGCGTTGTTCCGGTACGAGTCGGCGATGCCGCCGTGCCAGCCCGCCATGCCCGTCCCGTTGAGGACCGCGTTCTGCAGGCCGCGGAACTCCACGTCCTCGATGGTGTTCATGGTGTTGACCTGGACGATCAGGTCGACATCGGTCAGGTACTCCTCGTCGGCGTAGACGGCCGTGCCCTCCTCGACCCGGACGTCGAAGCCGTTGTCGCGGAGGAAGGGGATGAAGAGGTCGGTGGTCTCGACGGGCATGTGTCCGTCCCAGCCCCCGCGGACGATCAGTGCGTGCTTGCTCATGCTTCCTTCGTGGGTCGGGGTTCGTGGATCAGGGGATCGGGGTCCAGGCGCTGCCGGCGGCAGCGCTGCGTTCGACGGCGTCGAGGACGCGCTGGATATGGAGGCCGTCGGCGAATGAGGGCTCGGGGTCCTCTCCGGCCGCGATGGCGGTGACGAAGTCGACCACCTCGTGACTGAAGGCGTGCTCGTAGCCGATCGCGTGTCCGGTCGGCCACCAGTTCGCCATGTAGGGATGCTCGGGCTCGGTCGCGATGATCCGCACGAACCCCTGCTCGCCGGCCGGCGCGGTCGCGTCGTAGAACTCCAGCTCGTTCATCGACTCCAGGTCGAAGGCGATGGCCCCGCGCGAGCCGCTCAGCTCGATCCGCAGCGCGTTCTTGCGCCCGGTCGCGTAGCGGGTGGCCTCGAAGGCGCCGATCGCGCCCGCCGCCGCTCCGCCGGTCAGGCGCGCAGTGAACCATGCGGCGTCGTCCACGGTCACCCGGCCGCGCTCCTCGGAGGCGGTGCCGGACAGCCCGACGGTCTCGCCGAGCAGGGGGCGCTCCTCGACGAAGGTCGCGAGGGTGCCGGACACACCGCTCAGCCGCGAGCCGGTGAGGTGTTCGACCAGGTCGACGGCATGCGCGCCGATGTCGCCGAGCGAGCCCGACCCGGCCGCCGCCTTGTCGAGGCGCCAGGTCATCGGACCGTCCTCGTCGCGCAGCCAGTCCTGGAGGTAGAGCGCCCGCACCTGGCGGATCTCGCCGAGCCGTCCGTCCTGCACCAGCCGACGGGCCACGCCGATCGCGGGCACGCGGCGGTAGCTGAAGCCGACCATCGACCGGATGCCGCGCGCGGCGGCGGCCTCGGCCGCCTCCGTCATCGCCTCGGCCTCCGCGACCGTGTTGGCGAGCGGCTTCTCGCACAGCACGTGCTTGCCCGCCGCGAGCGCCGCGATCGCGATCTCGGCGTGACTGTCGCCCGGCGTGCAGATGTCGACGATGTCGATGTCCGGGTCGGCGACGACCTCGCGCCAGTCGGTCGCGGCGCGCTGCCAGCCGAAGCGGCGGCGGGCGTCCTCGACGCGGGCGGCGTCGCGCCCGACGATCACATCCATCACCGGCTCGGCGGGGAGGTCGAAGAAACGCGGAGCGGTCCGCCAGCCCTGCGAGTGCGCGGCGCCCATGAAGCCGTAGCCGATCATGGCGACGCGGAGCCTGGGTGTGTCGTCGGTCATCGTCGGCCTTCCTCCCGTGGATCCCTCAGCGACGCTAGGACGGCCTCGGGAGCGGGAGCAAGTTTCGGCGCGAGGTTGGAAAACTTTCGTTCAGGAGCGCGGCGGCGCCGTCGACCCGCGCTCGATCAGGCTGGTGGCGAGCTCCAGGCGGGTGCTCTCAGCCGCCCCGGCGCGCAGGCGCAGCGCCAGCCGCGCGGCCTCCTCCGCCATCTCCTGGAGCGGCTGCCGGACGGTCGTGAGCGGCGGGCGGGCCCAGGACGCGGACGGGGCGTCGTCGAAGCCGACGACGGAGACGTCGCCCGGCACGTCGAGGCCGAGCGCGAACGCCGCGTCGTACACCCCGAGCGCCTGCATGTCGTTGGCGCAGACGATCGCGGTCGGGCGTTCCGCCGGCGCGGCGCCGAGCAGGCGGCGCCCCTCCCGCTCGCCGTCCGCGCGCGAGAAGCCCGCAGACTCGACCGGCGCAGCGGCCGGGAGGCCGGCTTCCTGCAGCGCCGCCTGGTACCCGGCGACTCGGGCCCGCGAGCACAGCAGGTCGGCCGGGCCGCCGATCGCCGCGATGCGCTCGTGCCCGAGCGCGGCGAGGTGACGCGTCGCGGCCAGCCCGCCCGCCCAGTTCGTGGCGCCGATCGCGGGGACGTCCGGCGGCGGGTCGCCCGCCGGGTCCACGACGACGAAGGGGATGTTGCGCGCCCGCAACTGCCGCCGGTGGTCAGCCGTGAGATTCGAGAACTGCAGCACGACCGCGACCGGCTTGCGCCGCAGCACCCCGGTGATGAGGTCGTCGCCGGCCGCGTGATAGTCGCCGATCGTCGACAGGGTCATGGCGAGCCCGGCCTCCCGGGCCACCCGTTCCACGCCGCGGATCACCTCCACCGACCACTCGCTCGCCAGGTTCTCGAGCACGAGCTCGACCGTCTCGCCGCGCTCCGCATCCACACCGCGGCGGGCGTAGCCGGAGTCGTGCAGCAGGTCCTCGACCAGCCGCCTCGTCGCGGCCGCGACGCCGGGCCGCCCGTTGAGCACCTTGGACACGGTGGACAGCGACACGGACGCCTCGCGGGCGATCGCCTCCAACGTCGGTCGGGTGGGCTCGGGCATGGTGCCACTGTCGCACATCCACTCGGGCCCCTTCGCGGCGCGGTCGTCGCGGTGTGCCACAATGTCGGCCACGCCGACCTGCGCCGGGTGTACCCCGCCGCCGTCGGCACTCCCCGGAAAACCGCGCCGAAAGCGAGACCGATGCCGCTCACCGACCTGTCCCACGCCGACCTGCTGACCTTCCGCCCGGACGTGCAGGAGCCGGCCGACTTCGACGCGTTCTGGGCGCGCACCCTCTCCGAGGCGCGCGCGGCGGGCGGAGTGCCCGAGCTGACGCCGGCCGAGACGCCGGTGACCCAGCTCCTCGTCGACGACCTGGTGTTCCCGGGTTTCGGCGGCGAGCCGGTGCGCGCGTGGGTGTCGCGGCCCCTGGAGGCGGACGGCCCGCTGCCCGCGGTGGTGCAGTTCCAGGGCTACGGCGGCGGCCGCGGCCTCGCCGGCGAGAACGTGTCGTGGGCGCTCGCCGGCTACGTGCACGTGTTCGTGGACACCCGCGGCCAGGGCAGTGGATGGGGCAGCGGCGGCGACACCCCCGACCCGCACGGCTCGGGGCCGGCCACCCCCGGCGTGATGACCCGCGGCATCCACTCGCCCGAGACGTACTACTACCGCCGGGTGTTCACCGACGCGGTGCGCGCGGTCGACGCCGTGCGGGAGCTGCCGTTCGTCGACGCGTCGCGGATCGCCGTGACCGGCGGCAGCCAGGGCGGCGGCATCGCGCTCGCGGCGGCGGCGCTCTCAAACGACGTGGCCGCGGCGATGCCGGACGTCGCGTTCCTCTGCGCCTTCCGCCGCGGCGTCGAGGTCGCGGTCGGCGGTCCGTACCAGGAGATCGCGACCTACCTGTCCGTGCACCGCGACGAGATCGAGGACGTGTTCCGGACGGTCTCGTACTTCGACGGAGTGAACTTCGCCCGCCGCATCCACGTGCCGTCGCTGTTCTCGGTTGCGCTGATGGACACGGTGGTGCCGCCGTCGACGACGTTCGCCGCGTACAACCACCTCGCCGCGGAGGACCGCGCGATCGAGGTCTACCCGTTCAACGACCACGAGGGCGGCGGCCACCTCCAGTGGCGCACGCAAGCCGCGTGGCTGGCCGCCCGCTTCACCGTCTGACCCTCGCCACGGCGCCGCACCCCGCATCGATTCGTCACGAATGGTCGCCATTCGTCACGAATCGCGACCATTCGTCACGAATCGCGGAGCCGGCGGCGCGAGTGGGTGCGTCAGGCGGGCGGGGCGGTGGTGGCGCGGCGGACGAGGCGCGTCGGGAGACGCAGGTGCGTGCGCTCGGGCGTCTCGCCGTTCATGAGGGCGATCAGCAGGTCGGCCGCCGCGGCGCCCAGGCTCTGCATCGGCTGACGCACGGTGGTCAGCGGCGGGCTGTACTGCGACGCCTCCGGGATGTCGTCGAAGCCGACGACGGAGAGGTCGCGCGGCACATCCAGGCCGAGCTCCGCCGCCACCTCTATCACCGCGATCGCCGAGATGTCGTTGGCCGCGAAGACCGCTGTCGGCCGGTCGGGGCGCGCCAGCAGCGGCAGCGCGACCTCCTTCACGGTGTCGTGCTCGTAACGGCCCACCGCCACGAGCGAAGGGTCGAACGGGATGCCCGCCTCACCCAGCGCGCGACGGTAGCCCGCGTCGCGGAGGCTCGACGAGCGCAGGTCCGGACGTCCGGCGACGAAGGCGATCCGCCGGTGGCCCAGCCCGATCAGGAAGGCGATCGCGTTGCGCGCGCCGCCGAAGCTGTCCGACTCCACCGTCGGCACGTCCGCCCGGCCGGTGTGCGGGTCGATGGCGACCATGGGCACGTCCGCGTTGGCGCTCACCACGGTCGGCGTCACCATGATCACGCCGTCGATGAGCGTTCCGCTCAGCCGGCTCAACGAGCGGCGCTCCCATCCCTCGCTCGACGGCTGCCGCGAGCCGCTGTACGCCAGCAGGTCGTAGCGGGAGTCGTGGAGGGCGGCGCCGACGCCCTTGAGGATCTCCGCCGAGAACGGCTCGAAGTCTGCGACCAGCACGCCGATGACCCCCGTGCGGCGTGACCGCATACTGCTCGCGACCAGGCTGGATTCGTACCCTAGCTCCTGCACGACCTGGAGCACACGCTCGACCGTCTCGACCGCCACACCGTAGCGGCCGTTCACAGCCTTCGAGACGGTGGCAACCGAAACACCGGCTGCCTCCGCCACGTCATTGATGGTCGGACGTCGTCCCATGGCCGTTGAGCATAGCGTAGAAAAGGTTTTCGAAAACGTTTGACACCGTGCTCAGCGCTTGCGACACTCCTGTCGTCCCCACCTCAACGAAGAGAACAGGTTGGAATCACATGAAAGGCACCAAGCTCCTCACCGGAGCGGCCGTCGTGATGGCCGGCGCGCTCGCCCTCACCGGGTGCAGCGGAGGCTCCGACAGCTCGAGCAGCAACGGCAAGGTCAACATGACCCTCTGGCAGAACTCCACCACCGGCCCCGGCCAGGAGTTCTGGAAGAACGCCGTCGCGGCCTTCGAGAAGAAGAACCCGAACGTCACCATCAAGGTCCAGTCGATCCAGAACGAAGACCTCGACGGCAAGCTCCAGACCGCGCTGAACTCCGGCGACGCCCCCGACATCTTCCTGCAGCGAGGCGGCGGCAAGATGGCGGCGATGGTCAACGCCGGTCAGCTCATGGACATCACCGACAAGGTGTCGTCCGACACGAAGAAGAACATCTCCGAGGGCTCGTTCAAGGCCGAGACCTACCAGGACAAGGTGTGGGCCATGCCCATCGCCGTGCTCCCGGGCGGCCTGTTCTACAGCCAGGATCTGTTCAAGGCCGCGGGCATCACCGACGCGCCGAAGACGATCAGCGACCTCAACGACGACGTGACCAAGCTCAAGAGCACCGGCGTCGCCCCCATCGCGCTCGGCGCGAAGGACGCCTGGCCCGCCGCACACTGGTTCTACTGGTTCGCGCTGCGCGAGTGCGCCGGCTCCACCATGGAGAAGACCGCCGACTCGAAGTCCTTCTCGGACGGCTGCTGGCTGAAGGCCGCGGAGGACCTGCAGAAGTTCTCCGACACCAAGCCCTTCAACGACGGCTTCCTCACCACCTCCGCCCAGCAGGGCGCGGGCAGCTCGGCCGGCCTCGTCGCCAACCACAAGGCGGCCATGGAGCTCATGGGCGCCTGGGACCCGGGCGTGATCGCGTCCCTCACCCCCGACCAGAAGCCTCTTCCGGACCTCGGCTTCTACCCGTTCCCGGAGGTTCCGGGCGGCAAGGGCGAGCCGGGCTCGATCATGGGCGGCGTCGACGGGTACTCGTGCTCGGTCAAGGCCCCCAAGGAGTGCGCCGACTTCCTCAACTTCGTTGCCACCACGGACCAGCAGGAGGCCTACTACAAGGCCTTCAACGCCCCGCCGGTGAACTCGGAGGCCCAGAAGGTCGTCACCGAGCCCTACCTGAAGGATGTGCTGGCCGCCTACAACAAGGCGCCCTACGTCTCGCAGTGGCTCGACACCGTCCTCGGCCAGAACGTCGGCAACGCGCTGAACGTCGCGGTCGTGGACATGCTCGCCGGTAAGAGCGACCCGAAGCAGCTCATCCAGGCGGCCAACGACGCGGCGAAGAAGGGCTGAGGCAGGTTAGCTCGTGACTGACATCCGCGAGAACACCACCGGCCTCGAGCCGGCCGCGGGTCTCGCGCAGCACGGCGGGGGCGACGCGATCGCGTCGCCCCCGTCGCGCCGGCGCCGCCCCCGCAAGGGCCGCTGGTCCGGACGCCTGGAGATCGCTCTCCTGGCCGGACCCGCGGTCATCGTCTTCCTGGGCTTCGTGATCGCCCCGGTCGTGATGGCGGCCTACTACGGCTTCTTCCGCTGGGCGGGCTACGGGACCCCGACCGACTTCGTCGGCCTTCAGAACTACATCACGATCCTCACCGACTCGGCGTTCCAGCAGGCGCTGGCGCACAACGCATTCATCGTCGTGATGTCGATCGTGCTGCAGGGTCCGATCGCGATCCTGCTGGCGCTGCTGCTCAACCGCAAGATGCGCGGCCAGTCGATCATCCGCGTCCTGATCTTCGTGCCCTACGTGATCGCCGAGGTCGTGGTCGGCACGGGCTGGAGCCTGATGCTCGCCACCAACGGCGCGCTCAACGGCATGCTCAAGAACCTCGGCCTCGACGCCCTCGTCCACGACTGGCTCTCCGACCCGAGCCTCGCGATCTGGACCCTGATGGGCATCCTGACCTGGAAGTACGTCGGCTTCGCCGTCATCCTCTTCCTCGCCGGCCTCCAGGGCATCCCGGAGGAGCTGTACGAGGCGGCTGCGCTGGACGGCGCGTCGTACTGGCAGATCCAGCGGCGCATCACGCTGCCGCTGCTCGGCCCGACGCTCCGCATCTGGGCGTTCCTGTCGATCATCGGGGCGCTGCAGCTGTTCGACCTCGTCTAAATCATCTGGGGCCAGTACGTCGCATCGACGGCCGGCACCTCCACTATGGCGACGTACATGGTCGCGAACGGCCGCAATGCGGGCAACTTCGGCTACGGCAACGCCGTCGCCGTCGTGATCTTCCTGATCTCGCTCATCGTCGCACTCGTCTACCAGCGGTTCGTGCTCCGGCGCGACACCGCGGGCGCCCTCACCGGCGACAGCCGGAAGGCGCAGCGCGCAGAAAGGAAGGGACGATGACGACCCTCACCGCCACTCCCGAGCCCACGCTCCCGGGCACGACCCGGCGCAAGGAGAAGGGCCTCCCCTGGGGCTCGCCGATCATCTACTTCGTGGCGCTCGTCGTCATCGCCCTGATGCTCGTGCCGATCGCGTACATCGTGCTCGGCGGCTTCCGCACCAACTCGCAGATCACGGTCGACCCCGCCGGGTTCCCGAACCCCTGGAACGTCCAGAACTACCTGAGCGTCCTCAGCGGCAGCACGTTCTGGCAGGAGGTCGGCAACTCGACGATCGTCGCGCTGGCGACCACCTTCGGCGTGATCGTGCTCGGCCTGGCGGCGAGCTACGTGCTGGCGCGCTACAAGTTCCGCGGGCGCGGGTTCCTCTACGCCCTGTTCGCCGCGGGCCTGATGTTCCCCATCACGGTCGCGATCACCCCGCTCTACATCGTGGTGCGCAACATCGGCCTGATGAACTCGCTCGGCGGCGTCATCCTGCCGCAGATCGCGTTCGCCCTGCCGACGACGATCATCATCCTGGTGCCGTTCCTGCGGGCCATCCCGGACGAGATCGAGGAGGCCGCGTTCATCGACGGCTGCAGCAGGCTCGGCTTCTTCTGGCGGATGGTGCTCCGGCTCTCCCTGCCGGGCGTGATCACCGTCGGCATCCTGGCGTTCATCGCGAGCTGGAACAGCTACCTGCTGCCGCTCTTCCTCCTCAACAACGAAGCGACGTTCACCCTGCCGCTGGGAGTGCAGGCGTTCTCGTCGCAGTACTCGCAGGACACGGCGAAGGTCCTCGCCTTCACGTCGCTGTCCATGATTCCGGCGCTGGTGTTCTTCAGCCTGTTCGAACGCCGCATCGTCGGCGGTCTGACCGGCGCCGTCAAGGGCTGATCGCCCGCTCTGCTCAAGAAGTGAGATCCGACATGACCGAATCCCTCCATCCCTCTGCGCCCTCCGAGCGGGTGCGCGCGCTGCTCGCCGAGATGACCCTCGAGGAGAAGCTCGCGCAGCTCGTCGGGTACTGGGTCGACAAGGGCGACGAGCTGGTCGCGCCGATGGCCGGCGAGATGGGCAACCCCGGCGCCTACGCGGACGCCACCGAGCACGGCCTCGGCCAGCTCACCCGCGTCTACGGCACCCGACCGGTCGACCCTGCCGAGCGCGCCGCCTGGCTGTGGTCGGAGCAGCGCCGGCTGAAGGAGGAGACCCGGCTGGGCATCCCCGCGCTGGTGCACGAGGAGTGCCTCACCGGGCTCGCGGCATGGAAGGCGGCGACGTTCCCGACGCCGCTGGCGTGGGGTGCGTCCTTCGACCCCGAGCTGGTGGAGGAGATGGCCGGGCTGATCGGCCTGTCGATGCGCGAGCTCGGCATCCACCAGGGCCTCGCGCCCGTGCTCGATGTCATCCGCGACCCGCGCTGGGGCCGGGTGGACGAGTGCATCGCCGAGGATCCGTACGTCGTCGGAACGCTCGGCACCGCCTATGTGCGCGGCCTGCAGGGCGCGGGCGTCCACGCGACGCTGAAGCACTTCGTCGGCTACTCGGCGTCGCAGGCCGGGCGCAACCACGCGCCGGTGCACGCCGGTCCCCGCGAGGTGCGCGACACGCTCCTGCAGCCGTTCGAGATGGCGGTGCGGGATGGCGGGGTGCGATCGGTCATGAACTCGTACGCCGAGATCGACGGGGTCCCCGTCGGCGCCTCGCCCGAGTACCTCACGCGGATCCTCCGCGATGAGTGGGGCTTCGACGGGACGGTGGTCTCCGACTACTTCTCGGTCGCCTTCTTGCACACCATGCACGGCGTCGCCGCCGACCTCGGCGAGGCGGCCGCGCTGGCCCTCGCCGCCGGGATCGACGTTGAGCTGCCGACCGGCGACGCGTTCCTCGGGCCGCTGCTGGAGCGCATCCGCTCGGGGAAGACCGACGAGGCGCTCGTCGACCGCGCCGTGCTGCGCGTGCTGGCCCAGAAGGAGGAGCTCGGGCTGCTCGACGAGACCTTCGACACGCCGCCGACCGCGATCGACCTGGACACGCCCGCGCACCGCGAGGTGGCGCTCCGCCTGGCCGAGGAGTCGCTGGTGCTGCTCACCAACGACGGCACGTTGCCACCGGCGTCGTCTCCCCGCCGGATCGCGGTGCTCGGCCCGAACGCCGACGCACCCGAGGCCCTGATGGGGTGCTACTCGTTCGCGAACCACGTGCTCGCGCACCACCCGGAGGTGCCGCTCGGCTTCGAGCTGCCGTCGGTGCTGGAGGCGCTGCGCGGCGAGTTCGACGGAGCTGACGTCGTGCACGAGCGCGGCTGCGACGTGGAGGGGGACGATCGCTCGGGCATCCCGGCCGCCGTGGCCGCGGCGAGCGCAGCGGAGGTCGCCGTCGTGGTCGTCGGCGACCGTGCGGGACTCTTCGGTCGCGGGACGGTCGGCGAGGGCAATGACGTCGAGAGCCTGGAGCTCCCGGGCATCCAGCGCGAGCTCGTGGAGCGGGTCGTCGCGACCGGCACCCCGGTCGTGCTGGTCGTGCTCTCCGGCCGTCCGTACGCGATCGGCTGGGCGATCGAGGGCGTGACGGCCCCTGCAGCCGTAATGCAGGCATTTTTCCCGGGCGAGGAGGGCGGGCGGGCGATCGCCGCGGTGCTCTCCGGCCGGGTCGCACCCTCCGGACACCTGCCGGTCTCGCTCCCCCGCTCGGCGGGCGCGCAGCCGTACTCGTACCTCCACCCGATCCTGGGCGGACCGAACGAGATCACGAGCGCCGACAGCACCCCGGTGCTGCCGTTCGGGCACGGGCTGTCGTACACGACGTTCGAGCGGTCCGAGCTGACCGTGGACGCGGAGGTCGCCGCCGGCGGCACGTTCACCGCGAGCGTGCGCGTCCGGAACACCGGAGACCGCGCCGCGACCGACCTCGTCCAGCTGTACGCCCGCGATGTGCACGCGAGCGTGACGCGTCCGGTGGCGCAGCTGCTCGGCTACCACCGCATCGAGCTCCAGCCGGGCGAGGAGGCGGTGGTGCGGTTCGCCGTGCCGACGAGACGTCTCGCGTTCTCGGACCCGTCGTTCCGCCGCATCGTCGAGCCGGGCGCTGTGGAACTGTGGGTCGGACCGTCGTGCGACGTCCGCGAGACCGCGGCCGCACTGACGATCGCCGGCCCGGTGCACGAGGTCACCGCCGCGGACGCCCGCCTGGTGACGTCGGAGGCCGAGACGGCTACCGTGGGTGCCGTCTGAGCGTTTCCCCTCGCGCCGAGCGCCTCGGTGCGGTATAAGTTTATTGAAACAACAAATCACCGACGACGCTGAAGGAACATCCATGAGCCTCACCCCCACCCGCGCCGACAAGTTCTCGTTCGGTCTGTGGACCATCGGCTACAACGGCACCGACCCGTTCGGCGGGCCCACCCGCCCCCAGCTCGACGTGGTCGAGGCGGTGCACAAGCTCGACGAGCTCGGCGCCTACGGCCTCACCTTCCACGACGACGACCTCTTCGCCTTCGGCTCGACCGACGCCGAGCGCCAGAAGCAGATCGACCGCCTCAAGCAGGCCCTCGCCGACACCGGCATCATCGTGCCGATGGTGACCACCAACCTGTTCTCGGCCCCGGTCTTCAAGGACGGCGGCTTCACCTCCAACGACCGCGCCGTGCGCCGCTTCGCGCTCCGCAAGGTGCTGCGCAACCTCGACCTGGCGGCCGAGCTCGGCGCCAAGACGTTCGTCATGTGGGGCGGCCGCGAGGGCGCCGAGTACGACGCGGCGAAGGACATCCGCGCCGCGCTCGAGCGCTACCGCGAGGCCGTCAACCTGCTCGGCGACTACGTCACCGACAAGGGCTATGACATCCGCTTCGCCATCGAGCCGAAGCCGAACGAGCCGCGCGGCGACATCCTGCTCCCGACCGTGGGCCACGCGCTGGCGTTCATCAACTCGCTGGAGCGCCCCGAGCTCGTCGGCCTCAACCCCGAGGTCGGCCACGAGCAGATGGCGGGCCTCAACTTCGCCGCCGGCATCGCCCAGGCCCTGTACCACGGCAAGCTCTACCACATCGACCTCAACGGGCAGCGCGGCATCAAGTACGACCAGGACCTCGTCTTCGGTCACGGCGACCTGCAGAACGCCTTCGCCCTGGTCGACCTGCTCGAGAACGGCGGCCCGGATGGCGGCCCGGCCTACGACGGCCCGCGCCACTTCGACTACAAGCCGTCCCGCACCGAGGACATCACCGGCGTCTGGGACTCGGCGGCCGCGAACATGCGCACCTACCTGCTGCTCAAGGAGCGCGCGCAGGCGTTCCGCGCCGACCCCGAGGTGCAGGAGCAGCTGGAGGCGTCGCGCGTGATCGAGTTGTCGCGTCCGACCCTCGGCGACGGCGAGTCGTACGACGACCTGCTCTCCGACCGCAGCGCCTACGAGGACTTCGACCCGAGCGCCTACTTCGGCGGCAAGGGCTTCGGCTTCGTCCGCCTGCAGCAGCTGGCCCTCGAGCACCTCCTCGGCGCGCGCTGACCCGCTGAACCCCCTCGAAGTGCACGTCGTTGCGCATCCGACCGGCGTGTCGGCCGCAACGACGTGCACTTCACTTGTTCGACCCGTGGAAGGAAGAGACAGCGAATGACGCTGGTTGCGGGAGTCGACTCGTCGACCCAGAGCTGCAAGGTGGTCGTGCGCGACCTCGAGACGGGCGCGCTCGTGCGCTCGGGGCGCGCGGCGCATCCCGACGGCACCGAGGTCGACCCGGCCGCGTGGTGGTCGGCGCTCCAGGAGGCCCTCGCCGCGGCGGCCGGCATGGACGACGTGGACGCGATCTCGATCGCCGGCCAGCAGCACGGCATGGTCGCCCTGGATGCGGAGGGCCGCGTCATCCGCGACGCCCTGCTCTGGAACGACACCCGCTCGGCGCAGGCCGCCCGCGACCTGATCGACGAGGTCGGCGCGGACGAGTACGCGCGCCGGGTCGGCGTCGTGCCGGTCGCCTCCTTCACCGCGACCAAGCTGCGCTGGCTGCGGGATGCGGAGCCCGAGAACGCGGCGCGGGTCGCCGCGGTCGCGCTCCCGCACGACTGGCTGACCTGGCGCCTGCGCGGCTACGGTCCGGCGGGCGAGAGCGAGCTCGGTCCGGACCTGGAGGCGCTGACCACCGACCGCTCGGACGCGAGCGGCACGGCGTACTGGGGCGCGGCGACCGGGACGTACGACCTCGACCTGTTCGAGCGGGCGCTCGGGCGGCCGGGCCGCGAGGCCGGGTCGGGTGACGGAGACGCCGTGGTGCTCCCCCGCGTGCTGGGACCGTCGGAGTCCGCCGGCCGTACGCCGTCGGGTGCGCTCGTCGGCCCCGGCGCCGGTGACAACGCGGGCGCCGCCCTCGGACTCGGCGCGGCGGAAGGCGACGTGGTCGTCTCGATCGGCACCTCCGGCACCGTCTTCGCCGTGACCGAGCAGCCGGTCGCCGACCCCTCTGGCACCGTCGCCGGCTTCGCCGACGCCTCCGGAGTGTCCCTCCCGCTGATCGCGACCCTCAACGCCGCGCGCGTGCTCGGCTCGATCGCCGGCCTCCTGTCCGTCGACTTCGACCGGCTCGCCGAGCTGGCGCTGACCGCGGAGCCCGGCTCCGGCGGCGTCGTGCTCGTGCCGTATTTCGAGGGCGAGCGCACGCCGAACCTGCCGGACGCGAAAGCGAGCGTCCACGGCCTCACCCTGGCGTCGACCACCCCGCGAACCTGGCCCGCGCCGCGATCGAGGGGATGCTGTGCGGCCTCGCCGATGGCCTCGACGCCGTGCGGTCCGTCGGGGTGCGCGAGCGCCGCATCCTGCTGATCGGCGGCGCCGCGCAGAACCCGGCTGTCGCCCAGGTCGCCGCGCAGGTCTTCGATGCGCCGGTCGAGGTGCCGTCCCCCGGCGAGTACGTCGCCGACGGCGGAGCGGTGCAGGCCGCCTGGGCGCTGACCGGCACCCGCCCGTCCTGGACGGTCGATACCGCCGCGACGCTGCCTGTCGACACGCGCCCGGTCATCCGCGAGCAGTACGCCGCAGCCCGCCCCTGATTCCCCTGCCGAGTACACGAAGAGTGCACGCGACACGCCGCCGTCGCGTGCACTCTTCGTGTACTCGACGGCGGGCGGCGCGGTCGGCGCGGATCAGGCCAGCGCCGCCGCCACCCGGTCGGCCAGCTCAGCCGGCGGCGCGTCGATGTCGAGCGTCAGGTGGCGTTCGTCGTGCGCCGGCGGCTCCAGCAGGGCCAGCTGGCTCTGCAGCATGCCCGCCTTCATGAAGTGGTGCTCGCGCGCGGCCAGCCGATCCCCGAGCAGCTCCGGCGAGCCGGTGAGGTGCACGAACAGCACGTCGTCCGCCCGGAGCACGTCGCGGTAGCGGCGGGTGAGCGCCGAGCAGGCGACGACGACCGGCCGCCGCTCGCCCATCCAGGAGGCGATGGCGGCGAGCCAGGGCGCGCGGTCCTCGTCGGTGAGCGGGATCCCCGCGCCCATCCGCTCGATGTTCGCCGCCGGGTGCAGGGCGTCGCCCTCCAGCAACTCCCATCCCAGACGTGCGGCGAGCAGGGCGGCGACCGTCGACTTGCCGCACCCCGCGACGCCCATTACGACGACCGCGCGCACCGGGGTCATCCGAGTCCGCCGACGAACAGGCTCACGATGAGGACGCCGGCCAGGCCGACGACCGAGATCAGACACTCCAGCACCGTCCAGCTCTTCAGCGTCTGCGGGATGCTGAGGCCCAGGTACTCCTTCACCAGCCAGAAGCCGGCGTCGTTGACGTGCGAGAGGAAGACCGAGCCCGCGCCGATCGCCAGCACCATGAGCGAGACCATCGGAGTCGACAGGTGCGCGGTGAGCGGCAGGAGGATGCCGGCCGCGGTCACCGTCGCGACGGTCGCCGAGCCGGTGGCGACGCGGATGAGGGCCGCGACCGTCCAGGCGAGGAGCAGCACCACGATCCCGCTCGCGCCCGTCGCCCATCCGGCGATGACCTGACCGATGCCGGTGTCGACCAGCACCTGCTTGAAGCCGCCGCCCGCGCCGACGATGAGCAGGATGCCGGCGATGGGAGGGAGGGACGCGCTCAGGCTGGTCTGCATCGCCTTGCGGTCCATCCCGCCGCCCACGCCGAGCAGGAGCAGACCGGCCAGCACGGCGACGGTCAGCGCGATGACGGGGGTGCCGAGGAAGTCGAGCACGACCTTCCACACGGGTGCGGCGTCCGCCGGTGTCACGATGTCGGCGACCGCCTTGCCCAGCATGAGGACGACCGGCAGCAGGATGCTGATGAGCGCGGCGGCGAACGACGGCCGGCGGCGAGCGCCCGCCGTCCCCGCCTCGTCGGCGACGAACAGCGCGGGAACGCCGGCCGGCACCCACTTCGCCGCGACACGACTGAACAGCGGGCCGGCGATCGCGATGGCCGGGATGGCGACGATCACGCCGAACGCCAGGGTCAGTCCGAGGTTGGCGCCGAGCGCGCCGATGGCGACCAGCGGACCCGGGTGCGGCGGGACGAGGCCGTGCATCGCCGAGAGACCCGCCAGCGTCGGCAGTGCGATGCGCATGAGCGGCAGGCCGGAGCGGCGGGTCACCAGGATGATGACGGGCATCAGCAGCACGAGGCCGACCTCGAAGAACATCGGCAGGCCGATGATCGCGCCGACCGCGCCCATGGTCCACGGGAGCAGGCGGGCGCTGGTGCGGGACACGAGGGTGTCGACGATCCGGTCGGCGCCGCCGGAGTCGGCGAGCAGCTTGCCGTACATCGCGCCGAGGCCGATGAGTACGCCGACGCTGCCCATGGTGCTGCCGAAGCCGGTGATGAAGCTGGCGATGGCCTTGTCGGCCGCCATGCCCGCCGCGAGGCCTGCGACGAGCGAGCCGAGCAGCAGCGAGAGGAACGGGTGGAGCTTGAGCCAGGTGATCAGGATGACGATCACCGCGATGCCGACGAGGGCCGCGAAGATCAGCTGGCCCTCGGGGCCGGACGGCTCAGGGGCCGGGGTGGGGGCGGGCGCGGCGGCAGCGAGGCGCCCGAGAAATGCTGTGGTCATGAACGTCCTTGGTCGTGGATCCGATGGTGCAGGGATCACTCTAGAAATAAATCAGATTTGTGTCGAATCCGCGCTCATAATTGCGTACGAATTACTCACGCCCGATAATGGAGGGGTGACGCAGCCGCCACCCGGTTCCCTGCACGAGCAGGCCATCGCCTCGCTCGGTGCGCGGATCGTCGCCGGCGAGATCCCGGTCGGGACAGTGCTGACGCCCGAGGGTCTCGGGATCTCCCGCACCGTGCTGCGCGAATGCCTGCGGGTGCTCGAGTCGCTCGGCCTCGTGCAGGCGCGTCGGCGCCGCGGCACGGTCGTCCTGCCGGAGGGGGCGTGGCAGGCGCTCGACCCGCGCATCCTGAGCTGGCGCCTCGCCGGGCCGGACCGGATGCGCGCGCTGGGCGACCTCAGCGAGCTGCGGCGCGCGGTCGAACCGGTCGCGGCACGGCTCGCCGCGGAACGCGCCACGCCCGCGCAGTGCGGGGACCTCACCGCGGCCATCGTCGGGATGGCGGCGACGCAGCGATCCGCGAACCGTGAGGAGTACCTGGCGCACGACCGGGACTTCCACCGCGTGCTGCTGGAGGCATCCGGCAACCCGGTGTTCGCGGCGCTGAGCGACGCCGTCGCCGAGGCGCTCATCGGGCGGACGGAGCACGCTCTCATGCCGGGCACGGCGAACCCGGAGGCGATCCGCCTGCACGAGGAGGTCGCGGCCGCGGTCCGCCGGGGCGACGGCACAGCGGCCGAGACGGCCACCCGCGCGATCGTCGAGGAGGCGGACGGCGCCGTCCAGCGCCTCACGCGCTAGCCCAGCCGAGGCGCGTCAGGAGCGACGGAGGATGCGCGGGCCGACCAGCCAGGCGAGCAGGCACAGCACCGCGGACACGGCGAACGCCCCCACGAACGGCCAGGCGCCCCCGGCATCCCGGAGCGCCGCGAAGACGATCGCCGTCGCGGCCAGTGCCACGGCGGACCCGGTCGCGTCGGAGATCGACAGCGCCGAGCTGTTGAAGCCCTGGTCGTCGCCGGTCGAGTATTCGAGGGTCAGCACGCCGAGTCGTGGGTAGAGGATGCCCATCCCGGCGCCCGCGAACGCCCATGCGATCACGGCCACCACCGGACTCAGGTGCCACACCGCCGTGGCGATCAGCGCCGCGAGCGCGATCGTCAGCCCGAGCGCGCCGAGGCGCGCGGCCAGCCGGTGGCCGATGCGCGGGAAGTGCCCCTGCACCCACGACGCACCCGACCAGGTCAGCCCGGCCGCGGTCAGCGCGAGACCGGCGACCGCCGCCGACTGGCCGTAGTCGGTGACGAGCAGGAGCGGCACGTAGACCTCGGACGCGAAGAACGTCCCGGCCACGATCGCGCGCATCAGGATGACGCTCGGCAGCCCGCGCCGGCCGAGCAGCACTCCCCGCGGAACCAACGGCCGCAGCGCGAATCCGGCCAGCACAGCGGCGACCACCGGCACGATCCATTGCACCGGCCCCGTCGCCTCCGCGGCGAGGGTCAGCGCGAGCACCGCGACCGCCAGCAGGACCGCCCAGAGCAGCCGCGCCGGACGGAACGGCGCCGGATCGGCCGGAGGCTCGAGCACGCCGTGCATCACCGGCACGACCATCAGCATGGCGAGCGCGGTCAGCGCCACGACCCCGAGGAACACCCAGCGCCAGCCGACCGTCTCGGCGAGCAGGCCGGCGATGAACGGCCCGATCAGCGACGGGATCACCCAGGCCGCCGCGAACCCCGCGAAGATGCGGGGATGCAGCCGCGCCGGGTACACGCGCGCCACGATCACGTACAGCACGACGGTGAGCGCCCCTCCGCCGAGCCCGTGGACGAGCCGGCCCGCCACGAACTGTCCCATCGTCGGCGCCGTGCCCGCCAGCAGGAGGCCCGTGGCGAACAGCACCACCGACGCGATGAGCGCGCTGCGCGGATTGCCGCGGTCGGCCCACGCACCCGCTGCGACCATCCCGACCACGCTCACCGCGAGCGGACCGGCGAACGCGAAGGCGTAGAGCGCCGCTCCGTCGAGCTCCCGGCTGACCGCGGGCATGATCGTCGTGACCGCCAGCGCCTCGAACGCGGCCAACATGATGAGCAGGCACATCCCGATGCTGGTCCAGCGGAACGGCGGGCTCAACACGCCGCCGGGCACCGCGGGTCGGGAGGCTGCGGAGCCGGTCGACACGGAGTCCAGGTCGCGCGAGCTCATGGACTCCAGCCTAGGCCGGGCCTCCGACGCGGCGAGGGTCAGCGGGCCACGGCCGTGGACGATCGGACGATCAGGTCGGGCAGCAGGCTGACCGCGGTCAGCTCCTCCCCGCCCTCGATCTCGGCCACCAGGCTCTCGACGCTGCGGCGGCCGAGGTCGGTGAAGTCCTGCAGGACGGTCGTGAGCGGCGGCCAGAAGTGGGCGGCCTCCGGGATGTCGTCGAAGCCGACGACGCTGAGGTCCTCCGGGAGGCGCCGACCGAGCTGGTACGCCGCGTGGTAGACCCCGAGCGCCATCTGGTCGTTGGATGCGAACACGGCCGTGACCCCGGGATCGCGCAGCACCTCGAGCCCCAGCCGGTAGCCCGATTCGGCGGTCCAGTCACCCTCCGGCGCCGGCTCGGGATACAGCCCGGCATCGGCGAGCTCCTGGCGGTAGCCGTGGACGCGCGCCTGCGCCTCGAACCAGGCGAGAGGACCGGAGAGGTGCACGATCCGCCGGTGCCCGAGCGACACCAGATGCCGCGTGGCCGCGCGGGCGCCCGCCACCTGGTCCACGGTGAGTTCGCGCTGCAGCGACGACGGACCGCCCTGCAGGGTCACGTACGGGACGTTGAGGCGGGCCGACTGGAGCTGTTCGATCACCACCTCCTGCGGGGCGATCACGACGATGCCCTCGACGGACTGTGCGAGCAGATGGTCGAGGCCGGCGGCGATGGACTCGCCGGTCAGGTCGGGGAGCTGTGCGACGGCCACCGAGTACCCGGCGGCGCGTCCCGCATCCTGGATCGCGTTGATGCTCGACACCGGACCGTAGAGCGCGGCGGCAGAGGTCGAGAGCACGCCGATGGTGCGGGATCGGGCCGTGACGAGCGCCCGCGCCGCCCGGTTGGGCCGGTAGTGCAGCTGGAGCATCGCGTCCTGCACACGCTGCCGTGTGGACTCGCGGATGCTGGGGTGGCCGTTGATCACGCGGGACACGGTCTGGTGGGACACCCCGGCGAGCGCGGCGACGTCGCGCATGCTCGCGGCGCGCTGGTGCTCGGTCACACCGTCCCCCTCCGCCGGCCGCGGTCGGGTCCGCGGGTGCCCCTATTATGCGCGATCGGCGCTCCGGCGCGTCCGCCGAGCGACGAGACCGACCGCGAGCGCGACGACGGCGACGCCCGCCGGGAACACCAGATGCCAGCCCGCGAGGATCAGCAGCCCGGCGGCGAGCACGCACGAGAGCAGCGCCATCCACCAGCCGAGCGAGCGCGCGGGAAGCAGCCGGAGCGCCGAGGCGACGCCGAGACCGTAGACCGCCGCCGCGATGCTCGTGTGCACGAGGATGAACGGCTGCAGGTCGCCGCTCGACAGCACGACGACGGAGTACAGCGCCATGACGACGGCCGAGAGCAGCAGCCCGCGGCGGGCGACCGCGCCGTTCTCGGCGCCGCGCCCGAACCACGCGGGCAGGTCGCCGTCGCGGCCCATCGCCGCGCCGAGCTTGCTGAACGCCGCGAGGTAGGCGTTGAACACCCCGGTGACGACGATCGCGGCGATGACGGCGACCACGATCGCGCCGCCCGATCCGGTCGACACCTCGACCAGGTCGAGCAGCGGGACGGCACTCGTCGCCGCCCGCGACCCCAGGACCGTGACGGTCACGGTCTGGATGGCCAGGTACGCGACGGACACGATGATCAGCGCCAGCGCGGTCGCCCGCGGGATGTCGCGCCGCGGGTTCCGGAACTCGCCGCCGATGCCGGCCACGGCCTCCCACCCGGCGAACGCCCAGATGTAGAGGGACATGGCGAGCCCGACCCCGGCCCAGCCGTGCGGCAGCAGCGGCTGCAGGTGCGCGGCCTGGCCGTGCGGGGCCGCGGCCGCCAGCACGAACACCAGCACGGCGACCAGCGCGCCGGACAGGACGAGCTGCACGGACGCGGCGAACCGGACGCCGAAGGCGGTGACGGCGACCGGGATCACCATGAGGCCGACCGCGATCAGCGTCGTCGCCACGGCATCGCCGCCGATCACCGCGACCACGTAGCGCGCCGTCATCAGCGCCGCGATCGGGGCGCCGATCGGCGTGCCGAAGAAGAACCAGTAGCCGATGATCCGGGCCGCGTCCGGGCCGAAGGCGCGGCGCGCGAACGTCGCGACACCGCCGGCGTCCGGATGGCGGCGCGCCAGCGCGGCGAACGTGGCGGCGAGCGGGACGGAGATGAGCGCCAGGGCCGCGACGGCGAGGATCGCTCCGGGCCCGGCCGCCGCCGCGGCGAGCGCCGGGAGCACCAGGATGCCGGTGCCCAGCACCGCCGCGATGTAGAGGGCCGTGCCGCCCGCGACGCCGAGCCTGCCGTGCGGCGCATCGGGCACACCTGCGCCGGGCACCCGCGGGTCGGGAAGCTCCGGACCGCGGGCGCGCGTGGTCGAGGGCCCGCGTTCCGTCATGTCCCCATGATGGCGCGGACCCCCGACACCGGGCGAACCGGAGCTACTGCGTGAGGTCGTACACGGTCACGCCGTCCACGGTCTGCGCGGTGAAGTTCTCCGACACCCACGATGCGATCTCGCTCGAGGCGCTGCTCCCACCGTTCGACTGCCCGCCGACGCCCCCGGCGATGAAGTAGTGGATGCGTCCTTCGGCGACGTAGGCCTTGAACTGGGCGAGGGTGGGCGACGGGTCGGAGCCGTTGAAGCCGCCGATCGGCATCACCGCCTGCTGCATCGCCAGCTGGTAGCCCGCGGCGGAGTTGGAGCCGACGGCCGCGGCGACCCAGGTGTACTGGGACGCGTCCGCCTTCAGGAGGGCCGCGAGCTTCGAGCCGACGGTGCCGGAGCCGAGGAGGGAGCCCATCCCGCCGCCCGCGCCGCCCGGCGCAGTGCCGGTGCCGCCGGTCGTCCCGCCCGGAGCCGTCCCGCCCTGAGCCGTCCCGCCCTGAGCCGTGCCGCCGGGAGGCGTCCCGCCACCGAACCCGCCCGGTGCGCCGCCGGCCTGCCCGGCGCCCGCGCCACCTGGCGCGCCGCCGAACCCGCGTCCGCCCCCCGGGCCGCCCATCCCTCCGGCGACCGTCGGGCCCGCGGTCACGATCGACCCGGTGTGGGCCGTCGTGACTGTCTCGATCGTGTACGCGAGCGGCGCGAGCAGCCCGGCGCCCAGCGTCACCGCGATGGTCGCTGCGGCGAGCACCCGCCGCGGCGGCAGGAGCAGCAGCACGGCGGCCGCGATCGAGGCGACCAGCACCACGACCTTCAGCCACGGCAGCCAGTCCGACGCCCGGTCGAGCAGCACCCACGCCCAGACGCCCGTGCCCAGCACGACGACCGCCGACAGGATGCGCACCCACAGCCGGTCCCTCGCCTGCCAGGCTGCCGATGCTCCGATCGCGACCGTCCCCGCGAGTGCAGGAGCGAGGGCGACCGTGTAATACGCGTGGAAGATGCCCGCCATGAAGCTGAACGCGAGGGCCGTCACCACCAGCCAGCCGCCGAAGACGAGCAGCGTCGCGCGACGCGCGTCCGTCCGCACCATCCTGCGGCCGAGCACCAGCGCGAGCGCGAACAGCGCCAGCGCCGCGGGCAGCAGCCACGCGATCTGACCGCCGATCTCGTTCTCGAACAGGCGCAGGATGCCGGTCTGGCCCCACATCGCACCACCCGTGTTCCCGCCACCGCCGCCGGTCACCGACCCCGTCTCGGCTCCGGTGAGGCGCCCGAGCCCGTTGTAGCCGAAGGTCAGCTCGAGGAAGCTGTTCGTCTGCGACCCGCCGATGTACGGGCGCCACGAGGTCGGGACCAGCTCGACGATCGCGACCCACCATCCGGCGGACACGACGACGGCGCCGAGCGCGGCGAAGAGGTGCCCGAACCGCTTGCGCCACGACAGCGGCGCCGCCGCCAGATACACCCCGGCGAGCACCGGGAGGATGAGGAAGGCCTGCAGCTGCTTGGTGAGGAACCCGAAGCCGACCGCGACGCCCGCCCAGATCACCCAGCGGATCCGACCGCTCTCGATCCCGCGCAGCGTGAGGTACGCCGACAGGGTCAGCAGCAGCACGAGCAGCGCGTCCGGGTTGTCGAACCGGAACATCAACGCAGCCACCGGCGTGATCGCGAGCACGCCGCCGGCGAGCAGCGCGGTCTGCGCCGAGAACCGGCGGCGGACGATCGCGTAGACGATCCCGACGGTAGCGACGCCCATCAGCGCCTCCGGCATGAGGATGCTCCACGAGCTCAGGCCGAACAGCCGCACCGAGAGCGCCATGATCCACAGGCTCGCGGGCGGCTTGTCGACGGTGATCGAGTTGGCGGCGTCGCTGGAGCCGTAGAAGAAGGCCTCCCAGTTCACGCTGCCCGCCTGCACGGCGGCCGAATAGAAGGAGTTGGCCCAGCCGCTGGCCGCGAGGTCCCAGAGGTAGAGGAGCGCCGTCACGGCGAGCAGCCCGAGCAGTGCGGGACGCTCCCAGGCGGCCGCGTCGGCGCGCCCGCGGACGAGCCATCGCGCGGCGCGGGAGACCCGGCCGGGAGGCGCCGCAGCGTGCGGAGAGGCGGCGGTCGTGGGGTTCGTGGTGATGGTCATGGCTTCACTCGCTTTCAGCGGAAACGGGAACGGGGGCGGGGACGGGAGCGGGCATCGAGGCGGGCTCCACGGCCGGTCGCGGACGCGCCGGCCGGAACACCCACAGCCGCAGCAGCACGAAACGCAGGAGGGTCGCCACGAGGTTCGCGACCGTCAGCACGACGAGCTGCAGCTGGGCGGACGCGGCCGGCGCCGCCGCGTGCAGCAGCACGAGCGAGCCGCTGGTGAGGCCCCACGCGATCCCGAACACGATGAGCCCCTGGAACTGGTGCTTCACCATCCCGGGGCCGTTCACGCCGAAGGTGAAGCGCCGGTTCGCCCACGTGTTCGCGATGGCGGTGAGGAGCAGCGCCGCGAAGTTGGCGACCTGCGCGGTGAGCACCGATTGCAGCAGCAGGTAGAGCACCGCGTAGGCGGCGGTCGACAGCACGCCGACCGCCCCGAAGCGGAGCACCTGCCCGAAGAAGCCCGGCGGCGACGGCGGCGCGAACGGCCGCCTCCCGAGCTCCGCGTACACGGCCTCGAGCGGGATGCGCCCCCGCGCCAGGTTGGTGCCGACCCGCAGCATCCCCCTGAGGTCGTCGCGCGCGGTACGCACCACGTCGACCGAGCTGTCCGGGTCGTCCACCCAGTCCACCGGGATCTCGTGGATGCGCAGGCCGGCCCGCTCGGCGAGGATGAGCAGCTCGGTGTCGAAGAACCAGCCGTCGTCCTCGACCAGCGGGACGAGCCGTTGTGCGACCTCGCGGCGGATCGCCTTGAACCCGCACTGCGCGTCGCTGAACCCGACGGACATCGTCCGCCGCAGCAGCAGGTTGTAGCTGCGGGAGATGAACTCGCGCTTGCCGCCGCGGGTCACGCGCGCGCTCCTCCCCAGCCGGGTGCCGATCGCGAGATCGGAGTGACCGGAGAGCAGCGGCGCCACCAGTGGCGGCAGCGCGGCCAGGTCGGTCGACAGGTCCTCGTCGAGGTAGACGAGCACCTGCGCGGGCGAGGTCAGCCAGACGTGCTTGAGCGCGCGTCCCCGCCCCTTGAGCGGGAGGTGGACGGCGACGACGCCGGGCAGCGCTTCGGCGAGCGCGTCCGCCAGCTCGGGCGTCGCGTCGGTGCTGGCGTTGTCGGCGATGGTGATGCGCCAGCTCCAGCCCACCGACCGGGTCAGGTAGTCGTGAAGGCGCTGGACGGAGGACTCGAGCGTCGCCTGCTCGTTGAAGACGGGCACGACGACATCGAGCGCCAGGACGGGCGTTGCGGGGGTGGAGGTTTCGAGCGTCATGCCGACACCCTCGCGTCGTTACATTCCCGTGACCTTTCGCGACCCTATGACCGGTTCATGCGTCTTCTGCGGACTCCCTATGGGCGCACTCTCAGGCCGCCGCAGGTTCCGCCCGGCCCCGACTCGCGGGAGCATGTGGGACGGAGGAGGCCGCGTGCTCGGACTGGAACTGCTCGTCGTGATCGGAGTGATCACGCTCGTGAGCAAGGTGCTCTCGCGCCGCATCGGCGTCGCCCAGCCCCTGCTGCTCGTCGCCTTCGGCGTGCTGATCGGCCTGGTGCCGCTGTTCCGCGACATCGAGCTGGCGCCGGAGGTCGTGCTGTTCCTCTTCCTCCCGGCGATCCTGTACTGGGAGAGCCTGACCACCTCGCTGCGCGAGATCCGGTCGAACCTGCGCAGCATCGCGCTGATGAGCACCCTGCTGGTGGTCGCCACCGCGGGCGCTGTCGCCGTTCTCGCGCACTCCATGGGTCTCGGCTGGGGACCGGCGTGGGTGCTGGGCGCGGCCGTCGCCCCGACCGACGCGACGGCGATGACCTCGTTCACGCACGCGCTCCCCCGACGCAACGTCACCATCCTGCGCGCGGAGAGCCTGGTCAACGACGGGACCGCCCTCGTCCTGTGGTCGCTCGCCGTCGGCTTCACCGTGGGCGACGCCGACGTCAGCTTCGGCGCCGTGACCGTCACGTTCCTCTTCGCCTACCTCGCCGCGGCGGCCATCGGCGCGCTCGTCGCGTGGCTCGCCATCCTGGTGCGCCGTCGCCTCCAGGATGCGATCACCCAGAACATCGCGATGCTCCTCACGCCGTTCATCGCCTATCTGCTGGCCGAGCTGGTGCACGCCTCCGGGGTGCTCGCGGTCGTCGTCGCCGGCCTCATCCTCAGCCAGGCCGGCCCGCGCGTCGGAGTGGCGGAGGGACGCCGTCAGTCCGACGCGTTCTGGTCGTTCTCGACGTTCCTGCTCAACGCGAGCCTGTTCGTCCTGGTCGGGATCGAGCTGCCGCGCTCGATCGGCGAGCTCGCGACCAGCGACCTCGGGATCGGACTGGCCGCCATCGCCTTGGTCACGGTAGTGATCGTCGGGGTGCGCATCGCCTTCCAGTTCGTCAGCGCGTACACGATCCGCGCGATCGACCGGCGGCCGCAGCAGCGGGCTCGGCGGCTCAGCAACGGCTGGCGGATCGTCAGCGGGCTGTCCGGGTTCCGCGGCGCCGTCTCCCTCGCCGCCGCGCTGGCCATCCCGGCGACCATCGGGTCGGGCACTCCGTTCCCGCACCGCGACTTCATCGTGTTCGTGACCACCGGCGTCATCATCGTGACCCTGGTCGTGCAGGGCCTCGTCCTCCCGGCGGTGGTCCGCTGGGCGCAACTCCCCGAGGACGAGTCCGTCGGCCACGAGCTGCGGCTCGCCGAGACCAACGCGACCCGGGCGGCGCTCGACGAGCTGCCGGAACTGGTCCGCCGGCTCGGCGTCGACCAGGAGATCGCGGAGCGCGTCCAGAACGAGTTCGAGGAGCACCTCCACCTGCTGGAGGCCGAGGACGAGTCCCGCGACGGCGAGGAGGCGATCGAGCGCAGCCGCCAGGACACCGACCTGCGCCTCGCCCTCCTGCACTGCAAGCGCGAGGAGGTCGTCCGCCTCCGCGACGAGGGCGAGATCGACGACATCGTGCTCCGCGACGTGCAGCGCCGCCTGGACGTCGAGGAGGTGCGGCTGACCGGACGGGAGCCGGGCGAATGACGGCCTTCTGCTCCCGACGAAGCCCGTCTACCATCGCGGTCAGAGCATCCAGGAAGGGGTGTGCGCCATGACCGACGCCAAGGAGAACTGGCCGGAGACGCCATCGGGCGAACCGATCGACGTGGACGCCATCGCGGAGGGCACCGGGGACGAGGGACCGTACGACGCCGACGGCGTCTTCGAACCGGAGCACGACGAGTTCGACCCGCTGGAGGACGACAGCGGCAACTGACCCGCACCTCTTGTCCCCCGGTCCTGTACCCCGCTAGGGTCTGTCGTAGACAGGCCGCACAAGGGGAGGGGTGCAGCGTGACCACATTCGACACACCGATCGGGAACGTTCCGAAACCGGGTCAGGACGTGCACCTCGTCCGCTGGATCCGCTCGGCGGACGGCTGGACGAGCGAGACGGTGCTGTGCACCTACGTGGCGTGCACGCCCGACGCGTGGATCGTCGACTCGCGTGGCCAGCGCATGGCGCTCGCGCGGGACGAATGGTCCCAGTTCGCGTTCTGATCCCGGAGGGGCAACGACTCCGCAGGCCGTCGGCTGCCAGCGCTCAGAGCCCGGCGCGTCCGGCGAGGATATCGACGGCCACGCGCCAGTCCCGCGCCGGGATGCCTTCGCCTGCCTCCTCCTCGCCGGGGAGCCGCGCCACGAACCCCGGCCAGAGCTCGCCGGTGCTGTGCACCTCCTCGATCAGCCCGAGGTACTCGCCGCCGTAGTAGACCTCCCACGCGGCGGTGGCGGTCGGGCTGTACATGAGGGTGAGCGGCAGCGAGCCGTAGGTGTAGACGGCGTGCTGGTGGGCGAGGTCCCTCTCCGTCATGACCGCAGACTATGCGCGATCCCCCGCGCACGGAAGGGACGGCCACGCCCCGTTACAGGGGTCACGCGACGTCCTGGTCGTCATCCTCCGCCTGCTCGTGCGTGGCCGCGACGGCGAGCCCGACGACGTCGCGCATCCGGCCTCTCCGGGCGAAGGCGGCGCGCTGCCGCCCGGCCCCTCCTCCGGTCGCGTGGATGCGGGCCACGCCTCGCCGGACCAGTGCCAAATCGCCGTTCGCCTCCAGGGCTTCGGAGGTGTGAGCGAGCAGCGCCTCCACCGCCTCCACGGCCGACACCTCACGCCACGTCACGGGATGCGGCAGCGAGCCGGTCACGCCGGTGAGCGCCGCCTGCCACTCGGCCAGCCGCAGGGCCGCCGATGGCACCGCGGCTGGTGGGATGCCCGCGCGCCACTCGGCGATCGCGGTGTCGACGAGCGCGCGGACGATGGCCGCGATCACGGTCGCGTCCCGTGCGTCGAGGCAGACATCCGCGACCCGGACCTCGACGGTCGGGTGCTTCCGTGAGACGCGCGCGTCGAGGTACAGCATCCCCGTGTCGAGGATGACGCCCGTGTCGACCAAGAACCGCTCGAACCGGTCGTACGCCTCGACGGACCCGAAGACGTCCGTCGGGCCGGCGCTCTGCCACTGGTGCCACGCGACGAAGCGGTAACTGGCGTGGCCCGTGTCCGCGCCGCCGAAGAACGGCGAGTTGGCGCTGAGGGCGAGGAGCGTCGGCAGCCAGGTGCGGATGCGGTCGAGCACCGCCACGCCCTCCTCGCGGGAGTCGATGCCGACGTGCACATGGAAGCCGCACACCAGCGTGCCGCGCGCGGTCAGCCCATAGCGCTCGATCATCGTCGCGTACCGCGGGTCGTCGGTGACGTGGGGACGCAGCCGCATCGGCGACATCGCCACGGCCACCGCACGCGCGCCGTGACGCTGCGCGAGGCCGTCCGCGAGCTCGCGACCGGCAACGATGTCGAGCAGCAGCTCGCTCGTGAGGAGCTGCGGACGCGTCTGCGTCTCGATCATCTCCTGCTGGATCTCGGCGCTGACCGAGGGCCCATCGAGGACCGCAGGGGCCTCGGCGAGCAGCATGGGCGCCACCGGAGAGGCCACCCCGCGCGCGTCGACCAGGAGGAGCTCCTCCTCCACCCCGAAAGTCCTCACCCTCCCACTATCGGTGCCGGGCTGCGCACGGACAATACCCTTAACGCTGTGAGGCAGCCGTGTGGACGGCGTCGTGGCCGCGCACGCATTCTGCGGTTTCTACGCCCGAAGCGCAGAATCGCCTCGTATACCATTTGGACCACGGCGGATGCTCGTCTATAACTGATCCGGCGCCGCAACAAAATGGCGTCACCGCTCGCACCGACCACGAGGAGCCGCCATGTGGGACACCGCCGTCAGGATCCCCTTCGACGCCTCCCTGCTGGACGGCCGCGGCGACGCCTCGGCACGGGACCGTCTGCGCACCCTGATCGCCGACGTGCCCGGCATCACGGTCGACGAACTGCACGCCCTCGGCCTGCCCGGCCTCTTCGCGAACTTGCGCGCTCTCTACCGCGAGGGGCTGATCTCGGCGAGCACCGAGCCGCCGCGCTTCTTCGAGCGCGCAACGCGCGTCTGGGCGACGGCGGTCGACGCGGGCTGATCGTTGCGCCTCCCGCTCACCCGATCGTGAGCGTGCCGTCCTCGGCCAGCGTCCATCCCGGGTTGAACGCGACCTCCCAGACGTGGCCGTCCGGGTCGGCGAAGTACCCGGAGTACCCGCCCCAGAAGACGCGCTCGGCGGGTTTCAGGATGCGCGCCCCGGCCGCGGCGGCCTGCGCGAGCACCGCATCCACCTCCGCCTCGGTGCGCTGGTTGCACGCGAGCGTGATGCCGCTGAACGTGCCGTCGACCGCCAGGCGCGCGTCCTCGGCCAGGTCGTCGCGGCCGAACAGCGCGACGGCCATGCCCGGCAGCTGGTAGAAGACGACGCCCTCGGGCGCATCGGCCGGCCGCCAGCCCAGGCCGTCCTCGTAGAAGGCGCGGGAACGATCCAGGTCGGCGACGCCGAGCGTGATGAGGCTGATGCGCTGGTCCATGCGCCCGAGGCTAGCGCCGACTACCGACTGAGCGCTTGCTCCACGTCCGCGAGCAGGTCGTCGACGTCCTCGATGCCGACCGACAGGCGGACGATGTTGTCGGGAACCTCGAGAGCCGTGCCGCGGACCGACGCGTGCGTCATCTCCGAGGGGTAGCCGATCAGCGACTCGACGCCGCCGAGGGATTCCGCCAGCTGGAAGATCCGCGTCGACTCCGCGAACCGCCGCGCCGCCGCCGCTCCCCCGCTCAGCGCCACCGACAGCATTCCGCCGAAGCCGCTCATCTGGCGCTGCGCCAGGTCGTGGCCGGGGTGGTCCGGCAGACCCGGGTAGTAGACCGCCTCGACGCCCGCGTGGCCGACCAGCGCCTCCGCGATCGCCTGCGCGTTCGTGCTGTGCTGACGGACGCGAACGTCCAGCGTCTTGATGCCGCGGGTGGTGAGCCACGCGTCCATCGGGCCGGAGACGGCACCCGCCGCGAACTGGATGAACTGGGTCTTCTCCGCCAGCTCCTCGTCGGCGAAGACCAGCGCGCCGCCGACCACGTCCGAGTGGCCGCCGAGGTACTTGGTGGTCGAGTGCACCACGACGTCCGAGCCGAACGACAGCGGCTGCTGCAGCGCCGGGGAGGCGAACGTGTTGTCCACGACGACGACCGCGCCGACCGCGTGACCGAGCTCGGCCAGGGCGGCGATGTCGCTGATCTTCATCAGCGGGTTGCTCGGGGTCTCGATCCACAGCATCCGGGTGCCGTCGGTTCCGAGGGCCGTGCGCACCGCGTCGAGGTCGGTGAGGTCGACCGTGGTGTTGCGGATGCCCCAGGCGCTGTGGATGCGGTCGATCAGACGGTGGGTGCCGCCGTACGCGTCGTTGCCCAGGACGATGTGGTCGCCCGGGCGAAGCGCGGCGCGGATCAGCGCGTCCTCGGCGGCGAGGCCGGACGCGAAGGACAGCGCGCGGACACCGCCCTCGAGCGAGGCGAGCAGCGTCTCGAGCGAGGTGCGCGTCGGGTTGCCGCCGCGGCTGTACTCGTAGCCGTTGCGGAGGCCGCCGATGCCGTCCTGCACGTAGGTCGACGTCTGGTAGATGGGCGGGATGATCGCGCCGGTGGTCGGGTCGAACTCCTGACCCTCGTGGATGGCGCGCGTGGCGAAGCCGTCAGTCATGTCTCGCATCTCTCGTGGTTCAGTCGCTGAAGTAGTTGAGGAGGTCCTGGCGCGTGAGCACCGCGACCGGCTTGCCGCCGTCGGTCACCAGCAGCGCGCTCGACTGCGCCAGGGCCGCGCGGGCGGCCGTGACGGACTCGTTGACGCCGATCAGCGGCAGCGGCTCACCGAGGTGCGTGCCGACCGAATCGCTCATCTCGGCGTGCCCGCTGAACACCGCGTCCACCAACGAGCGCTCGTCGAGCGCGCCGGCGACCTCGCCCATCACGACGGGCGGCTCGGCGGTGAGGACGACGAGCTGCGAGACGCCGTAGGTGTTCATCGTCTGGATGGCGTCGCGCACCGTCTCGGACGGGTGCGTGTGCACCAGGTCGGGCAGGTCGCCGCGCTTCGTCTTGACGATGTCGTGCACCGTGGACTCGTCGGGCACCTCGCTGAAGCCGTAGGACTGCATCCACCGGTCGTTGAAGATCTTCGCCAGGTAGCCGCGGCCACCGTCGGGCAGGATCACGACGACCACGTCGTCCGGGCCGAGCTTCTTCGCGGCCTCCAGCGCGGCGACGACGGCCATTCCGCTGGAGCCGCCGACGAGCATGCCCTCCTCGCGGGCGAGCCGCCGGGTCATCCGGAACGCCTCGGCGTCGCTCACGGCGATCACCTCGTCGACGACGCTGGGGTCGTAGGCGCCCGGCCAGAAGTCCTCGCCGACACCCTCGACGAGATACGGACGGCCCGTCCCGCCCGAGTAGACGGAGCCCTCGGGGTCGGCGCCGATGATGCGGACGCGACCCTCGGAGACCTCCTTGAGGAAGCGTCCGGTGCCCGTGATCGTGCCGCCGGTGCCGACGCCCGCCACCAGGTGCGTGATGCGTCCGTCGGTGTCGCGCCAGATCTCCGGACCAGTGGTCTCGTAGTGGCTGCGCGGCCCGTTGGGGTTGAAGTACTGGTTGGGCTTGAACGCGCCCGGGATCTCGGCGGCGAGGCGGTCGGACACCGAGTAATAGGAATCGGGATGGTCCGGCGGCACCGACGTCGGCGTCACCACCACCTCCGCGCCGTAGGCGGTGAGGACGTTGATCTTGTCCTCGCCGACCTTGTCGGGGCAGACGAACACGCACCGGTAGCCGCGCTGCTGCGCGACGAGGGCGAGTCCGACGCCGGTGTTGCCGCTCGTCGGCTCCACGATGGTCCCGCCGGGCTTCAAGAGCCCGTCCTTCTCCGCAGCGTCGATGATGCGGGAGGCGATGCGGTCCTTCGACGAACCTCCGGGGTTCAGGTACTCGAGTTTGACGAGCACCGTCGCCGCGATCCCGTCGGTCAGCCGGTTGAGCTTCACGAGCGGGGTGTCGCCGACCAAGTCTGTAATGGTCTCTGCGTACTTCACCCGACCCACCTTAACAGCGGGCCGCGTGCGGGACGAGCGCGTGACGCCGCCCTATCATCGGTGCATGCCCGTGTCCGACCTGTCGTCCGTCGCCCAGGACTACCTGAAGATCATCTGGTCGGCGACGGAGTGGTCGGACCAGCCGGTCACGGTGAAGCAGCTCTCGGAGCGGATGGGCGTGCGCGCGGCGACGGTGTCGGACGGCGTCCGCCGCCTGAGCGAGCAGGGCCTGGTGGCGCACGAACGCTACGGCGGCGTGGAGCTGACCGACACGGGCCGCCGCCACGCGGTCGCGATGGTCCGCCGCCACCGCCTGATCGAGACGTTCCTGGTCGAGGAGCTCGGCTACGGCTGGGACGAGGTGCACGACGAGGCGGAGGTGCTGGAGCACGCGGTCTCCGACGAGCTGATCGAGCGCCTGGACCGCCGCCTCGGCTTTCCGGCCCGCGACCCGCACGGCGACCCCATCCCGACCGCGGACGGGACACCGCGCCGCCCCGACGCGGTGCCGCTGCTCTCGGCCCCGGCCGGGGTGCCCGTTGCGGTGGTGCGGATCTCGGATGCCGACCCCGCGGTCCTGCGCTACCTGGCGGAGGCGGGCATCGGGTTGGACACGGTGCTGACGGTCGAGACGGCCGCCGGGTCGGACGGCGACCTCGCCGTCCGTACGACGGAGGGGTCCCTGGTACTCGACGTGGCCGCAGCGTCCGCCCTCTGGGTCGCTTCCCTCCCCTGAGCGACTGCGGCGGCTCGTCACATCTGCGGCTGCGCGCCCCGCAGCAGTCGTGACGAACCACCGCAGGCGTCGCGCCGGCCGGTCTCCGGCTACGCCCGGGTGACCGTCAGCACCACCAGCACCAGGTTCAGCACCACCACCGCCCCTGCGACGGCGCCCCCGAGCATCCGCACCCAGACCCGGTCCACCGCGTCCCCCATGACCGCCCGCGATCCCGTCAGCCGCAGCAGCGGGATCATCGCGAACGGGATGCCGAGGCTCAGGAAGACCTGCGACAGCACCAGCGCCCAGGTCGGGTCGACGCCCGCCGCGAGGATGATCAGCGCCGGCACCAGCGTCACCACCCGTCGCGTGAGCAGCGGCACGCGCAGCCGCAGCAGGCCGCCCATGATCGTCGCACCCGCGTAGCTGCCCACCGACGCGGAGGCGAGGCCGGAGGCGAGCAGGCCGACCGCGAAGATCACGCCGATCGCCGGCCCCAGCGCCGAGGAGATGGCTGAGTAGGCGCCCTGGATGGTGTCCGTCCCGGCCACCCCGCGCAGCGACGACGCGGCCACGAGCAGCATCGCGATGTTGACCGCGCCTGCGATGACCAGCGCGAGCACCACATCCACCCGGGTCGCCCGCAGGAGGGTCCGGATGCGTCGCGCGTCGCCGGGCGCCCCGTGCCGGTCCCGCGCGAGCGCCGAGTGGAGGTAGATCGCGTGCGGCATGACGGTCGCCCCGAGCATGCTCGCCGCCAGCAGCACCGTCTCGGCGCCGTCGAACCGGGGCACGAGCCCCGCTGCGGCCGCACCCCAGTCGACCGGGCTGACGAAGAGCCCGGCCAGGAAACCGACCGCGATCACGGCCAGCAGCCCCATGATGACGGCCTCGAACGGACGCTGCCCTCGGCGGGATTGGATGGAGAGGATGCCGAGCGCCACCACGCCGACGATGAGGCCGCCCAGCGGCAGCGGCAGCCCGAACAGCAGGTTCAGCGCGATCGCGCCGCCGATCACCTCGGCGATGTCGGTCGCGGCGGCGACGAGCTCCGCCTGGACCCAGTAGGCCCGACGGCCGGTGGTGCCGAGCCGCGCGCCCAGCAACTCGGGGAGGCTGCGGCCGGTGACGATGCCGAGCTTCGCCGACTGGTACTGCACGAACACGGCGATCGCGTTCGCCGCGACCAGCACCCAGACCAGCAGGTAGCCGTAGCGCGCACCGGCGGTCAGGTTCGCGGCCACGTTGCCGGGGTCGACGTACGCGATCGCAGCGACGAAGGCCGGACCGAGTAGGAGGAGCAGACGCGCGGGAGCGGCACGGGAGGGCCGCTCGGCGACGTCGACGCTCATCCCGGCTCCTTCCGCGAAAAGTTAGCCCAGTCTAACTCTGCGGCGGGACGGGCGGAAGGAGCCTGTCAGCCCTGCGCGAGGAGGGTCAGAAGCGAGACGATCCGGCCGTCGCGCACCTCGATCACATCCACTCCCCGTGCGACGGGCGCACCCGCGGGGCCGAACGTCCATGCCAGCGCGCCGGAGCCGGTGCCGACGTACACCGGCCCGACCTCGGCGAACGCGAACTCGGCGGGCGCGCCGTCGAGGAGGCCGGCGGCCTTCGCCTCCAGCGCATCCCACCCGCGCACCTGCTCCTCCGGGTCGGTGAACACAACGTCCTCGGCGTAGATGCGCTCGATCGCCTCACGGCGGGACGCGGCATCCCGGTTGTCGAAGACGTCGCGGAGCTGGGCGGTGAGCAGTTCGGTGATCGTCGGCACGGGCCGTCCTCTCGTCGATGTCGGGTGGCGCGGGTGGTGCGAATGGTGCAGTGAACTACTCCTCGAGCAGCGCGCCCTCGGTCTGCTCGCGGTACAGCCGGGAGTACACGCCGCCGAGCTCGAGCAGCTCGCGGTGCGTGCCCTGCTCGACGACCCGGCCGTGGTCGATCACGAAGATCACGTCGGCCGACACGATGGTCGACAGCCGGTGCGCGATCGCGATGGTCGTGCGGCCGCTGGATGCGGTGTCCAACGCCTGCTGCACCACGCGCTCCGAGATGGTGTCGAGCGCACTAGTGGCCTCATCCAGGATGAGGACCTCCGGGTCCTTGAGCAGCACGCGTGCGATCGCGATCCGCTGCTTCTCGCCGCCGGACAGCCGGTAGCCGCGTTCGCCAACCACCGTGGCGTAGCCGTCCGGGAAGCCCACGATCGTCTCGTGGATGTTCGCCCGCTTGGCCGCATCCTCGATCTCCTCCTGGCTCGCGCCGGGCCGTGCGTAGCGGAGGTTGTCCGCGATGGTCGCGTGGAACAGGTACGTCTCCTGGCTCACCACGCCGATGTGGGAGACGAGCGACTCCTGCTGCAGGTCGCGCACGTCCGTGTCGCCGAAGCAGACGCGGCCGCTGGTCGCGTCGTAGAACCGCGGGATCAGGTACGACACCGTCGTCTTGCCGGCGCCGCTCGGCCCGACGAACGCGGCGAACTCCCCGGCCGGATGACGAACGACACGTCGTCGAGGGTGTTGCGCTCGCCCTCGCGGGAATCCGGGTAGCGGAAGACGACGTGGTCGAACTCGATCCGTCCCAGGTCGCGCGCGGGGTCGACCGGCGCCGCGTCCGGGCGGTCGGCGATCGCGGGCTTCAGGTCGAGGTACTCGAAGATGCGGGCGAACAGCGCGCCGGAGGTCTGCAGGTCGAGCGCGACCCGCATCAGCGCGAGCAGCGGGAAGAGCAGTCGAGCCTGCACCGTCGTGAAGGCGACGATCGTTCCGGCCGTGATGTCGGCCGTCCCTCCCGCGATCAGCCACCCCGAGACGAGGTAGACGATCGCCGGGATCGAGGACAGGAAGATGTTCACCATCGCGAAGAACCACTGGCCGCTCATCGCCTGCGACACCTGCAGGCGGATCTGGTTGCGGTTCTCGTCCGCGTAGCGCTCCTCCTCCGTCTGCTGACGGTTGAAGCTCTTCGAGAGGAGGATGCCGGACACGCTGAGCGTCTCCTGCGTGATCGCGGTCATGTCCGACAGCGACTCCTGCGTCTTCGTCGCGATCCGGGCCCGCACCTGGCCGACCCGCCGCTGCGCGATGACGAGGATGGGCATGAGCACCACCGCGACGATGGTCAGCTGCCAGTTCAGCAGCAGCATCGCGACCAGCGCCGCGATGACCGTGACCGTGTTGCCCAGGATGCTCGACATCGTGTTGGTGAGGACGTTGGCGACCCCGCCGACGTCGTTCTGGAGCCGCGACTGGATGATGCCGGTCTTGGTGTGGGTGAAGAAGCTGAGCTCCATCGACTGCAGGTGCGAGAACAGCCGCACCCGCAGCGCGCCCATCACCTTGTTGCCGACCGAGGAGGTCAGGTACGTCTGCCACACGCCGAGCAGCGCGGAGACCACGTAGACGACGAGCATCAGCACGACGATCTCGACCAGCACCGGGATGTTCGGCTGACCGGACTTCGGGAACAGCCCCTCGTCGAACGCACGCTCGGTCAGCAGCGGCGGGATCACCGTCAGCGCGGCACCCGCAAGCACCAGCACCATGGTGAGGATGATCGCCGCCTTGTGCGACGAGAACAGCTCGACGATCCGGCGGAACAGGTGCGGGATCTTGGGCGCCTCCGCGTTCAGCGCGCGCTGCGCATCCGCATCCCCGCCGCTCACCCGCCGACGGCCGCCACCGCCGCCGCCCCCGGCAGCAATCTGGCCCATCACGCTCATGGGATCAGCGTAACGTCGGGGCGGCTGTCGGCCCGGCTCTTACGCCGAGGGCGTAGGGAGGGCCGAGCGGCCCGTGACGGAACCGTGATGCAAGCGCTTGACGTAAACGCTTGCATGACGAGCGAGCGGCGGGGTACGCTCTGGGCCGGGCGCACCCGCGCTCGCACCAAGAGCTCAACGAGGAGTGAAATGAAAGCAGCACGTCTCTCCGTGATCGCCGGTGTGGCCCTGGTGGGTCTGACACTGGCCGGATGCACCGGTGGCGGTTCGGGAAGCGGGGGCGGCGACGCCAACTCCGGTACTGACAGCAAGGGCCCGATCACCTACGTGCAGGGCAAGGACAACTCGAACGTCGTCCGCCCGCTGATCGAGAAGTGGAACAAGGCCCACCCGGACGAGAAGGTCACCTTCAAGGAGCAGACCGACCAGGCCGACCAGCAGCACGACGACCTCGTGCAGCACTTCCAGGCCAAGGACGCCAACTACGACGTCGTCGACGTCGACGTGGTGTGGACCGGCGAGTTCGCCGCGAAGGGCTGGCTCCAGCCGCTGACCGGCAAGTTCAAGATGGACAACTCGTCCCTCCTGGAGCCGACCGTCAAGTCGGGCACCTACAACGGCACGCAGTACGCGGCGCCGCAGACCTCGGACGGCGGCATCCTGTACTACCGCAAGGACCTGGTCCCCACCCCGCCGAAGACGTGGGATGAGATGCTCAAGGACTGCGACATCGCCAAGGCGAAGGGCATCGGCTGCTACGCCGGTCAGTTCGCCCAGTACGAGGGCCTCACGGTGAACGTCGCCGAGGCGATCAACACCAACGGCGGCACCATCGTCGGCGAGGACGGCAAGAAGGTCACGGTCAACAGCCCCGAGGCCAAGGCCGGCCTGACCCGGCTGGTGGACGGCTTCAAGAACGGGCAGATCCCGGCCGAGGCCATCACCTACCAGGAGGAGCAGGGCCGCCAGGCGTTCGAGGCCGGCAAGCTCATGTTCCTGCGCAACTGGCCGTACGTGTACAACCTGGCCAAGACCGACGGCTCGTCGACCGTGAAGGACACCTTCGGGATCGCACCGCTGCCGGGCGTCGAGTCGGGCAAGCCGGGCGTCTCCAGCCTGGGCGGTCACAACGCGGCGATCAGCGTGTACTCCAAGCACAAGGCCACCGCCTTCGAGTTCCTGAAGTTCCTGCAGAGCGAAGAGACCCAGAAGTTCTTCGTGACCCAGGGCTCGCTCGCTCCGGTCGTATCGTCGCTGTACGACGACGCGGCGCTGAACAGCCAGCTGCCGTACCTGTCGACCCTGAAGACGTCGATCGAGAACGCGGTCCCGCGTCCCGTCTCGCCGTTCTACCCGGCCATCACCAAGGCCGTTCAGGACAACGCGTACGCGGCACTGAAGGGCGACAAGACGGTCGACCAGGCGCTGAAGGACATGGAGGCCGCCATCCAGACCGCCAGCGCCGGTTGATCCCGGACTGAATCGGTCGCCGGGCGGCGGGAACTCTCCCGCCGCCCGGCTCCACACCCACTAGAGACTCCCTCCGGAGGCACACATGTCAACGTCGAACGTCGTCGCCCCCTCATCCACCCAGACCGGCACCGGCGGTAAGAAGCCCGTCCGCGCCGGCGTGAAGCACAACCGCCGTCAGCAGAGCCGCTGGGCCCTTTATCTGATCCTCCCGACTTTGATCCTCCTGGCCGTCGTCATCGGCTACCCGGTCGTCCAGGCGATCGTCATGTCCTTCCAGAAGGACGCCGGCCTCGACCCGGCGACCGGCCTCTTCGTGCAGGGCGGCTTCGCGGGCTTCGACAACTACGCCCACTGGCTGTTCCAGCAGTGCGCCGGCCCGAACGGGACCACCATCTCCTGCCCGCCCGGCAACCTCGGCTCCGCCTTCTGGAGCTCGGTCTTCGTCACCTTTTTCTTCACGGTGACCACGGTGATCCTCGAGACCCTGCTCGGCCTCTGGTTCGCGCTCATCATGAACCGCGCCTTCCGGGGCCGCGGCTTCGTCCGTGCCGCGATCCTCATCCCGTGGGCCATCCCGACCGCCGTCACCGCGAAGCTGTGGTTCTTCATCTTCTCAGTCGCCGGCGTCGCCAACGCCCTGATCGGCGCCCGCATCCTGTGGACCAGTGACGAGTGGGCCTCCCGCTGGGCGGTCATCATCGCCGACACCTGGAAGACGACGCCGTTCATGGCGCTGCTCATCCTGGCGGGCCTCCAGCTCATCCCGGAGGACGTCTACGAGGCGGCAAAGATGGACGGCGCGAGCACTTGGCAGCGCTTCTGGCGCGTGACCATGCCGCTGCTGAAGCCGGCGCTGATGGTCGCCATCCTGTTCCGCGTGCTCGACGCGCTCCGCATCTACGACCTGCCGCAGATCCTGACGGGCGGCGGCGGCGGCACGGGCCATGCGACGACCACGCTGTCGATCCTCGTGGTCGACCAGATCAGACAAGGGTTCAACAGCGCAGCGGCCCTGTCGACCATCACGTTCATCATCATCTTCCTGATCGCGTTCATCTTCGTGCGGATATTGGGCACGAACGTCGTCCGAACGCAGGAGGACCAGCAGAAGGGAGCGAAGGGATGACCGCCGTCGCCGGGCCCGCCGCGGCCACGACCGAGGCGAACAGCCTCCCCGCACCGGGACGAAGCGCCGCACCGCGGTGCGCCGCCGCCGCAACCAGAGCGCCCGCACCGGGATCCAGGCGATCGTCATCGTCCTCTGGTGTCTGCTGCCGTTCTACTGGATGGTCGTCACGTCGTTCCGCGACGTGGGCTATACCTTCGACAACACCCCGTGGTTCACCCACTTCACCTGGGACAACTACGCGACCGCCTTGTCGACGCAGCTCGGCAACAACCTGCCGGGTGCGCTGCTGAACTCGCTGTTCATCGGCATCTGCGTCACCGTCATCTCGCTGATCGTCGGCATCTTCGCCTCGTACGCGCTCGCCCGCCTGGACTTCAAGTTCAAGGGCATCGTGCTCGGCGTGATCCTGGCGGCGTCGATGTTCCCGGGCGTCGCGCTCATCACCCGCTGTTCCAGCTGTTCACGAACATCGGGTGGATGGGCACCTACCAGGCGCTGATCATCCCGGAGATCTCGTTCGCGCTGCCGCTGACGGTGTACACGCTGACGTCGTTCTTCCGCGAGATGCCGTGGGACCTCGAGGAGGCGGCCCGCATCGACGGCTGCACGCAGGCGCAGGCGTTCCGCAAGGTCATCCTGCCGCTGGCCGCCCCGGCCGTGTTCACGACCGCGATCCTGGCGTTCATCTCGTCGTGGAACGAGTTCCTGATCTCCAGCCAGCTGTCGAGCGACCGCACGCAGCCCGTCACGGTGGCCATCGCCTCCTTCACCGGCACGCAGCCGCACCAGGAGCCCTACACCGCCATCATGGCGGCGGGCACCATCGTGGTCGTGCCGCTGATCATCCTGGTGCTGATCTTCCAGCGCCGCATCGTCGCGGGTCTGACGGCCGGCGGCGTGAAGGGCTGATCATGCGCTGGAACGACTCCCGTGAGACGGTCGACGTCGGACTCGGCTTCGTCGGGTTCTTCGGGGTCGTCTTCCTCGGGATCACCGTCTGGTGCGAGCTGACCGGTCAGCCCGCGCTGGGCTGGGCGATCACCCTGCTGGTGCTCGTGCTCGCCTTCATCGGCCTCCTGCAGCTGCGCCGTCGCATCATCGCGCGGCGGCAGGAGGCCGAGGAACGGCAGCGCGCGCACCAGAACTCCTGATCGGATGTCCACGATGGCGGGGATCGAGGAGGTCGCGCGCGCGACCGGCGTCTCGACGGCCACCGTCTCGCGGGCGCTGCGCGGCCTCCCCAACGTCTCGGACAAGACGCGGGCCGCCGTGCGACGCGCCGCGGACGAGCTCGGCTACGTCGCGTCGTCGAGCGCATCCGGCCTCGCGAGCGGACGCACGCTGGCCATGGGCGTCGTCGTGCCGTCCGTGAGCCGCTGGTTCTACACGCAGGTGCTCGAGGGCGTGGATGCGGAGCTCCGGTCGGCGAGCTACGACATGATCCTGTTCAACCTGGGCGGGCACCGCGGCGACCGCGAGCGGGTGTTCCACCGGAGCATCCTGCGCAAGCGCACGGACGCGCTGCTGGCGCTCTGCCTCGACTTCACCACGGAGGAACGCGAGCAGCTGGCGACGCTCGGGCACCCGACCATCGTGGTCGGCGGCCCGGTGAAGGGCCTGCGCAGCGTGGGCATCGACGAGCCGTCGACCGCCTACACGGCGACCTCGCACCTCATCTCGCTCGGCCACACCGCCATCGCCCACCTGGGCGGCGAGGACGAGGAGGGCCTCAACAGCCAGGTGCCGATCGGCCGCCTCCAGGGGTTCCGGAGCGCGATGCAGGACGCAGGCCTGCCGGTGCGACCGGAGTGGATCATCCCGGGAGGCTTCTCGCTGCCGGAGAGCCGGGCGGCCATGAACAGCCTGCTGGACCGGCCGGGCCCCCGGCCGACCGCGGTGTTCGCGGGGTCGGACGAGATGGCGTTCGGCGCCATCCTCGCCGCCGGCGACCACGGGCTCCGCGTGCCGGAGGATCTGTCGGTGATCGGCATCGACGACCACGATTACGCGGCCGGCTTCGGGCTGACCACCATGGCGCAGGATCCGTTCGAGCAGGGCGCTACCGCGGCGCGCATCCTGCTCGACGAGCTCGCCGGGGCGGAGCCCCGGACGTCGTCGGTCCGTTCCCCCGTCAGCCTCGTCGTGCGCGCCTCCACCGCCCCGCCCAATGCGCTCGAATGAGCGGAATCCCCGCTCTGGCCGGAAACGCTCCCAGCGTCTGAGAGAATATATGCGCGATCATCCGACACAGCGCGCCTTTCGGGTAGGCACGGTGTGCTGATGGGGTCGCCCGTCGGGCTTTCGGGGCCCGTATGACGGGAAGAGCCGCTCTGCTTCGAACAGGGCGGCTCTTCGCGCAGGTGGGAACGATCCCGCGTGCATTCGCGATTCGCGTCAACCCTCGCAGCGCGAGCTATCGGCCCATCGACCGGATGAACGACGACGGCGAGCCGGTGGGCCCCTGGGGCACATGAGCTCTACCTTCGAAACCAGGAATCACGACATGAGCACGAACCTCGAACCCGCCAGCCACACGCTTCTCCCGGTCGCACTGATCGGGACCGCTGGCCCCCAGCGCGACAGACTCACCAAGCTCGTTCTGGCGGGCACCAAGACGGCCACCAGTTCCCTGCTCTCGGAGTGGATCAGTGAAGCCGAGCCACTTCCCCGGATCGGCAGCATGTACCAGCTCGTCGATTCCGAAGGCGACACGATCGCGATCCTCGAGATCATCGGCGTCGCGACCTCCCGCTTCGACCAGGTGGACGATCAGCATGCTCGGGACAAGGGCGAAGGGGACACGACCGCGGCGCAGTGGCGGGTGAGCCACCACAGGGAATGGCCCGACATCACCGACGACACCACCATCGTGCTGAGCACTTCCGGGTCCTCCCCCTCCCATGACAGCCCGCGTCGGAGTGGCTCGCGCGAGTCCCGTTTCCTCGACCGCGGCCCGGCGCGCAAAAAGGAGGAGCCACCGCCCCCTGACGGGCCGTGATTCCTCCTATTCGCGCTACGCAAGGCCGCGCGCGGGTGACCTCCTCCGTTCTACGCGCGTCAGTCGGCGTCGGCGAGCGACAGCACCTCGGCCTCCTGCTGCGCCGTCTCGTGCGGAGCATCCACGCGCTTCAGGTGCTTGTGGCCGATCACGATGAGCGCGGCCGCGATGAGCACCGAGATGGCGCCCGCGTAGAACGGCATCGAGCGGCTGACCGTGTCGGCGAGCAGCGTCGCCGCGGGCGGGGCCACCGCGCCGCCGAGGAAGCGCACGCCGGAGTAGGCGCTCGACGCGACCGCGCGGGGCAGGTCCGTGGCCTCCATCACGCACTCCGTGAGCACCGTGTTCAGGATGCCGAGCAGCAGGCCGCCGACGATCACGCAGACGATGAGCGCGACGAGCGAGCCGACGAGCAGCCCGGCGGCGAGCAGGTCGAGCGCGAGGAGCGGCATGACCAGCCAGAGGACGCGCGTCCGCGGCATCCGCGCGGTGAGGAGCGGAGCGACCCAGACGGAGGTGACGGCCAGCGCCACGCCCCACCCGAAGAAGATCAGGCCGAGGCTGATCGCGTCCTCGACGCCCAGCGGCACGAGCGCGAACGGCGTATAGGCCAGGAGCACGAAGAAGCCGATGTTGTAGAACAGGGCGGCGCCGGCGAGGAAGCCGAGCGCCGGTCGGCCGAGCGCGCGGAACGGCGCGGAGAGCTTCGTCGGCTGCGGCTTCTCGCCGTTGTTCTTGAGCAGCGACACGATCGCGATGAAGCCGATCGCCATGAGGGTCGCGGTGCCGAAGAACGGTCCGCGCCAGCTCCAGCTACCCAGCAGTCCGCCGAGCAGCGGGCCGATGGCGATGCCGAGCCCGAGCGCCGCCTCGTACAGGATGATCGCGGACGACGTGCCGCCCGACGCCGCGCCGACGATGGTCGCGAGCGCGGTGGAGATGAACAGCGCGTTGCCGAGTCCCCACCCGGCACGGAACCCGATGATCGACTCCACGTTCTGCGACAGGCCGGCGGCCAGCGCGAACACCACGATCAGCGCGAGGCCGATGAGCAGCGTCTTCTTGGCGCCGATGCGGCTGGAGATCCAGCTCGTGAAGAACATGGCGGCGCCGGTGATGAGCAGGTAGCTCGTGAAGAGCATCTCGGTCTGAGTGGGCGTGGCCTGGAGGCTCTTCGCGATGGCCGGGAGGATCGGGTCGACGAGCCCGATGCCCATGAAGGCGATGACGGAGGCGAAGGCGACGGCCCAGACGGCGGTCGGCTGCTTCAGGATGCTGGTGGGGCGTTCATGGGACATGGAGGGGTATCGGCTCCTAGCTGACTGGTGAGGTTTCGGTGCGGCGGGCGCGCTCAGCGCGTGCCCGCGAGCGCGGCGCTGGTGGCGTTGGAGAGGTCGACGCGCGACGCGATGATCTCGACGGTGGAGCGCATGGCGGCCAGCTCGTCCTCGCTGAGGTCGGCGAACATCGGGACGAGCGCGGCGGACAGCTCGTCGCGCCACGCCTGGAACGCCGCTGCGCCCTTCTCGGTGACGGCGATCTGCCAGGCGCGCGCGTCGTCGGTGTCGGCGATGCGCTTCACCCACTCGGCCTCGACGAGGTTGCGAACGATCTTGGTCATCGTGGGCTGCGAGACCCGGCTCTGCGTGGCGAGCTCGCCGAGCCGCATGGGCCCGGTCGTCTGCAGGACGCTGATGGTGCGCCAGGTGGCGGGAGACTCGGTGCTGCCGGTGACGCGGGCGGCGAGCCGGGTGAGACGGTGGGCGGCGACGACGAGGTCGCCGAGGATCTGGTGGAGTTCGGGTGTCTCGGGCATGGAGACAATTATATATAGCTTGCCTATGTTTGTCGAATGGCGAGGATGTACGCCTGCGGCGATTTCTGCGGCGGGACGGGCTGCGTGATGAGTTCGGCGGCCTCGGCGAAGCCGGCGTCGGCGAGCCGCTGCCTCACGCGCTCAGGATCCTGGCGTCGCGTGCGCAGGTCGATGTCGTGGCCGTACGCGTGAGTCAGGTGCACCACGTCCTCCCCGCCTGGAACGCGAGCAGCAGCGCCCCGCCCGGCCGTGTCACCCGCGCGAACTCCGCGAACAGCGCATCCTGTCGCTCCTCGGGCGTGTGGATGATCGAGTACCAGGCGAGCGCGCCTGCCAGAGCGCCGTCCGGGAAGGGCAGCGCGGCCATGGATCCGACCTCGAATCGCAGCTCCGGATGGTCGCGCCGCGCCACTTCCACCATCCGCGGCGACAGGTCGATCCCGACGATGTCGAGCCCGAGGCGCGCCAGGTACCCGGCGATCCGCCCGGGGCCGCACCCCAGGTCGCCGACGAGTCCGCCACCGCTGCCCGCGACCCGCTCGGCGAACACTCCGAGCATCGCCCGGTCGTACTCGCTGCGCGCGAGGTCGTCGCGCAGCAGCTCGGCGTAGTCCTCCGCGACGATGTCGTATGCGGTACGGGTCTCGGTCACATCGTCGGGGTCGGTCACGGGCTCATCCTAGCCAGACGTGACGAAGCGCCCCCGGCCGTGAGCCGAGGGCGCTTCAGGGTGTCACCGCAGGTACCGATCCCAGAGGAGGGTCCTGCGGTAAAGATCCGGCGGGTGGCAGCCGCTGTCGCGGTGGTCCCCGTGGAGCAGCGCGTGACCGAAGTCGCGCAGATGGACGGCGTAGGTACGCCAGGAACTCGTATTCATTCGGTGGTTCTTCTTCCGGTTGTGCGTCCTTGCACACCGATGCACGCTGGCAGGCGCGATCGGACGCGATGGATGGATGAGCATCCGCGTCCGCACGTCGGTTAACGCACGGAGGGCGGCGCCCCGTTGTCGGGGGCGACGCCCTCCACAACGCGGACACTCTCTATGAGGAGGAGTCCGCGTCGCGTAGCGAGCCTGTCAGCCCAGTAAGAAGAGCCCCGAGGGGCGCGAATTACTTGAGGGTGACGGTGGCGCCAGCCTCTTCGAGCTGGGCCTTCGCCTTGTCGGCGGTCTCCTTGTTGGCGCCCTCGAGCACGGTGCTCGGCGCGCCATCGACGAGGGCCTTCGCCTCACCGAGGCCGAGGCTGGTGAGGGCGCGCACCTCCTTGATGACCTGGATCTTCTTGTCACCGGCGGCCTCGAGGACGACGTCGAAGGAGTCCTTCTCCTCGACCTCTTCGGCAGCGGCGCCCGCACCACCGGCGGCCGGGGCGGCCACGGCGACGGGGGCGGCGGCGGTGACCTCGAAGGTCTCCTCGAACTTCTTCACGAACTCGCTCAGCTCAATGAGCGTGAGCTCCTTGAACGCGTCGAGCAGCTCGTCAGTCGACAGCTTTGCCATGATTTTCTCCTTAGTGTGTGTGGTTACTCACCGCTTGCGGATCCCGAGGGCCAAAACCCCCGAGAACATTACGCAGCGGACTCCTGCTTCTCACGCAGCGCGTCGACCGTGCGAACGGCCTTCGACAGCGGTGCGTTGAACAGATATGCGGCTCCGAACAGCGAGGCCTTGAAGGCGCCGGCCAGCTTGGCCAGCAGAACCTCACGGGACTCGAGGTCGGCGAGCTTGCCTACCTCTTCTGCGGTCAGCGGGTTACCGTCGAAGTAACCGCCCTTGACCACCAGCAGAGGGTTTGCCTTGGCGAAGTCACGCAGCGACTTCGCGACGGCGACAGGGTCACCGTGCACGAAGGCGATCGCGGACGGACCAGCGAGCTCCTCGTCGAACGACGAGATGCCCTTGTTGTTGGCCGCGATCTTGGTCAGCGTGTTCTTCACCACGGCGTACGTCGCGTGCTCACTGATGGACTTGCGCAGCGTCTTGAGCTGAGCAACAGTGAGACCGCGGTACTCGGTCAGCAGAACGGCGGTCGAGCTCTCGAACAGTCCTTCGAGCTCGGCAACCGTGGCTTCCTTGTTCGCCATGGCCTACTCCTCAATCTTCTTCGTCGCACACCGCGGGAGCGGTGTGCCGACCAGAGGCCCCTGGGCAAAGAAAAAAGCTCCGGCGCAGACGCACGGAGCTGGACACGCAAGAGACTTGCGGAGTTTGCTTCACACACCTGCGCGGGCGCCCACTTGAGTGGATCTTCGGTCGTGCATGCACGACGACCAGCGGTCTTTGGCTCCGTACAGGCTACGGGATGGGCGCCGCCGTTGGCAAATCGGCGGGCTTGTCGGCCGGCGCGAGGGGCAGCGTGACGGTGAACACGGTACTGCCGGGCTGGCTCACAACGGTCACCTCTCCCCCGTGAGCCTGCGCGACGGCCTGCACGATGGCGAGGCCGAGCCCGGTGGATCCGGTGGCCCGATTGCGCGAGCTGTCGCCGCGGGCGAACCGCTCGAACAGGGTCGCCTGCAGCCCCTCGGGGATGCCGGGACCGTCGTCGGCGACCGTCACCACCGCACGGTCACCCTCGGCCCGCAGCCCGGCGGTCACCTTCGTCCCCTCCGGCGTGTGGACGCGGGCGTTCGCGAGCAGGTTCATCAGCACCTGGTGCAGGCGCGGAGCGTCCCCGAGCACCTCCACCGGCTCCTCCGGCAGGTCGAGCACCCACTCGTGGCCCGGGCCCGCCGCGTGCGCGTCGCTGACCGCATCCACCAGGAGCAGCGTGAGATCGACGGGGTCGCGATCGAGCTCACGGCCTTCGTCGAGGCGGGCGAGGAGCAGGAGGTCCTCGACTAGTGAGGTCATGCGTGTCGCCTCGGACTCGATGCGCCCGAGCGAGCGCGTGACGTCGGGCGGGAGCTCGTGCGGCGCGCGTCGGGTCAGCTCGGCGTAGCCGCGGATGGAGGCCAGCGGCGTGCGCAGCTCGTGGCTGGCATCCGCGACGAACTGGCGCACTTTCTGCTCACTCGCCTGGCGGGCGGTCAGCGCTGACGCGACGTGTCCGAGCATCCGGTTGAACGCCGACCCCACTCGGCCGACCTCGGTGTGCTCGTCCGTGTCGGCCTCGGGAACCCGCACCGCGAGCGCGACGTCGCCGCGGTCGAGCGGCAGCTTCGAGACCTGCTCGGCGGTGCCGGCGACGCGCTCCAGCGGTCGCATCGCCAGGCGGACCACGACGCTCGCGAGGAGGAAGGCGAAGACGAGTCCCGCCAGGGTCACCAGGACGATGACGAGGGTGAGTCGGCCGACGGTGGCGTTCACATCGCTCAGGGGCAGGCCGATGATGACGCTGTCGCCGTTGGTCAGGTCGACGGCGGCGACCCGGTACTCGCCGAGCGTCGGGCCCAGGTCGATGGTGCGCGGGTGGCCGTCGGACGGCAGGGAGAGCAGGGCGGTCGTCGCGATCGGCACGCGCTGCGGTGCGACCGGCTGGTCCGGCGACGAGGTCTGCGGGCGCTGCGAGAGGATGACCGGGTACAGCAGCATCTCCCCGCTGCGGATCACACCGAACGTGCCCGTCTGCTGGCCGGGCGTCTGCACGATGCCGATGACGTCAGGCCCGGTCGGCTGGTCGCCGTAGATGCGGTCGGCCGCGTGCTGGCCGCGCTCGAGCGCCGAGGTCAGCTGCCCGTCGAGCCGCTGCATCAGGTAGTTCTGCAGAGCGAACACGCTGACCGTCCCGATCACGGCGCCGAGCACGGCGAGCATCGCCACGACGACGAGCACGACGCGGCTGCGCAGCGTCCAGGAGCGGAACGGACGAAGTCGCGGGAGCCGTCGGCCCGCACGATCGGTCGGGGCGCCCGCCTCGCGGGCCGAGGTCATTGGGCGGCCTTCACCATGTACCCGGCGCCGCGGACCGTGTGGATCATGGGCGCGCGCCCGGCGTCGATCTTCTTGCGCAGATAAGAGATGTACAGCTCGACCACGCTGGAGGAGCCGCCGAAGTCGTAGCTCCACACGCGGTCGAGGATCTGCGCCTTGCTGAGCACGCGGCGCGGGTTGCGCATCAGGAAGCGCAGGAGCTCGAACTCCGTCGCGGTGAGCTGGATGGGCTCGCCGTCGCGGTGCACCTCGTAGCTGTCCTCGTCGAGCACGAGGTCGCCGACGATGAGCACCGGGTCGTCCTGGTCGGCGACCGCTGCGCGCGACCGACGGAGCAGCCCGCGCAGGCGCGCGACCAGCTCCTCCAGGCTGAACGGCTTGGTGACGTAGTCGTCGCCGCCGGCGGTGAGGCCCGCGATCCGGTCGTCCAGCGAGTCCTTCGCGGTGAGGAAGAGGACCGGCGCCTCGTTGCCGTCGGCGCGCATCCGGGACAGCACCTGCAGTCCATCGATGTCGGGGAGCATGATGTCGAGCACCACGACGTCGGGCTTGAACTCGCGCGAGAGCTGCAGCGCCTGCTGCCCGGTCGACGCCGTCTTGACGTCCCAGTCCTCGTAGTGGAGGGCCATCGCGAGCAGATCGGTCAGGGTCGACTCGTCGTCCACGACGAGCACCCGGATGGAGCTGCCATCCGCGCGGCGCAGGACGGAGCGAGGCTGGCTGGAGGGGCCGGAGGCGGCGCGCGTGTTGATGGTCACCTTTCCCATTATGAGGAGGCGATTGGATGCTGACTTTGCGGAACCTATGAACTGTCTGAGCGATCGGGGTCAGCGCAGAGCCAGCTCGGTCTCCTCCGCGATGCGGGTCAGCTTGGCTGGGTTGCGGACGATGTAGATGCCGGTGATGAGCCCGTCCTTCACCTGCACCGACACCACCGCGTCGAGCTCGCCGTCGACCGACAGCGCGAGCGCCGGTGCGCCGTTGACGACGACGGTCTCCGCCGTGACCACCCCGGGCGCCTTGCCCATGGCGCCCCCGGCGAACCGGGTCACCTTCTCGGCGCCGACGATCGGGCGCAGGGCCGCCTGCTTGACCCCGCCACCATCGCTGAGGAGGACGACGTCGGGTGCCAGCACATCGAGCATGGCCTGCGGATCGCCGGTCATGACGGCGATCCGGAACGTGTCGAGGGCGGCGCGCATCTCGCCGGGTGAGACGGTCACGCGCGGTCGCCGCGCCTCGACGTGGGCACGTGCTCGGTGCGCGATCTGGCGGACAGCCGCCGGGGACTTGTCCACGGCACGGGCGATCTCGTCGAACTCGAAACCGAACACCTCGTGCAGCACGAAGACGGCGCGCTCGGTCGGCCCCAGCGTTTCGAGCACCACCATGAGCGCCATCGAGACGCTCTCGGCGAGCTCCGCATCCTCGGACACGTCCGGGGCCGTGAGCAACGGCTCCGGCAACCACGGCCCGACGTAGGTCTCGCGCCGGCGCTGGGCGCTCCGGAGCCGGTTGAGCGCGAGCCGCGTGGTGATCCGCACCAGGTAGGGACGTGCATCCCGCACCTCCGCCAGGTCGACGGCCGACCAGCGCAGCCAGGTCTCCTGGAGAACGTCCTCGGCATCCGCGGCGGACCCCAGCAGCTCGTAGGCGACGGTGAACAGGAGGTTGCGGACGGCGACGAACGCCTCCGTCGCCTCATCGGCCGGCCGCTCGGTCATCCTCGTCCCCCGCCCGCGACCGGCTGTGCGGCCGCGGATGACAGACTACGACGCCGCTGCGGGTCGCCGATTGCAGCAGGCAGCCGGGTCGCCCCGGGGCGCCGTGCCTCCAGACGCAGCGAGAAGACCGTGCCACGGCAGATCAGCTCCTTGATCCGCGCGCCGGACCGCCCGGCGACCGACACGCGGGTCGCCGTGTCGTCGCGGTGCTCGAACTGTACGACGCCCTGCCGGCGACCGAGGCTGAGGCAGAGCCCCACGAACCCCATCGTGAACGGCTTCGGCTGCTCGCCGCGGAGCCGGGCCAGGATGGTGTCCGCCGCTCCTCCGCCGAGCGGCCCGGCCGCCTGGCAGCTCATCCGGAGCGGGACGCCGGACGGCGCCGCTGCGTCGCCCGCGGCGACGATGCGCTCGTCGTCGACGCTGGTGAGGGTCTCGTCGGTGAGGAGCCGGCCGTCGGCGTCGGTGCTGAGCCCGCTGTCGCGCGCGAGAGCGGGGAGGGAGAAGCCGGTCGTCCAGACGGTGATCGCGCTCGGGACGACGCGGCTGTCGGCGAGCGTCACCGCATCCTCCGCGACCGCGACCACGCGCGAGCCCGGGCCGTCCTCGACGTGCACGCCCAGCGAATCCAGGCTGCGGGCGACCGACCGGCGGGCACGGGGATGCAGCGACGGCCCGAGGTCTCCGCCGCACAGCAGGGTGACCGCATGCCCGCTCTCGGCCAGCTCTGCGGCGGTCTCGATGCCTGCCGGGCCCCCGCCGACCACCGTCACCGCCGCGTCCGGGCCGGCAGCGGCGAGCGCCGTCCGCAGGCGCTCGGCGTCGGTCAGCTCGGCGACCGGCAGCGCGTGCTCCGCCGCTCCCGGAACGACGGAGAGCGGGCTGCCGCTGCCCACCGCGTAGACGAGGTAGTCGTAGCCCAGCGCGCCGCCGGATGCCAGCCTCACCTGGCGTCCTGCCGCGTCGATGCGGGTGACGGTGTCGACGACGAGGCGCACCGACGGCCCGAGAACGTCCTCGTACTCGACCACGGCGTCGTCGGATCCGGCGGCCAGCTGGTGCAGCCGGATGCGCTCCACGAAGACGGGCCGTGCGTTGACCAGCGTGACGTCGACGGCGTCTCCGCCCGCCACCCGGTTGGCCGCCGTGATCCCGGCGTAGCCTCCGCCGACGACCAGCACCCGTGTCCGCTCCTGCATGATGTCCTCCTTGTCGATGGGCCTTCCGAACATGGAGACACCACAGGCTGCCTGAGTGTGACATCTGCTCCCCGTCGACGCCCACGGCAGATCCATAGGTTCGCCATAGCGGCCCGAAAACGCCGGTCCTTAACCTCCCGCAAGTAGTCATCCGTCCCCGAGAGTTTGGAAGCCGATGTTCGGGACCTATCTGCGGCGCGAATTGAGCGGCCGCCGCAAGCAGACGATCATCATCGCGATCGGCATGGCCCTCGCGATCGCCCTCGTCATCATCGTCAACGCCGTCTCCGCCGGCGTCCGCCAGGCGCAGGAGAGCGTCCTGCAGTCCGTCTACGGCGTCGGCACCGATATCACCGTCAGCCAGCCGGCGACCGCGCAGAACGCGACCACGCAGCAGGGCCAGGGCGGCGGGCCGCGGTTCGACTTCGGCGCGAACGCCGGGACCGACACCGGCACGGGTCGCACGGTCAACACCTCCCGCCTCGAGCCGACGCGCGGGGCCACGGTGATGGACGCATCCACCCTGACCACCGTGAAGAAGGTGGACAACGTCGCCTCGGCCGCCGCCGTGCTGTCGCTCACCAACACCCACTTCAGCGGCACCCTCCCGAACTTCCAGCAGCTCCGGCAGGAGCGTCAGAGCGGCCAGGCGGCCGCGCCCACCGCTCCCCCGACCGGCGGCGCCGACGGCGCGGGGGGCAGCTCGTTCACGGTCGACTCGTTCTCGGTGCTGGGTCTGGACCCGGCCGGCACGTCGGTCGGACCGCTCGCCTCGGTCACCCTCACCGGCGGCCGCAGCTTCACCTCGGCCGACCAGGGCAAGGACGTCGTGGTCCTCGACGCCAGCTATGCCAAGACCGCGAGCAAGGCGGTCGGCGACACCATCACGATCGGCGGCACCGACTTCTCGGTGATCGGCATCGTCGCGGCGACCGGGTCGGACTCGACCACGGCCGCGAACGCCTACATCCCGCTGGATGTGGCACAGACCTTGTCCGGCCAGACCGGCAAGATCTCGTCGGTGTACGTCAAGGCGGCGTCGTCGGACGACATCGGCCAGATCAAGACCGACCTGACCAAGGCCGTCTCGGGCGCAACGGTCAGCACGCAGGCGGATCTCGCCTCCACGGTCTCCGGCTCGCTCGGCAGCGCCGGGGAGCTGATCGCCAACCTCGGCACCTGGCTGTCGGTCATCGTGCTGGCGGCGGCGTTCCTCATCGCCATCCTCTTCACCATCTCCGGTGTCACCCGCCGCACCCGCGAGTTCGGCACCCTGAAGGCGATCGGCTGGTCGAACCGCCGCATCGTCGGTCAGGTCGCGGGCGAGTCCGTGGTCCAGGGTGTCATCGGCGGCGTGATCGGTGTCGCGGTCGGGCTCCTGGGGGTGCTCGTCGTGAACATGATCTCGCCCACCCTGACCGGCAGCGTCAGTCATGGCTTCGCTGACGCTGCCGGTCGTACCGGAACGGGTGCTGCGGGCGCCGCCACCGGCGGGGCGAACCGCTTCGCCGGCAGCGGGTTCGGCGGCGGCGGAGCCTTCGGGGCCGCCCGCGAAGCCGCGACCACCTCCGCGAACATCGCGCTGCACGCCCCGGTCACGCTGTGGATCGTCGTCGGCGCGGTCGCGCTCGCGGTGCTCGGCGGCCTCATCGCCGGCGCGATCGGCGGATGGCGCGCCTCCCGGCTGCGTCCGGCCGCGGCCCTCCGCTCGGTCGCCTGAACCGGCCCGATCCCTTCGACCTCATTGGAGTCACGATGTACACCCTCACGGACGTCACCAAGAAGTACAGCCAGTCCAAGCGCCAGGTCGTCGCCCTGAACGACGTCAGCCTGACCATCCCCGACGGCCAGCTGGTCGCCATCCAGGGTCCGACCGGCGGCGGCAAGTCCACCCTGCTGCAGATGCTCGGCGCGCTGGACCGCCCCACCACCGGGTCGGTCGAGCTCGGCGCGGACAGCCTCTCGAAGCAGCGCGACAGCAAGCTCGCGAAGATCCGCGCCAAGGAGATCGGCTTCGTCTTCCAGGGCTTCAATCTCATCCCGACGCTGACCGCCCAGGAGAACGTGGAGACCGCACTGGCGCCGCTCGGCGTGAGCGCGGCCGATCGCAAGCGCAGGGCGGCCGAGGCCCTCGCGTCGGTCGGGCTCGCCGACCGCGGCAACCACCTGCCGTCGGAGCTCTCCGGCGGTCAGCAGCAGCGCGTCGCGATCGCCCGTGCGCTGGTGAAGAATCCGGAGGTGCTGCTCGCGGATGAGCCGACCGGCAACCTCGACGAGGAGACCCGCGACGAGATCATGGACCTGCTGGAGGGCCTCTGGCGCGACCGCGGCCTCACGGTGGTGATCGTCACCCACGACACCGCCGTCGCCAAGCGCGCCCAGCGCCGCCTGCACATCAAGCACGGCCAGGTGACCGAGGTCGCCTAACCGGGGACGACGACCATGCCCTGGGCCTCGGCGAGGACGACGGCCTGGCGGGCGTCGATGATCGTGCCGCGAAGGATGACGCCCTCCAGATCGACGCCGGTCAGGTCGCTGCCCGCGAGGGTCGCCGCGGTGAGATCGGCGCCGGTGAGCAGCGCGGCGCTCAGGTCGCATGCCTCGAACCGGGCCTCCTGGGCGTGCGCCTGGGTGAGGTCGGCCTCGCGCAGGCGCACGCCGTCGAAGGAGGCGCCACGCAGCTCGGCACGGAGCAGCCCCGCGAACGACCAGTTGCCGCCCTCGACCTTCAGCAGGGCGAACTCGCAGGTCCGGAAGGTGCTGCCGGTCAGCTTGCAGCGGCGGAACGTCGCGTCGAAGAAGTTGCACGACTCGAACCGGCAGTTGACGAACGCGGAGTCGCTGTGCTCGCTGACGTTGAAGCGCACCTTGCGGAACACGCAGTCGGTGAACGTCGCGCCCGAACTGCGCAGCTCGGTCATGTCCACGTCGTCGAAGACCACGCCCTCGTACTCGACGCCGTCGAGGTCGCGCCCGTACCAGTCCTCACCCGCGATCCTGTCGGTGCCGCTCGTCACGAGGCGAGCCTAGTCGCCCAGCCACGGACCGATCGGGTTGCCGGCGTCGTCCATGAGGTCGATCAGCCGGTAGGTCGCTCCGCGGGGCCACTCGGTGTCGTCGTCGAGCACGAAGATCTCCCAGACCTCACGACCGTCGAACAGCGCGCGGGCACGGAGGGCGGCGGGAGCGGTGCCGTGGTCGGCGCTCGCCGAGACGACGGTGTCCGGCTCGCCCGGTCTCACCAGGACCGCGCGGAAGCCGAGCCCGTGCGCGGTGGTCGCGCTCCTGCCCATGCGGGACACCCTACGACCGCCCCGCCCGCGGGAAAAGACAGGCGGGCGCACGATGTCGGAGGCGAGGGGTAGCGTTCCACTCGACGAAGGGGGATGCGATGACGACTCTCGAAGAACGGCCCGCGACGGCGCTGCTGGTGATCGACGTGCAGAACGGGGTGGTGGGCGGCGCCCACCGCCGTGACGAGGTGGTGGCCAACATCTCGGGCCTGGTCGATAGGGCGCGCGAACAGGACGTGCCGGTGGTGTGGATCCAGCACTCCGACGCCGAGAACATGCCGATCGGCAGTGACGGCTGGCAGTTCGTGCCCGAGCTGACGCAGGAGGAGGCCGAGGCCGTCGTCCACAAGACGTACGCGGACTCGTTCGAGGACACCGACCTGGAGTCGGTGCTCGCCGAGGCCCGCGTCGGGCGGCTCGTGGTGGCGGGCGCGCAGACCGACGAGTGCATCCGGTCCACCATCCACGGCGGGCTCGTGCGCGGGTACGACGTGACCCTGGTCGGGGACTCGCACACGACCGAAGACCTGTCGGAGTGGGGCGCGCCGACGCCCGACCTCGTGATCGCCCACACCAACCTCTACTGGGCGAACCACCGGGCACCGGGACGCACGGCCGAGGTCGTGGACGCGGCGGACGTCGACTTCGGCTGACGCGCCGCCGCGGCCGCCCGATACGCTCGGATCATGGCCCACGACCTCGCGAACTTCCTCGGCGACGTGGGCCCGATCGTGTTCTACCTCGCGGTCTGGGGACTGGTCTTCGCCGGTACCGCGCTGTTCGTCGGCGTCTTCATCCCGTTCATCACCGGAGACTCGCTGCTGTTCGGCGCCGGCATTCTGACCGGGACGCACCCCGAGCTGTCGATCTGGGTGCTCGCCATCGGCGTCGGCATCGCCGCGGTGCTCGGCGACCAGGTCGGCTTCTGGCTGGGGCGGCGGCTGGGTCGCCCGTACCTCGCCGCCCGTGGCGGACGGTGGGTGCAGGCCGGGGTGCGCCGGGCGGAGCGGTTCTACGAGCTGTTCGGCTGGTGGTCGGTGGTCATCAGCCGGTACATCCCGTGGGGCCGCGTGTTCATCCCGCCGATCGCCGGGATCAGCGCCATGAAGTACTGGCGGTTCTTCACGGCGAACGTCGTCGGGGCGCTCAGCTGGAGCGTTCTCATCACCGTGATCGGCTACTTCGCCGCGGTGAACCCGAGCGTGCGGCCGGTCGCCTACATCGTCGCCGGGGTCGTCATCCTGGCGTCGATCGTCGCGGGTGCGCGGGCGTGGGTGCTGGACCGACGGTCGCGGCGGCAGCCGAGCGACGAGCAAGAACCGCAGCGGCTTCCCTGAACTCCGGAGGTCCGACGATGTCGAACGCGGCGTCGAAGCGTGCGAGCGACGCCACCAAGCCCATCCACGACCAGGATCCGGCGATCACGCGGCAGGCGGCGTCGCCTCGGGGTTCCACGACCGCGTCCGGCAGCCAGAGCGCCGCTTCGGCCGCAGGCACGTGCAGGATCGCCTCGCCGGTGCAGGGCCAGCCGTCGCCGTCCGAGCCGCGGAACCGCGCATCCACGAAGCGGACCGCGTCTCCGTTCGGGAGGGGGCGCTCGCGGAACGGGCCGCCGGCAGGGACGCGCGGGCGGAGACGGTCGAGGCGGAAGATCCGCCAGTCGTCGCGGTCGAGGTCCCACGCGACGAGGTACCAGCGCCCATCACGGGCGACCAGGCCGCGCGGCTCCGTGCGCCGGGCGGGACCGTCGGCGTCGGCGTAGTCGAACCGCAGCACCCTCCGCGCGCGGACGGCGTCGCTGACGGCCGTGAGCACGTCCGGCGCTACGGACTCCTGGGGGCCCGCGGGCCGGTCGAAGCGGAGGCCGTCGATGCGGTGGCGTAAGCGCGAGGGCATGACCTGCCGTACGGTGGCGAGGGCGCGCGCCGCCGCCTCCTCGATGGCCGCGCCCGACGCGCCGGCGTTCTGCAGCGCGACCGCGACCGCCACCGCCTGCTCCTCGTCGAAGAGCAGGGGCGGAAGTTCGGAGCCCGCGCCGAGCCGGTAGCCGCCGGCCGGCCCTTTCAGCGTCTCGATCCGGTAACCGAGCCCGCGGAGCCGTTCGACGTCGCGACGCACCGTGCGGGTGGTCACCGCCAGCCGCTCGGCGAGCTCCGCGCCGGGCCAGTCTCGGCGCGCCTGCAGGAGCGACAGCATCTCGAGCATGCGGGACGAAGTGGCGGTCATGATCCGATTCTCACCCCAGAAGAGGACCGATCGCGTCCTCTTCTGCTGTGAGGCTGGCGGAGCCGGGACGGACCCGGCACCGAGAGGACATCATGACCATCGAGACCACCACCCACCTCAACTTCCGCGACGGCCGCGCCCGCGAGGCTCTCGACTTCTACGCCGCTGCGTTCGGCGGCACCGCCACCACGACCACCTATGGCGAGCTCGGGATGCCCGCCGACGCTCCGGATGCGACCCGTGTCATCTTCGGCCGTGTCGACTCGCCCGCGGGACTGCGGCTCATGGCCTACGACGTTCCGGGAGCGAACGGCCCGGCCGCGAGCGAGGCCACCCGCCGCGAGAACGGCCTGACGCTCACGGGTCAGTCGTTCTTCGTCTCCGTCCGCGGGTCCAGTCTGGATGAGGTCCGCGACTACTGGGACCGCCTGGCCGACGGCGCTACCGTCGTCGAGCCGTTGGCGGCATCCGCCTGGTCGGCGGGTTTCGGGATGCTGACCGACCGCTTCGGGGTGACGTGGGTGCTCGACGTCGCATGAGACGCGCGGGCGGGCAGGGCGCGCCACTCCGCCGACCCGGTGCTCTCGGAGTTCCGGGTCGGCGGCTGAGCGTCAGTCCTGGTTGCTGAACGCGGCGTCGAACGACGCCGTCGGCTGCTTCCACAGCAGAGAGCGGATGTAGCCGACCGCCTCCTTCGCACCGTGCAGGCGGTCCATGCCGGCGTCCTCCCACTCGATCGAGATGGGGCCGGCGTAGCCGATGGACTCGAGCGCCCGGAAGGCGTCCTCCCACGGCACGTCGCCGTGACCGGTGGACACGAAGTCCCAGCCGCGGCGGGGCTCGCCCCACGGCAGGTGGGAGCCGAGCACGCCGGCACGGCCGTTCTTCGGGCGCAGGCGCGTGTCCTTGCAGTCGACGTGGTAGATGCGGTCCTGGAAGTCGACGATGAAGCCGACCGGGTCGATGTCCTGCCACATCATGTGCGACGGATCCCAGTTGAAGCCGAAGGCCTCGCGGTGGTCGATCGCCTCGAGGGTGCGGACGCTGGTCCAGTAGTCGTACGCGATCTCGGACGGGTGCACCTCGTGCGCGAACCGCACACCTTCGCCGTCGAACACGTCGAGGATCGGGTTCCAGCGGTCGGCGAAGTCCTGGTAGCCGGCGTCGATGACGGACGCGGGCACCGGCGGGAACTGCGCCACGTACGGCCAGATGCTCGAACCGGTGAAGCCGACCACGGTGTCCACGCCGAGCTTGCGGGCGACCTTCGCGGTGAGCTTGAGCTCCTCGGCTGCGCGCTGGCGGACACCCTCGGGGTCGCCGTCGCCCCAGACCTTCGAGCCGACGATCGCCTGGTGGCGGAAGTCGATCGGGTCGTCGCAGACCGCCTGACCCTTGAGGTGGTTGGAGACGGCCCAGACCTTCAGCCCGTAGCGGTCGAGGAGATCGAGGCGGCCCTGCAGGTAGTCGTCGTCCTCCGCCGCGCGCCAGACATCCAGGTGCTCGCCCGAGCAGGCGATCTCGAGTCCGTCATAGCCCCACTCGGAGGCGTGCTTCGCGACCTCCTCGAGGGTGAGGTCGGCCCACTGGCCGGTGAACAGGGTGACCGGGTGCGTCCGACCCGAGGTGTTGTCCGTTGCGAGGGCGTCCGTCATCAATCCGTTCCCATCTCGATCCAGGTGCCCGACTCGGCCGAGTCGATCACTGCGTCCGTGATCCGCACGGCCCGAAGGCCGTCGGTGAAGCGCGGCAGGCCGTCCGGGCTTTCGCCGGCGACCGCCGCGTAGCTGTCGGCGACGAACGCGTTGAACGCGTCCTGGTAGCCCTGCGGGTGCCCGGAAGGCACGATTGACAGCCGTGCCGCATCGTCGCTGAGCTGGTCGGCGTCGCGCGGGATGATCAGGCTGCCCTTGCGGCGGCCCACCCACAGCGTCTCCGGCTGCTCCTGGTCGAACGCGACGCTCTCCTCGCTGCCGGCGATCTCGAGCCACAGCCGGTTCTTGCGGCCGGGAGCGACCTGCGAGACCAGAAGGGTGCCGAGCGCGCCCGAGTGCGTCTCGACGACGACCGCCACGGCGTCCTCGGTGGTGATGTTCGCGTGCGAGGCGCGCTCGGTGAACACCGTGCGCTTGGTGGCGGAGACCCGGCTGACCCGGTCGCCGCTGACGAACTCCACGAGGTCGACCAGGTGAGAGCCGATGTCGGCGAAGGCGCGGGACCGGCCGCCCTTCTCGGAGTCGACCCGCCAGTTGTCGTCGCCCGCGCCGAGCAGCCAGTCCTGCAGGTACGACGCGTTGATGCTGAGCACCCGGCCGGCCTGCCCCGAGGCGAACCTGAAGCGGGCCTCCCGGACCAGCGGGTGAAAGCGGTAGACGAACGGAACGGTCGCCGTCCGGCCTTCCGCCGCCGCGACCAGCGCCTCGGCATCGGCGACGGTGGTCGCCAGCGGCTTCTCGCAGATGACGTCCTTGCCGGACGCCAACACCGCCGACGCCTGCTCGGCATGGAGCGCGTTCGGCGTGGTCACGTGCACGACGTCGATCGCGTCATCGGCGAGCAGCTCGTCGAGCGAGCCGTAGGCGCGCGCGATGCCGAGGCGCTCCGCCGCGGCCGCCGAGCGCTCCGGCGACGACGACGCGATGCCGGCGAGCTCGGCGCGCGCGGCCCGCGCCGCGCGCGAGTGCACCTCGGCCATGAAGCCGCCACCCACGATCGCCACCCGGAGCCGCGCCCCGGCTGCGCTCTCTTCGCGCCGCGTCAGTCCGCCGCTCGTCGCGGCGATGTTCGGATGCGTTCCGTCCGTCATCTCGCCGCCCTAGGCCAGGGTCGCCGCGCGCGGGTCCCAGTCCTCCGGCAGCGCCGGCGCGACCTCGACCGTGCTCTGGACCTCGACGGGCGTGCGGGACTCCCCCGCCTCGATCGTCGAGACCATGATGTCGAGCACGTGGTACGCCTGCTCCCCCGAAGCGCGCTCCGGCACACCGGCGCGGATGGCGCGGGCCAGTTCGACCACCCCGATGCCGCGTGTGGCGGTGGTGCCGGTCGACGGGAACGTCTCGATGCCCTTCGCCCCGTGCACGATGAGCTCGCCTTCGAAGGTGTTCGGGTCAGGCACGACGAGAGTGCCGTCGAGTCCGGCCACCTCGAACTGCGTCCGGCCGAGCTTGGAGTCGAAGCTGAAGACCGACTGCGCGGTCTGGCCGCTCTCGAACTCGTAGAGCGCGCTCACGTGCGTCGGGACGGTGACGGCGAACGACTCGCCGGCGCGGGGGCCGGAGCCGATGACGCGGGTCTCGCGGGCCTTCGAGGCCGTCGCACTCACCCGGGCCACGGGACCGAACAGCTGCACCAGAGCGGTGAGGTAGTACGGGCCGATGTCGAACAGCGGGCCGGCGCCCTCCTGGAACAGGAAGTCGGGGTTGGGATGCCATGACTCCGGACCCGGGCTCTGCAGCAGGGTGAGGGCGGTGAGCGGCGCTCCGATGTCGCCGTTCTCGACCAGGCGGCGGGCCGACTGGATGCCCGACCCGAGGAACGTGTCCGGAGCGGTCGCGACGCGGAGCCCCGCGGCGTGCCCCGCCTCGAGCAGCTCTCGGCCGCTGGCACGATCGAGCGCGAACGGCTTCTCGCTCCACACGTTCTTGCCTGCGGCGAGCGCCTGGAGCGCCACCTCGACGTGAACCTTGGGGATGGTCAGGTTGACGACGATCTCGATGGCGTCGTCGGCGAGGAGCTCCTCGACGGTGCCCGAGCCGGGAACGCCGAACTTCTCCGCCTGCGCCCGCGCCCGCTCGACGTCGATGTCGGCGACGAACCGGACGTCGAGGTCGGGGAAGCTGGTGAGGTTGCCGAGGTACTCGTTGCTGATGACGCCCGCACCGATGACGCCGACGCCGACGACGCCGCGGCTCATGCGAGGCCCTTGGCGGAGAGGAAGGCGAAGCTGTCGGCCACGGCCTGGAAGCGGTCGCCGCGCGAGTCGTCGAGCTCGATGACGCGCAGCGCGTTCGGCGCCGCGGCGATGATCTGCTCGATGGGGAGCGAGCCCTGGCCGACCGCGACCTGATCCTTGTTGTCGTGGGTGCCGGGGCCGTCCTTGATGTGGAGCGCGACGACGCGGTCGCCGAGCTTGGGCAGGTAGGCGACGGGGTCGACGCCGCCGACGGCCACCCAGTAGGTGTCGACCTCGAGGACGACCTCGGGCGCGAGCCGGCCGGCGAAGAACTCGAGCGCCGTGACGCCCTCGATCGTGCTGGAGATCTCGTGGTCGTGGTTGTGGTAGCCGACGCGGATGCCGTGGCGGGCGGCCACCTCGGCCGCGGCGTTGAGCTGGTCGGCGGTCTGCGCGACGTCCTCCGCGGTCTGCCACTTCTCGGGCGCGACGAACGGGTCGATCACCGTCTGGATGCCGAGCTCCTTCGCGGCGCCGAAGACCTCGTCGAGGTCGCCGCCGAGGAAGCCCTGGTGGGTGGTGGGGGCGCTGAGGCCGGCCTCGCCGAGACCCTGGCGCAGCGCGTCGCCGAAGCTGAGGAAGGCGAACGGCTCGACCTGGGTGAACCCGATGTCGGCGATCCGCCTGAGGGTTCCGACCGTGTCCTCGGTCAGGAGTTCACGGACCGTGTAGAGCTGCACGGAGACTGGGGACGTCGACATGTTCTCCTCGTCGAGTTCGTTGCGGTGTGGATGCGCTCGAAAGGGCGCGAGATCCATTCAAGCCGGACTTCTGCCGGGTGTCAATCAAAAGTCGACTGATGCATGCATATCTTTGGGCTGTGGGACGACACTGTGGTTCAATACCGTCATGACCGACAGCGCGCGCGATTCTGCGCTCGTCGCCGCAGACGCCGCCGAGTTGCTGACGATCCTGCGCGACGGCATCCCTCGGACGCGCGCGCAACTAGCCGAGTTGACGGGCATGGCCCGCTCGACCATCGCGTCCCGCATCGACCTGCTCACCGCCGCTGGCCTCGTGATCCCTGCCGGGGACGACCCCTCTTCCGGCGGCCGGCCTCCGGCGCGGATCCGCTTCAACTCGGAGTCGCGGGTCGTCCTCGCGATCGACCTCGGCGCGACGCACGGCGTGGTCGCCCTCGCCGACCTGTCCGGGAACATCATGGCGAGCCGGTCGGAGCGCCTCGCGATCGCCGACGGGCCCGCGGACATCCTGGATTGGGCGCTCGAGATCGCCTGCGAGCTCTACTCCGACTCCGGTCGCCGCCCAGAGGACCTGATCGGCGTGGGCGTCGGCGTCCCGGGTCCCGTGGAGCACTCGACCGGCCTGCCGGTCAATCCGCCGATCATGCCGGGGTGGGACCGGTTCGACATCCCGCGCTACATCCGGCGGGTGTTCGACGTGCCGGTCCTGGTCGACAACGACGTGAACCTCCTCGCACTGGGCGAGCAGACGCTGATGTGGCCCGAGGAGACCGACCTGCTGTTCGTCAAGGTGGCGACAGGCGTCGGCGCGGGGATCATCAGCGGCGGCCGGCTGCAGCGCGGGGCACTCGGCTCGGCCGGCGACCTCGGGCACGTGCGCGTCCCGTTCGGCACCGACACACCCAGGCACGGCGAGCAGGATGCCGACCTGGAGGCGCTGGTGAGCGGTCCGGCGATCGCGCGCACGCTGACCGCGCTGGGCTTCCCCGCCTCCACCAGCGACGATGTGGTGGAGCTGGCGCGCACAGGCAATCCGCGCGTGCTCGAGGCGATCCGCCAGGCGGGCCGCGACCTCGGCGCGGTGGTCGCCACCTGCGTCAACCTCCTCAATCCGTCGGTGATCGTCGTCGGCGGCAGCCTCTCCCGCGTCGGCGAGCAGCTCCTCGCCGGGATGCGGGAGGTCGTCTACCAGCGCTCGACGCCCCTGGCGACGCAGCACCTCACCATCACCCAATCCCGCTCCGGCGAGACCGGGGGCGTCATCGGCGCGGCCGTCATGGTCGTGCAGCGGGCCCTGGATCCCGATGCCGGGACGCCGCGCTCGCTCTTCCGCTGAGGTTCGCCCCTTGCCCATCAACCCCTCCGTGACCACGATCGAATCGATTCGAAATCCGAAAGAAGGCACATGACCACGAACAGCACCTCCTCCGGCCGCCCCCTGCGCGCCGGCGTCGTCGGCCTCGGCTGGGCCGGCCAGCAGCACATGGCGGCGTACGACGCTCTGCCCGGCGTCGAGCTGGTCGCCATCGCCGGCATGGAGGACGTCCCGCGCGCCGAGCTCGGCGAGAAGTACGGCCTCACCCGGTTGCACCGCGACTGGAAGGACCTCGTCGCCGAGGGCGACCTCGACGTCGTCAGCGTCGCCGTCCCGACCTTCCTGCACGCGCCCATCGCCGTCGGCGCCCTCGACGCCGGCCTGCACGTGCTCAGCGAGAAGCCGATCGCGCGCACGGCCGCCGAGGCGCAGACGATGGTGGATGCGGCCCACCGCTCCGGCCGCGTGCTGGAGGTCGCCTTCAACCACCGCCGCCGTGGCGACATCGAGGCGCTCAAGGCCGCGGTGGACGCCGGCCAGATCGGCCGCCCGTACCATGCGCGCGCCATCTGGCTGCGCCGGGCGGGCATCCCGGCCCTCGGCAGCTGGTTCACCAACCGCGAGATGGCGGGCGGCGGCCCGCTGATCGACATCGGCGTGCACGTGCTCGACTACGCGCTCCACCTCTTCGGCGAGCCGCAGGTGGCGGCCGTGTCGGCCGTGACGCACTCCGAGCTGGGCGTCCGCGGGCGCGGCGGCGCGACCGCGGGCAAGCAGCAGGTGGGGTCGGCCTACGAGGTGGAAGACCTCGCCAGCCTCCTGCTGCGCCTCGAAGGCGGCGGGTCGATCGTGATCGAGACGAGCTGGGCGGCGTACCGCCCGGCCGGCGACGAGTTCGGCATCACGCTCTACGGCACCGAGGGCGGCGCCGATCTGCGCGTGGTCGACTACGCGCCCTCCGGCGAGCTGACCATCTTCACGGGCGAGGGCGAGCAGAGCGAGGACATCTCGGTCACCGCCGACCCCGGCCGCGGCCACCTGGCGGTGGTGGAGACCTTCCTCGAGCACGTCGCCGACGAGAGCGCGTGGTCCGCCTGGGACGGCCGCCTCGCACTCGAACGCGCCCGCATCATCGACGCGGCCTACGAATCCGCACGCATCGGCGCCGAGGTCCGCCTCGCGCCCGTCACCGAAGGAGCATGACCATGACCCTGCGCGTCACCGTCTGGAACGAGGGCGTCCACGAGGCGACCCAGCCCGAGATCGCTGCGATCTATCCGCACGGCATCCACGGCGCGATCGCCGAGGGGCTGAGCGACCTGCTCGGCGACGAGGTCGCCGTGCGCACGGCGACCCTCGACGACCCCGAGCACGGCCTGAGCGAGGAGGCCCTCGCGGGCACCGACGTGCTGCTCTGGTGGGGGCACATCGCGCACGACCGGGTCTCCGACGAGGTGGTCGAGCGGGTGCGCCGACATGTGCTCGGCGGCATGGGGCTCATCGTCCTGCACTCGGGCCACTTCTCGAAGATCTTCATCCGGATGCTCGGCACCACATGCTCGCTGCGCTGGCGCAACCCGGAGGGCGGCGAGCGCGAGCTCGTGTGGAACGTGAACCCGACCCATCCCATCGCCGCGGGCGTCGACCAGCCGATCGTGATCGACGCGCAGGAGATGTACGGCGAGTTCTTCGACATCCCGACGCCGGACGACCTCGTGTTCATCAGCTCGTTCACCGGCGGGGAGGTGTTCCGCTCCGGCGTGACGTTCACGCGCGGACGCGGCAAGATCTTCTACTTCAGCCCCGGCGACCAGGAATACCCCGTGTACTTCCACCCGCAGGTGCGCCGCGTGCTCGCCAACGGCGTGCGCTGGGCGGCTCCGGTGGAGGGCGCGCGCCAGGCGCCCGAGGTCTCCAACCCCCAGCCCGTCTGACACCGACCCCAGGACCTGGAGGAACCCGTGACCGACCTGCTTGCCGCACTGCCCGAACCACGCCATCCGGACCCGCACGACGCCCCCGCCTTGCGCTGGGGCGTCCTCGGGCCCGGCGGGATCGCGGCCGACTTCACCGACGCCCTGCACCGGCACACCCGGCAGCGCGTCGTCGCCGCCGGTTCGCGCTCCGCGGAGCGCTCGGCCGCCTTCGCCGCGGCGCACGGCGTCGAGCGGTCCTACGGCTCGTACGAGGCCCTGGTCGGCGACCCCGACGTGGATGTGGTCTACGTCGCGACCCCGCACAGCGAGCACCGCGCGCACGCACTGCTCGCGATCGCGGCGGGCAAGCACGTCCTCATCGAAAAGCCGATGGCCGTGACCGCCGGGCAGGCGCGGGAGATCGTGGCCGCGGCGAGAGAGGCGGGCGTCTTCGCCATGGAGGCGATGTGGACGCGGTATCTGCCGCAGACCGACATCGTCCGCCAGCTCCTCGAGCAGGGCGCGCTGGGCGACGTGCGCGTCGTGACCGCTGACTTCGGCGGCCGCGTACGGTACGACCCCAGCAGCCGGCTCTGGGACCCGGCCCTCGCCGGCGGCGCCCTGCTCGACCTGGGTGTATACACGGTGTCCTGGGCCTCGTTCGCCCTCGGGGCCCCGGCGGGGATCATCGCGACCGGCACGCTCGCCGAGAGCGGCGTGGACGAGCAGGTCGCCCTGGTGCTGTCGTCCGCGCACGGCGCCCAGGCGCTGCTCAGCACGAGCCTGCTGGCGGGGACGCCCTCGCTCGGCACCATCAACGGCAGCGACGGCCGTATCGAGACCGACAGCCCGTTCTGGGGGCCGAGCGGCCTGAAGGTCTTCCGTCCGGACGGCACGCTGGCAGCCCACTGGCGCGACCCGTATGGTCGCCCGCACCGCGACGGGATGTCGTACGAGGCGGCAGCGCTCGCCCGCTATGTGGCCGAGGGGCGCACGGAGTCGCCGCTGCATCCCCTGGCCGAGGCGGTCGAGACGCTGGCGACCATCGACGAAGCACGCAGGCAGGTCGGCGCGACGCGCGTGAAGTGACGGCAAGCGTCGGCCGGACGAGGCACAATGGACAGGTGCTCGACTCCGCTCCGTACCGTTCGGCCGACCTCTACCGGCCGGGCGTCCTCGCGGATCTGAGCCCGGCCCGCCCGGCCCCCGTCCCGGTCGTCCCCGCGGTGCCCGGCGCCACCGGCCACCTGGCTCGCGTCGTCGCCCGGTCGTCGGATCGCGTGGGCTGGCTGCGCGCCCGCAGCCGCGGGATTACGGCGACGGACGTGGCGAAGCTGTCGTCACCGCGTGCCGTGCGCGCCGCGATGTACGACAAGCTCCACGGCAACGGCTTCAGCGGCAACGTCTTCACGCAGCACGGCCGCTCGCGCGAGCCCGAGATCGCGGCCTGGGTCGCCGCCACGCACGGCATCCAGCCGTCGGAGCTGCTGTTCCACGCCGAGCGCGACCGCCGCCACCTCGCGACCCCCGACGGCCTGGCCGTCCGCACGGACGACCGGATCGAGCTCTGCGAGATCAAGACCACGAACAAGCCGCTGCGCAGCATCCCGCGCCACTACCTGCGTCAGATCTGGTGGCAGCAGTACGTGCTGGGCGCCGAGCGCACCCTCTTCGTCTGGGAGCAGCACGACGGCTTCGTGCCGCTGCGCGACGAGCCGGAGTGCCGCTGGGTCGACCGGGACGAAGCGGAGATCGAGAAGCTGGTCGCCCTCGCGGCCGACCTGATCGAGCTGCTGCGTCAGGCGACGTCCGCGCCGACGCCCGCCTCACGCGCGAGCACGACGCCGGCACCGGCGGAGACCGCACCGGAGCCCGAGCCCACGCTCTTCTCGGTGACCCCGACCGGGATGCGTGTCAGCGCCAGCGCGTAGACCGCGATCCAGCCCACTGCGACCGTCGTCCCGATCAGCTCGAGCCACGCGCCCACGTCCGCGCCGACGCGCACGATCGCGAGCAGGCCGCCGACGATCGTTATGACCGCGACCGCGGCGCAGCTCATCCGCGACATCCACGACACCCGCGGCAGCCGGCGGCTGAAGCCGACCTGCAGCATCGCGAAGCACGCCGCCGCGAACCCGATCACCGCGGAAACCGTGTGGATGAGGTCCTGCGGCGTCGACCGCGGGTCGACGAGCGGCACCGGGCAGTTCGCCGAGCAGGTGATCTGCGAGGCGAGCACGAAGCACAGCGCCGCGAAGCCGAGCGTGACCGCCGGCGCCCACCGGTCGAGCCAGCGCGCCGATGAACGGATGTGACCGCTCGCGACCGCGATCGCGAACCCGCCGACGGCGATGAGCAGCAGGGCTACCGCGAACGGCGCGGCGGTCGGTGCGCCCTGCGCGCCCAGCTCGCTCACGTAGACGGGGTACGGCACAGTGAGCCGGGCGGCCCAGATGATGGCCAGACCGCCCAGCACGCACAGCGTCCCGATCCCCAGGAGGATGGGGACGGCGCGCTGCCAGCCGCGCGCGAGCACGGGGACGGCGAAGGGCTCGCGGGCGATCCGCAGCAGTCGTCGCACGGGTTGCTCCTCGGGTCGAGCCGGCGTTGTCCCCGGGCCTTCGGACAGGCGGAACCGGGTCGCAGCATCCTAACGGCCGCGCCCCTGGGAACGTCCTGGGGGTATCCGAAACAGATTGTTCACATGTGGTGACCCGAACGTAACACCCCCGACCCACGAGCAGGATTGACTGGCGGAACCGACCGGGGAACGGATCTCGACGAGGGGATGACTGATGCCGAAGACGATGCGGGCCGCGCTCCTGGACGACGCGGGCGGGCCGGACGCCCTCCGGCTCGGCGAGACGGCCTACCCGGACAGGGTGAACGCAGAGTTCCTGGTCAAGGTCGTCGCGGCGAGCGTCAACCCGATCGACGCGAAGACGCGGGCCGGGCGCGGGGTGTTCGGCGCCATCCACTCCTTCCCCGCGGTGCTCGGGCACGACTTCAGCGGGGTCGTGGTGGAGTCGCCGTACAGCGCCCATCCCATCCGTCCGGGCGACGAGGTGTTCGGGATGGTGGCCGTGCCGCGCTCGGGAGGCAGCTACGCCGAGTACGTGTCGGTGCCCGCGCTCAGCGTGGTGAAGAAGCCCGCGACGCTGTCTCACATCGAGGCGGCCGCGGTGCCGCTCGCCGCGCTCACCGCCTGGGGCATGGTCGTCGAGGTCGCCAAGGCGCACGAGGGCCAGCGGATGCTGATCCACGCGGGCAGCGGCGGGGTCGGCCACTTCGCGGTGCAGTTCGCGTCGTACTTCGGCGCGCACGTGATCGCGACGGCCTCCGGCTCCAAGGCGTCATGGCTGCGGTCGCTCGGCGCCGCGGAGGTCATCGACTACCGCACCACTCGCTTCGAGGACGTGGTGCACGACGCCGACGTCGTCATCGACCTGGTCGGCAACGTGCACGACGACACCGGGACGCGCTCGCTCGCCGCGCTGCGGCCGGGCGGCCTCATCGTCAACGCGCCGACCGGCAGCTGGCCCGGCTTCGCCGAGGACGCGGCGAATGCGGGGGTGCGGGGCACCGACTACAAGGTGGCGCCCGACGGCAACACCCTCGCGGTCATCGCACGCCTGCTCGAGGCCGGGAACGTCCGCGTCCACGTCGACGAGATCTTCCCGCTCGACCGGATCGCCGACGCACACGCGGCGATCGAGGGCGGCCACACCCGCGGCAAGATCGCCGTGAAGATCGCCGAGGGCTAGAGCGCCCGCTCCATCACGAAGTCGTCCTCGTAGCGGTCGCCGACGAGGAACCGCTTCGTCCCGACGCGTTCGAAGCCGTGCTTGCCGTAGAAGCGCTGGGCCCGCGCGTTCTCCTGGTTGACGCCGAGCCACATCCCGTCGGCTCCGGCCGTCACGGCTGCATCCATACTCCCCGCCATGAGGCGCGCGGCGACGCCCTCGCCGTGATGGCCGGGCAGCACGTAGCACTTGCTGAGCTCGGCGGTCGGACGCACGTGGATGGCGGCGCGCACATCCTCGTCCGAAGGCTCCCCCAGGTTGACCATCGTGTAACCGACGGCCGCGCCGTCCGCATTCTCGGCGATCAGCAGTCGCCGGGTGCGGTCGGCGAGGTACTCGGCGAACCGCTCCTCCGACAACACCCCCCGGATGAAGGCCGCCTTCGCCTCCTCCGTCGTGTGCGGCGGGCAGGCGAGCGGGAAGGTCGCGGCGGCGACGGCCGCGAGGGCCGCTTCGTCGCCCGCGGCGGCGGGGCGGATGGTGACGGTCACCTCCCCAGCCTAACCAGCCCCACACAGCGGACCGGCCGCCTCCGCGAGGGAGACGGCCGGCCCGCGATGGGACGGGATGCGGCTAGTGCCGACCCTGCGCGACCCAGCTCAGCAGGTCGAAGGAGACGCCGCCGAGGCCGGTGACGTCGTCGTAGCCCTTCGCCGTCTTCAGCGAGCTGTCGAGGTCGAGCGACACGAGGTAGCTGTTCCCGCTGGTGGCGCTGGTGTAGGCGAGCGCCTGCTGCGTCGGCTGCGGCACCACGTCGCGGTACGCGTTCGGCAGGATGCGCTTCACGCCGTACAGCGTCGGGTTCGCGAACCCGATGGTGGTGCGGGTGGCCTGCTGCACGATCGCGATCTGCGCGGCCACGATCGGCGAGGCCAGCGACGTTCCGCCGTAGGTCTCGTTCTCGTAGTCGCCGGTCGTGAGCGTGGAGTCGTCCACGATCGGGCTGATCCCGATCAGGAACCCGGTGTACGGGTCGGCCAGGGCCGCCACATCCGGCGAGACGCGCTTGCCGTTCGCGAGGCCCGCAGGGACGATCCCGCGCTGGTAGTCGGGCTGCGCGAAGATCGCGCTGACGCCGCCGCCGGCGCCGCCGCCGTAGTAGCTGCCGGGCAGCGGAGCCGTGTAGCTCAGCGTGCCGTCCGACGCCTTCTGCACCTTGTCGAGGATGTTGCCCCAACCGGTCTCCCACGCGATCTTGCCGTTCTTGCCGATCGCGGTGCTGGTGCCGCCGACCGACGTCACCCACGGCGAGGACGCCGGGAAGTCGGGCGAGGCGTAGCCCAGATTGATGGTCTCGTCGCCGTTGTCACCGCTGGAGAAGTACAGGCCGATGCCTTCGCCCGCCGCCTGGAGCTGCAGGTTCACTTCGCCCTGGATCACGTCGGCCGGGACGGCCTCGCCCACGTTGCCGTAGCTGTTGCTGACGATGTTCGCGAGCTTGTTGTCGAGGATCTTCGACATGGCGATGTCGAGGCCGCCGGAGCAGTCCGTGCCGCCGACGTACAGGATGCGCGCACCCGGTGCGATGGCGTGGACCGACTCGACGTCGAGCGTCTGCTCACCCTGCCATCCGCTCGGCTGCTGGCACAGGTCCTGGTCGGTGAACTGGCTGGGGCTGGGGACGAGCTGCTGATAGCTGGAGTTCGTCAGCCCCGGCTCGCCGTTCTGCTGCGAGTAGGTGTTGACGTCCTTCAGGATGCTCGGGCTGGCGTACGCGTCGATGATCGCGACGGTCTGGCCGGTGCCGTTGACACCCTTGGCGCCGAGGGCGTCGAGGCCGTAGGCGCTGCGCAGCTGCTTGGGCGTGTAGCCGCAGATGTTCGTGTTGAACTGCGTCTGCCCGTACGCGGCCGGCATCGTCGCGGTGTGCTCGCCGATGTAGTGCGAGCAGGGTGCGTTGACGACCGGAGCGGCCGCGGCCTTGCGCTGCGCGAAGGGCGTGGCCGTGGTGCCGAGGTCGCCCTGCTTGATCGAGTCGGGGCGCGTCGTCGTGCGCGACTGCTCGACGCTGATCGCCGACACCTTGTTCGCGAGGGCCGCCGGGACCGACGGGGCCGACGCCGGAGCGATCAGCTGCTTGCCCTGGTGCTTGAACGTGTGCAGCGAAGTGCCGAAGACGGAGCCGAGCTGCTCGGGGGTGCCGCGGAAGACGACGTACTGCCGGCTGTCCGGGACGCCCTGGATGGTCAGGCCCGCCGCCTTGATGAAGTTGACGACCGCGTCGAAGTCGGGCTTGGTCGGCGAGAAGCGGTTGATCCACTGCTGCGGCGACAGCGCCTTGCGGTAGCCGTGGTCGAGCGGGTTGGAGACGGCCTTGGCGAGCGCTTCGGCGCCCTTCTGGTCGCGCAGCGGCAGGTAGATCTCACCCTGCACTGTGGTGTCCGCCGGGGCCGCGCCCGTGTCGTTCGCGGCGGTAGCCCAGGACGGGACGGAGCCGGCATAGGGAACCCGGTCGGCTGCGCCGGCCGCGGATGCCCCCGCCAATGACAAAGCCACCACGGCGGACGTGGTGGCGATGATCCCAAGAGCCCTCTTGTGGAGGGATCGGGTCGTGCGAAGTGCCATGAATGTCATCCTTCGTATCGGGACCGGCTCTGCTGTGAGCCGCCGCGCGACGCGCGACAGGAGCGACCCTAAACCCGCTCGTTCTGCCGCCACAAGAGGGGGTAGACAGTTCTGTTGCGATGGTTGAGCTGAGTAAACCTTCAACCTTCGGCAAATATCCTGACGGGAGCCGGAAAACGCCGAAAGGGCCGGGACCGGCACGCGGTCCCGACCCTGTCGGTGAAGTTCGCGGAGCGAACTCAGATGGCGTTGACGTCCAGCGGGATGCCCGGGCCGAACGTGGTCGACACGGCGCCCTTCTGGATGTAGCGGCCCTTCGCGGCGGACGGCTTGAGACGCACGACCTCCTCGAGAGCGGTCTTGATGTTGTCGTTCAGCTGCTCGGCGGTGAAGCCGGCCTTGCCCACGACGAAGTGCACGTTGGCGTGCTTGTCGACGCGGAACTCGATCTTTCCGCCCTTGATGTCGGAGACGGCCTTGGCCACATCAGGGGTGACGGTGCCGGTCTTCGGGTTCGGCATCAGGCCACGCGGGCCGAGCACCTTGCCGAGACGGCCGACCTGGCCCATGAGCTCCGGGGTGGAGACGGCCGAGTCGAAGTCGGTGTAACCGCCGGCGACCTTCTCGATCAGGTCGGCGCCGCCGACCTCGTCCGCACCCGCCGCGATGGCCGCCTCGGCCGCGGGGCCGGTGGCGAACACGATGACGCGGGCGGTCTTGCCCGTACCGTGAGGAAGAATGACGGTACCGCGGACCATCTGGTCCGCCTTGCGGGGGTCGACGCCGAGCTTCAGCGCGACCTCGACGGTCGAGTTGAACTTCGCGGAGCCGGTCTCCTTCGCGAGGGCGACGGCCTCGCTGGGGGTGTAGAACTTTCCGGCCTCGATCTTCTCGGCCGCGGCCCGGTAGGCCTTGGACTTCTGTGCCATGTGATTTCTCCTAACGAGAATGTGGTGCGAGCCTGGCCGGCTCTTCCACGAGATGTCTTGAGGGGGTCGGGCTTACGCCTCGACCGTGATGCCCATCGAACGGGCGGTTCCGGCGATGATCTTCGACGCCGCGTCGATGTCGTTGGCGTTGAGGTCGACCATCTTCTGCTCGGCGATCTGGCGCACCTGCTCCTGGGTCAGCTTGCCGACCTTGGTGGTGTGCGGGACGCCGGAGCCCTTGGCGACGCCGGCCGCCTTCTTGATCAGCTCGGCCGCGGGCGGCGTCTTCAGGACGAACGTGAACGAGCGGTCCTCGTACACGGTGATCTCGACCGGGATGACGTTGCCGCGCTGCGACTCGGTGGCCGCGTTGTACGCCTTGCAGAACTCCATGATGTTCACGCCGTGCTGACCCAGGGCCGGGCCGATCGGCGGGGCCGGGTTGGCGGCGCCGGCGTTGATCTGAAGCTTGATCAGACCGGTGACCTTCTTCTTCGGTGCCATGTCTCTTCCTTCTTTGTGTATTCGAGCGCCTTCAGGCCGCAGCCCTGCACGCTCTCCCGGTTTCTCGGCCCTTCCGAGACCCGGTGTTCTCTAAAACAGTGGGGAGGCTCCGGATGTTCCCTAGAGCTTCGTGACCTGGTCGAAGCTGAGCTCGACCGGCGTCTCGCGCTCGAAGAGCGACACGAGCACGGTGAGCTTGCCGCTCTCCGGCTTGATCTCGCTGATCGAGCCCGGCAGGCCCGCGAACGAGCCCTCCTTGATGGTGATGGTCTCGCCGATCTCGAAGTCGACCTCGGCGGGGATGACGCGCGCGGCGGCCTTCTGGCCCTTTGCAGCGCCCTTGGCCGGAGCGGCCTCGACCTGCACCAGGCTCTTCAGCATCGAGAAGGCCTCCTCGAAGCGCAGCGGCGTCGGGTTGTGGGCGTTGCCCACGAAGCCGGTCACACCCGGGGTGTGACGGACGACCGACCAGCTGTCCTCGTTGAGGTCCATGCGCACGAGCACGTAGCCCGGGATGCGCACGCGGTTGACCATCTTGCGCTGGCCGTTCTTGATCTCGACCACGTCCTCCATGGGGACCTGCACCTCGAAGATGTAGTCCTCCATGTTCATCGAGACCATGCGGTTCTCGATGTTGGACTTCACGCGGCGCTCGAAGCCCGCGTACGAGTGGATGACGTACCACTTGCCGATCTTGGAGCGCAGCTCGGTGCGGAAGGCTTCGTAGGGGTCGGCGACGGCCTCCTCCTCCTCGTCCTCGACGGCGAGCTGGGCGGCCGCGGCCTCCTCCTCGTCGTCGACCTCGAGGGCCTCGTCGACGGCACGGTCGGCCTCGGGGTCGACAGCCTCCGCCATCGCGTCCAGCACCGCGTCGAGGTCGATCTCGGTGCCGTCGTCGGCGACGACGTGCAGCGCCTCGTGCTCGGCCGCGTCGGACGCCTCGTCCTCGCTCGCGAGGACGTTGCCGGTCTGCGCCTCGTCGTCTTCGGAGGACTGCTCCGCAGCAGGGGCCCAGTCCACGTCGTCGCGATTCGTCTCAGACACTGAATTCATTCCATTTCTTGTCGGGGGGAGCGGATGCGCTCCGTTCGACGTCGTCTACTTCGGGTTTCCGAAGACCCAGACGACACCCATGCCGAACACCCAGTCAAGGAGTGACACGAGAGCCATCATGATCACCACGAACACCAGCACCACGCCGGTGTAGCTGAAGAGCTCCTTGCGGGTCGGGGTGACGACCTTCCTGAGCTCGCCGATGACCTGCCGGATGAACAGGGCGATCCGGGCGAAGGGGTTGCGCCGCGCAGCGCGATCCTTCTTCGCGTTGGCGACGATCTCCTCGCTCGGCTCGTCGATTACCTTTCGGGCCACCTCGTTACACCTTTCGTGGATCGGCACCAGAGTGCCGACTTGCAGGGCGGACAGGAATCGAACCTGCAACCTGCGGTTTTGGAGACCGCTGCTCTGCCAATTGAGCTACCGCCCTAAGAAGCGAATCGCCGAACCTCACGTCGCACTCATTCGTCACAAAAAAGGGCGCAGAAAAGCTTGGCAGATTCAACCACCGCGTCAAGTGTACGTGACGCCGATGCCCGCCCGCAAAGCGGTCGGCCTAAAGGAGCTTGCGCTCCAGCGCCCACGCCGTCAGCTCATGCCGGGACGAGAGCTGGAGCTTGCGCAGCACCGCCGAGACGTGGCTCTCGACCGTCTTGATCGAGATGAACAGCTCGGCGGCCACCTCCTTGTAAGCGTACCCGCGTGCGATGAGCCGCATCACCTCCCGCTCGCGGGCGGACAGCCGGTCGAGCTCGTCCGTCGACTCCGCCTGCTCGCCCGCAGCGGCGCCGAACGCGTCGAGGACGAATCCGGCCAGTTTCGGCGAGAACACCGCATCCCCGCCCGCGACAGCGAGTACGGCGTCGCTCACCTGACGTCCGGAGCTGCCCTTGGTCAGGTAGCCGCGGGCGCCGGCGCGGATGACGCCCACCACGTCCTCGGCGGCGTCGGACACGCTCAAGGCCAGGAAGCGGACCGACGGCGCCTCGTGAGCCACCCGGCGGATGACCTCGGCTCCCCCGCCACCCGCCCCTCCTGGCAGGTGCACGTCGAGCAGCACCACGACGGGCCGGGTCTCGAGGATGGTGGCGACCGCCGCATCCACATCGGCCGCCTCCCCCACCACCTCCAGCCGTTCGTCGAGGTCGGCGCGCAGGCCGGAGCGGAAGATGGAGTGGTCGTCGACGACCACCACGGTCACGGGGTTCGGAGTGTCGGTCTCGCTCATGGGGTCTCGCTGGGGATGTCGATGCTCAGATGGATCTCGGTGCCGGTCTCGCGGGCGGTGACCGTGGCGTGGCCGCCGGCACGACGCATCCGGCCGATGATCGATTCTCGGACGCCGAGGCGCCCCTCGGGAAGGGCGCTCACGTCGAATCCGGGCCCGCGGTCGCGGACGAACACATCGGCGCGGTCGGCGGTGTGCTCGATGTAGACCGAGACGTCGCCGCCCGCGTGCCGCGCCGCGTTGAGCATCGCCTCGCGGGCCGCCGCTCCCAGCTCGGACGGCGCGCGGCGCACGGGCTCGCCCACCGAGACCACGTCGAAGTGCACGGCGTGGTCGACCTCCAGGGCCGCCGCGACATCCCGGAGCTCGCCGGCCAGGTCGCGCTCCTCGCCCTCGGCCGCCGCCGCGTCGGCGTACAGCCAGTCGCGCAGCTCGCGCTCCTGCGCCCGCGCGATGCGCCCGACCTCGCTGGAGGCACCCGCCCGGTTCTGGATGAGGGCCAGCGTCTGCAGCACCGAGTCGTGCAGGTGGGCGGCCATCTCCGCGCGCTGCTCCTCCTTGATGCGCGCGGTGCGCTCCGCGATCAGCTCGCGCCAGAGCCGCAGCCCCCACGGCGCGACGAGCACGGCCACGCCGGCGAGCGTGGTGATCAGGATGCCCAGCCACAGCACGCCCGGACCGCCCGCGTCCTGCGTCAGGGCGAGCGCGAGGGCGACCACGACGAGGAACGCGCCGCACGCGATGCGGAAGACGGTCGGCGTCAGCGGCGAGAAGGCGGCCGGCTCCTCATCGGTCAGCTGCTCCCAGGCCACCGCGACGACCAGGAGGGCGGCCGATGCCACGAGCGCCCCGAATCCCGGACCGAGCGCTCCGCCGCCCGCGAGCACGACCGCCGCGATCCCCGAGACGGCGCCCGCTCCCGCCAGCACCCACGGCACGTTGACGCGACGGCGCACGCCCTCGGCCGGGTCGTCGCCGGACGGCGCGCGCAGCGGCGTCAGCGCCCAGAACCAGAGGTAGAGGAGCACGCCGCCCCCGCCGAGCAGGGTCAGCCCGACGAACACCCAGCGTACGGCCGCCACGGGCCAGCCCAGGTGGTCCGCCAGTGCGACCGAGACGCCGCCGATCACGCACGAGCGCGGACGCTCCAGCGCCGGACGCCGGAGGGGCGCCTGGGGGTCGGCGGATGCGCTGGTGGACATGCCGGTATCCAAGCAGACCCTTCCCCGCCCCGCACGGGCGACCGGCGGGGATCAGGGTGCGGTCAGGGCTTCCCCCGATACCGGCGCGACCGGCGCGCCGCCAGGATGAGGAGCATGTCAGAGAACGATCAGACCCGGCCGGTGGGGACGCCCGGCAACCCGTACGGCGGCCCGCAATCCGGGTTCGCCGGCCGCGGCACGCGCTTCTTCGACTGGATGCGCGGGCTCGGTGTCGTGCGCGCCGACGGCTGGCTGGGCGGCGTGTGCGCCGGGATCGCCTACCGGCTCGGCATCGACCCGCTCATCGTGCGCGGCATCGTGGTGGTCGCGGGCATCCTCGGCGCGCCGGTGCTGCTGCTCTACGCGGCGGCGTGGGCGCTCCTGCCCGACCGCGACGGCCGCATCCATCTGCAGAGCCTCTTCGAGGGCGACTTCGAGCCGCCGATCGTGGCCATCGGCGTCATGGTGCTGCTGTCGCTCCTGCCGTGGACGAGCGGGCTGTGGTGGACGCACGGCGCCTTCTGGGACGTCTCGGCCTGGGGCGACGTGGTCGGGCGCGTCGTCTGGACGCTGGTGGTGGTCGGTGCGGTGATCGCGTTGATCGTCGTGGGGGTGCGGCGGGCGGATGCGCGGTCGGCGGGGGCCTACTCGTCGTATGCGTCGCCTGCGACGGCGTCGCCGGCGGCTCCGGCGGACGCGGCCACCGCATCCGCCGCGCCGGCCGCGCCGGCCGCCACCAGCGCGCCCGCGGCGGCGCCGCCGTCCACCGCGGTCGAGCCGGATGCCGTGCAGCTCGACATCGCCACGGAGCCGACCCCACCGCCCGCTCTGCAGCAGGGCGCGACGACCGAGGAGGTCGCCGACTGGCAGCAGCGGCAGGCGCAGTGGCGGGCCGATCACGCGGCGTGGAAGGCGCGCCTCGCCGCCGACATGCGTGCCGTGAAGACCCAGCGCTCGGCCGAGCTCCGGGCCCAGGTCGCGGTCGCGACCGCCGAGGCCGCAGCCCGGCGCGAGGCGTTCCGCGCCGCGAACCCGCGTGTCGGCGCCGCGATCGGCTGGCTGACGGTCGGACTCGCGCTCGTCGCCGGCTCGCTCGTGGCCATCGTGTGGCCGCAGCTCGCCGATGTCGCGCGCTACACCACCGCGGCCGGGCTCGCCGCCGCGACCCTGGTCGTCGGCGTCGTCGTGCTGATCGCCGGTCTCGCCCGACGACGCAGCGGCTTCCTCATCTTCCTCGGGATCCTGCTCGCGGTGCTGACCGGCGCCGCGCTGTTCCTCGCGGGGGACGGCCTCGCCGGCCTCCGCCTCACCACCGAGGGCCTCCCCGTCCTCCTCCAGCAGTGAACGCCCATCCAGAAGGAGCAACGGACATGACCGAGACGAACATCACTGCACCCGTTCCCACTCCTCCGTCGGCCGCGGCGGCCCCCGCCCCGATCCGCTGGGGCGGGGTGGTGTGGGGGATCCTGCTCACCGCCTTCGGGGTCGCGACGCTGTACGTCGTGTCGTCCGCCGAGCGCGCCGACCGCGTGGGCTTCTGGGTGGGATCGCTGACCCCGGGGTCCGCCTGGGCGCTGGCCGCCGCCCTTCTGGGCCTCGTCATCGTCGTCTCGGCGCTGCTGGGCGGCATCCGGGCGGCGCAGCGACGGCGGGTGCGTCCGTAGGCCGAAGCTGTCCACAACCGCGGCCGGGAATCGTTCTCCACAGATTCCCGGCCGCCGGGCGTCGGCGTCGGGCGTGCCTGCGACGATGGCTTCATGACCACAGCGACCGATGCCCTCCTCCGTCTCCGCACCCTCGTCGGACGACCGGAGGCCGAGTTCCACGACGGGCAGTACGAGGCGACCTCCGCGCTCGTCGACGATCATCGGCGCACGCTGGTCGTGCAGCGCACGGGCTGGGGCAAGTCGGCGGTCTACTTCGTCGCCACGATGCTCCTGCGGGCGCGCGGAGCCGGGCCGACCATCCTGGTCTCGCCGCTTCTCGCTCTCATGCGCGATCAAGTGGCGGCGGCCGAGCGGGCCGGCGTCCGCGCCGTCACCATCAACTCTGCCAACCGGCATGAGTGGGACGATGTGGCCGCCCGCCTGCGAGACGACACGGTCGACGTGCTGCTCGTGTCTCCGGAGCGGCTCAACAACCCCGAGTTCCGCGACACCCAGCTTCCTGCCCTCGTGGAACGCTGCGGGCTGCTGGTCGTCGACGAGGCGCACTGCATCTCCGACTGGGGCCATGACTTCCGGCCGGATTACCGACGGCTGCGCGATCTGATCGCGCTCCTCCCCGATGGCGTGCCGGTGCTCGCGACGACGGCGACCGCCAACGAGCGCGTCGTGGCCGACGTGGTCGAGCAGTTGGGCGCGGGGCGGGAGTCCGAGGTGCTGACCATCCGCGGCCCGCTCGCACGGCGCTCGCTGCGCCTCGGCGTCCTCCCGCTGCCGGATGCGACGGAGCGGCTGGCGTGGCTCGCGTCTCATCTGGCCGACCTGCCCGGCAGCGGCATCGTCTACACGCTCACGGTCTCGGCCGCGGAGGACACCGCGCGGGTGCTCCGTCGTGCCGGGCACGAGGCGCACGCCTACACCGGGCAGACGGACACCGCCGAGCGGGAGGAGCTCGAGGGCCGGCTGAAGCGCAACGAGGTGAAGGCCCTCGTCGCCACCAGCGCGCTCGGCATGGGGTTCGACAAGCCCGACCTCGGGTTCGTCGTGCACCTTGGCGCGCCGTCCTCGCCCGTGGCGTATTACCAGCAGGTCGGGCGCGCCGGCCGCGCGACCGACAACGCCGACGTGCTGCTGCTGCCCGGCCCGGAGGATCGCGCGATCTGGCAGTACTTCGCCACGGCGTCCATGCCGTCGCGCGAGAAGGCGGCAGCGGTGCTCGACGCGCTCGGCGCCCAGCCGCAGTCCACACGCGTGCTCGAGAGCAGGGTCGACCTGCGCGCGTCCACGCTCGAACTGCTGCTGAAGGTGCTCGACGTGGATGGTGCGGTCCGCAGGGTGAGCGGCGGCTGGGTCGCCACGGGTGCGCCGTGGGAGTACGACGAGGAGCGCTATGAACGCATCGCCGCCGCACGCGAGGCCGAGCAGCGATCGATGCTCGAGTACGAGGCGACCTCGGCCTGCCGGATGGAGTTCCTGCAGCGCGCGCTCGACGACCCGGCGGCCGGTCCCTGCGGCCGATGCGACAACTGCGCCGGTGTCTGGTTCCCTGCCGACGTCGACGCCGGCGCCGCCAGTCAGGTGGGCTCCCTGCTCGACAAGGTGGGGGTCGAGATCGAACCCCGCAAGCTCTGGCCGACCGGCGCCGACCGCCTCGGCGTACCGGTCAAGGGCAAGCTCGGCCCCGAGCAGCAGCTCCAGCCCGGCCGGGCGCTCGCGCGTCTCACCGACCTCGGCTGGGGCGGCCGCCTCCGCGAACTCCTCGCCGACGACGCCCCCGATCAGCCCGTCCCGCAGCCCCTCCTCGATGCCTGCGTCCGAGTGCTGGCCGACTGGGACTGGGAAGCGCGGCCCGCCGCGATCGCCGCGATGCCGTCGCGCCGCCGGCCGCAGTTCGTCGAGTCCCTGGCGCGCGGCCTGGCGACCGTGGGTCGCCTCCCGTTCGCCGGAACGCTCACCTGGCGCGGAGGGCCGCCCTCCGGCGCCCCGGGCGGCAACAGCGCCTTCCGCCTGGCCGCGGTCTGGGACCACTTCTCGGCCGACGGACTGCAACTGCCGCCCGGCGCTCCCGTGCTGCTGGTGGACGACCTGGTCGACAGCCGCTGGACGATCACGGTCGCCGGCCAGGAGCTGCTGCGCGCGGGCGCGTCAGCCGTGCTCCCGTTCGCGGCGGCAATGCGCAGCTGAGGAGGGGCGGCCGCCGGGTAAGTCAGAGGGGCCGAGTCGGGGGCGCCGCCGAATCAGATGAAGTCGCCGCCGCCGAAATCGCCGCCGCCGAAGCCGCCCCAGTCCCCACCACCGGAGTCGCCTCCCCAGCCGCCGGAGTCACCACCCCAGCCGCCGGCGTCGCCGCCACCGCCGTCCCAGCCGGCCGCCTCGGTCGAGCCGGCGTCGGCCGAGCCGCCATCGCCCCCCGAACCATCGCCGCCGGAGCCGTCGCCGCCCGAAGTGTCGCCGCCTTGACCGTCGTTGTTGTTGTCGCCGGCGTTCTGGTTGTCGCCGTTCTGGTTATCGCCGTTCTGGCCGTCGGCTCCCTGGTCGGCCTGGTTGTCGAAGGGGGAGGGCAGGAAGGCGCTGACGAGCGCGGAGCCGATGACGTAGCCCGCCACGCTTCCGAGGAGCGAGCTGGCGAACATGCCGCCGAAGCCCATCCCGCCGCCGTACCCACCGCCCCGGGGACCGCCGCCGAGCGCCCGCTCGAGCGTGCCCGGCTGGCGCAGCTCGGAGCGGGTCGCCGACTGGGCCAGCGAGCGGGGGTCGTCGCCGCGCGGCTGCTCGCCGGCGGGCGCGTTCTCGCTGAGCTGCTGGAACAGCAGGCGGCGCTGCTCGGGCGTCAGCTTGGCGAACGCCTCCTCGTGGACCTGCTCGATCGTCTCCGGAGGCGCGGTCCGGAGGAGGTAGCGGTAGCGCTCCACCGCGATCTCGTCCTCGCTGCGGGGCTGCCCGGTGGGAGCTCCCGCCGCCGGCCGCGACCCACCGCCGGCCTGGGGCTGACCGCCCGGTGCCGGATAGCCGGCGTACTGCTGCTGCGATCCCTTCGGGCGCGGTTCCTCGCGTCCGAGCAGGCGGTCCAGGAATCCCATGTCTTCCCCTTCGATCCGGTCCGGCGCGAAGCGCGCCGCGGTGGACCCAGCCTAGGGAGTCCGGCGTGAGAATACTCTCAGAGTTCGACGGGCATCGGCCCTGTAGCTGCCGCGAGGATGCCGTCAGAGCGAAAGACCGACCAGGACCGGCTCCGGCTGCAGCACGACGCCGAACTCCGCCTGCACCCGCGCCTGGATGAAATCGGCCAGCTGCACCACGTCCGCCGCCGTGCCGCCTCCGCGGTTGACGATGGCGAGCGTGTGCTTGGACGAGATGCCGGCGCCCGATCCGGGCAGGGCGAACCCGCGGCGGATCCCGGCGTGCTCGATGAGCCACGCGGCGCTGAGCTTGACCGTGTACTCGCCGCCGGCCAGGCCGGGGACGTCGAGCGGGTGCACGCCGCCCGGCGGGAGCGCGATCACGGCGTCCGGTTCGGCCGGCTGCTGAGGCCAGCGCGGCGCGTCCGCGGGGAGCGACCGCGCGAAGCCCTCCGAGACGATCGGGTTGGTGAAGAAGGAACCGCAGCTCACCGAATCCGGGTCGCCCGGGTCGAGGACCATGCCCTTCGACGACCGCAGGCCCAGCACCGCCCGTCGCAGCTCGGCGACGGGCACCCGCGACCCGAGCGGGACGCCGAGTGCGTCGGCCAGCTGCGCGTACGCCACAGGAGCGCTCAAAGGAGCGCCGGCCCCCTCGGCCACGCTGTTGTTCGCAAGCTCGAGATCCACCGACAGCACGACCCCGCGCCGTCCCCGCTTCAACACGGACGTACGGTAGCCGAGGCCGAGTTCTGCGCGGGTCAGCGAGACGACCTCGCCGCTCTCGTCGTCGAGGAACTCGACGCCCACCAGCGAGGACTCGATCTCCTGCCCGTACGCGCCGATGTTCTGCACGGGCGCGGCGCCCGTCGACCCCGGGATGCCGGAGAGCGCCTCGATGCCCGACCAGCCGTTGCCGACGGTCAGCGCGACGAGCTCGTCCCACGGCTCCCCCGCCTGGACGCGGATCCGGACGCGTCCCTCGGGCGCAGGGAGACGCTCGACGCCGCGGGTGCGGATGTGGATGACCGTCCCCTCGAAGCCGTCGTCGCTGGCCACGGTGTTGGAGCCGCCGCCGAGCAGGAGCCAGTCCTCACCCGAAGCGCGCGCATCGAGGACCGCCGAGATCAGCGCGTCGCGATCGTCGGCGGCGACGTAGTCGTCCGGCACGCCTCCGACGCGGATGGTCGTCAGGTCGGCGAGAGCGGGGATGGCGTCGGTCATGCGAAACGGACGCGGACCTGCGCCTTGCCCAGCACGGTCTCGCCGCCGAACGTGGTGGTCAGGTCGACGCGCGCGATGCGGGCCTCCGCATCCAGCTGTCCGACCTTCGCCGAGACCGTGACGGTCGCGCCCTCGGACGGGTCGACGACGACGGGACGCGTGAAGCGCACCTGGTAGTCGACGATGAGCGCCGGGTCGCCCGCCCATTCGACGACCGGCTGCACCGCGAGACCCATGGTGAGCATCCCGTGGGCAATCACACCGGGAAGGCCGACAGAAGTCGCGATGTCGTCGCGGTAGTGGATCGGGTTGAAGTCTCCGGACGCCCCCGCATAGCGGACGAGGGAGTCGCGGGTCACCTCGAACGTGCGCTCGGCGACGATGTCGCCGACGCTCAGCGCGTCGAAGTCGGGGGTCTCGGGAGCACCAGGGGCCTCGAAGTACGCCATCACTCGTCTCCTCGCACGACCAGGGTCGAGATCGCGGTCACGACGTGCGCGCCGTCCGCGTCGACGATGGTGGACTCGGCGGTCACCATCGAGTGCGCGCCGAGCGACTTGACCGACGTGACGCGCAGCGTGGCGGTCAGCTCGTCGCCCGCGAACACGGGGCGGGTGAAGGAGAACCGCTGGTCGCCGTGGACGACGCGGCTGAAGTCGATGCCGGCGTCCGGCTCCGCGAGCAGCTGGGCGAGCGTCGACTCCTGCACCACCACCGGGAAGGTCGGCGGCGCGACGAGGTCGCGGTGTCCGGCGGCCTGTGCGGCGTCGAGGTCGTAGCTGATCGGGTCGGTGGCGAAGACCGCGCGTGCGAACTCGCGCACCTTCTCGCGCCCCACGAGGTACGGCCGGGTCGGCGGGAACTCCCGCCCCTGCAGCTCTGGATTCACTGGCACCGGACGATTCTACCGACCGCCCGGCAACCGCCGCGGAAAACGGAAGACCCCGGAGGCCAGTGGCCTCCGGGGTCTTCGTGCTCGGTGCTAGCGCCTTACTGGCAGCTGTCGCACTGCAGCAGGTCCATGGGGTCGACGGGAACCGAGTAGCCGCCAACGCTGTCGTTTTCGTAGTCCATGATGGCCTCCCCTGAGAAGTCGGTGATCCGCGGTTCCCGCGGTGTTTACCCACTATATAACCCGAATGACACGATTGTCATTCCACTACATGTAGTGTTTTCGAGATTTTTTCTCCGTGTCCCCAAGACTAGGGTCAACCACCGACATCGCTACCCCACGAACCCCGCCAGTGCGTCCTGCGCGAGCGCCGTCCGCAGCCGCGCCATCGCTGCCGGGTCGACGTTCACGATGGACTGTCCGTCGGCCGACGTGCCGGTGCCGGCGGTCGGGATGGTGAAGGTGTGGATGCTCGACATGCCGGAGATCTTCATGCTGGCCGCCAGGGCGATCATGGCCTGCAGGGTGAAGCCCTGGTCCACCTTGACGCACGAGCCCACGGCGGCGGCGAACGAGGTGAGCTTGCCGGGATCGGCGAGCACCGAGAGGCTCAGCACCTTGGTCCCGAAGGCGCGCATCAGCGCCTGCTGGTCGGCCACGCGCTGGTAGTCGGCGGTCGCGAAGGCGTAGCGCTCGCGCGCGAAGGCGAGGGCTTGGGCGCCGTCGAGGTGATTCATCCCCTTCACGAACGTGTAGTGGGGCGCCCGAACGGTGGTGAAGCCGACGGGACTGTCCACGTCGACTCCCCCGAGAGCGTTCGTCATCGCCTTCAAGCCACCGAAGTCGACGATGGCGACGTGGTCGATGCGTGCGCCGAGCAGTTGCTCGACGGTCTGAACCACGAGCGGGGTGCCGCCCCACGCGAGCGCGGCGTTGATCTTCGCGGTGCCGTTCCCCGGGATGGGGACCCAGAGGTCGCGCATGATCGACATGATGTAGACGTTCCGCCGGTCGGCGTCGATGTGGACGAGCATCATCGTGTCCGCCCGCTGGTTCGTCACACCCTCCGCCCCGATGCCGGTCGGCGCGCCGCGCGAGTCCGAGCCGAGCAACAGGATGTTCACCGCGCCCGTGGGCGACGCGGCGGGCCGGGTCGTCTCGGCGGGGAACGCCTTCTGGAGATGCGACACGTGGGAGTCGAAGGTCGACGCCACCGAGCCCGCGTAGAGGGTCCCGCCACCCACGGCGGTGACCACGACGGCCGCGAGCAGGATGACGAAGACGGTCAGCGCGACGAACCACCGGGGTGGCGGTGGTGGGAGGCATGCGGGGCGCCTCGGTGATGATCGGCGAAGGAGACCATGTTCCCCGCCCCCTTCCGCGTCCGGCCGGGGACGCCTCGTCTGAGCGACTGAATGAGCAATGCTCATCTATTCGCAGAGTACGTCGGGGATCTGGGTTTGTCCTCCTTTTTGCGGACAGGTTTGTACCCCACTGATGGGGACAGGGGTCCGCCAGAATGCGGTCGGGGACCGCGGTCAGCGCTCAGGGGCGCTCCTCGTCCTCCTCGAGCGACTCGTCCGCATCCACGAAGGAGTCGTCGCTCTCGGTGGCGGCGATCGCCTGCTCGGCCTCGGCCTCGGCCGCTGCGGCCGCCTCGCGTTCCCGTCGTTCGTGACGCATGTCGTGTCCCCTCACGTGTAGCCCTGCCGCGATGTTAACCGCTGACGACCGCCACGTCATCCGCCTCCAGCGCATGCCGGCCGCGGCGCCGGGCCTCCCCGCCGAGCCGTCCGTCGTGCAGCTCGAGCACGCGGTCGGCGCGGGCCATCAGCAACGGGTCGTGCGTGGTCACCACCGCGGCGATCCCCTGGCCGTGGACGAGGTCGACCAGGAGGTCCATCACGGCGCTGCCGGTCATGCTGTCGAGCTGGCCGGTCGGCTCGTCGGCGAAGATGATGCGCGGGTCCGCCGCAAGAGCCCGCGCGATGCCGACGCGCTGCTGCTGGCCGCCGGAGAGCTCGGTCGGGCGCTGTCGCGCGTGCTGTGCGAGGCCGACGCTGTCGAGGAGCGCGGCGACCCGGGCGTCCCGCTCCTCGGCGGCCACCCCCAGCAGCCGGAGCGGCAGCTCGACGTTCTCCGCCGCAGACAGCACCGGCACGAGGCCGAACGACTGGAACACGAAGCCCGTGCTCCGGCGCCGCAGCTCCACCAGCTGCGCCTCGGACGCGGTGGTGAGCTCCACGCCGTCCAGGCGGACGGTGCCGCCGGTCGGCCGGTCGAGTCCGCTGAGCACGTTGAGCAGCGTGGTCTTGCCCGAGCCGGACGGCCCCTTCACGACGACGAGCTCGCCCGGACGCACGACCACGCTCGCATCCACGAGAGCGGTGACGGTGCCGGCCGCCGTCTCGAAGCTGCGGGAGACGCCCTCGGCGACGAGGAGCGGTTCGCGGTCGTCAGTGTCGGTCATCGTCGTCCTCTCCGGACCCGTCGGCGTGTGGCCAGACGCCCACGTGGTCCTGTTCCAACGCGAGACGGACGCGGTCGCGCATCCCGAGCGTCGTCAGATATTCTTGCGGCAGCTGCAGGCGGCCGACGCGGTCGAGCACCGCGAACTCCTCCGCCACGGTGTGCTCGTCGCCGTGCTCGTTGACGCCGGTGCGGCGCAGCACCTCGGTCGCCGTGCGGCCGTCGCGGATCTGGACGGTCCGCGCGACGTGGTCGGAGACGGTCGGATCGTGGGTGACGATCAGGGTCGTGACGCCGAGCTCGCGGTTCGCGCCGCGCATCGCCTCCAGCACCTCGACGCTCGTGGCCTCGTCGAGCTCGCCCGTCGGCTCGTCGGCGAGCAGGACGGCGGGCTCGTTTGCGAGGCCCACCGCGATGGCCACGCGCTGCTGCTCGCCGCCGGACATCTCGGTGGGGCGGCGGTCGGCGCAGTGCGACACCTCCAGCAGATCGAGCAGCGCGGTCGCGCGGCGCTCGCGGTCCGGGGTGCGCGCGACGGACATCGCCAGTGCCAGGTTCTCGCGGGCGGTGAGATAACCGAGCAGGTTGCGCGAGGTCTGCTGCCAGACGAAGCCGACGGTCCGGCGCCGGTAATCGACGCGCTCCTTATTACTGAGCGCCAGCAGGTCGCGCCCGGCGACGCTGACCGAGCCGGCCGTCGGCTTGTCGAGTCCGGACAGGATGCCGAGCAGCGTCGACTTGCCCGAGCCGGAGGCGCCGACGATGGCGACGAGTTCGCCGCTGTCGACGCGCAGGGTGAGGCCCTGCAACGCCTGCACCTCGACGCCGTCGGCGGTGAAGATGCGGACCAGGTCGGCGCAGCGGATCGACGCGTCGACGCGGACGGCCGCATCGGCGCGGGTGGCCGAGTCGGCCCGGTCGGGGGTCACGGTGGTCATTCTCCTCCTGCGTTCCTCAGCACGGTCGCCGGCGAGCGGCGGCGCGCTCCGGCGAGGACGACGACGGTCGCCACGGCTGCCACGACGGCGAAGCCGGCGAGCGCAGCGGCGACGAGCAGCGGGTCCTGCACGACCGGCGGCTGGACCGGGCTCCCGGTGAAACCGCGCAGGTCGAGCGGGTCGAGCACGACGGCGGGCAGCAGAAGCCCGACGACCGCCCCGGCTGCGAGGCCGATCACCAGCACGGGGCCCAACTCCCAGGCGAGCACCCCGGCGGTCTGCCGCGAGCTGTAGCCGATGGTCCTCAGCGTGGCGACCAGCCGGATGCGCGCGGAGGTGTTCAGCACGAGGGTCAGCAGCAGAGCCGCGATGCACAGCAGCACCGTGAGCGCGATCGACAGCAGCGCGACCTGCTCGGTGCCGGAGACGAGCGGCGCGCTCCGGAGCCCGTCGCGTTCCGCGATCGCATCCCCCACCAGCGCGCCGGACCCGCCGATCCGCTGCAGCTCGGCGTGCACGCGAGCGGCATCGGCTCCCGCGCCGAGCTTGACGAGGACGGTCTGCGGTTCGCCGGTGACACCGCTCGTCGCAGGCAGGGTCGTGCGATCGAGGAACACCCACTCGCCGTCGCGCACGTACACGCCCGGCAGGTGGTCGAGCTCCGTCACACCGAGGTGGACGTTGGTGCCGCCGGTGACGATGAGGGCGCTGGTGATCGGGAGCTGGCTTGACCAGCCCCCGAGCGCGGCGCCCGTCCGGCCCCGGATGCCGCCGGTGAGCGCGTCCGAGAGCCGTGCGTCGGCGGGCAGGCCGGACTGCACCGCGTCGAGCTCCCGGGGGTCGACGAGGTAGCCGGAGACGTCCGACGTCACCCCGCCGGCGAAGAGTCGGACGCCTCCCGCCCAGTCGACCGTCGCCGTCCGTTCGACGCCGTCGAGGCGCTTCACCGCATCCACTTGGGCGTCGCTGAGCGTCGTCGCGGCGGTGAGCGACAGGTCGGAGCCGACCCGGATGCGCGCGCCCTCGGCGAGCCCGGCGGTCGAGGTCGCCAGCATGCTCACCGAGAACAGCGCGATGCTGACGCCCGCGACCAGGGTGAACACGGGCCAGAGCACGCCGGAGCCCGCTCCGCGCGTCCCGGAGGCTCCGACGAAGGCGACCGGGCCACGGCCGCGGTGCAGGCCGCGCGCCAGCCCATCGAGCGGGAGGCGGGTGAGCCGCACGACGAGCACGCAAGCGGCGATCGCCACCAGCACCGGGGTCAGTGCGGCGAGCGGGTCGACGGCCAGGCCGGCCCCGGTCGAGGACAGTCCGCGGCGCGACACGAGCACGACGCTGAGGACCGCGAGGCCGACGGCGACGACCTCGGCGACCCACGCCCAGCGGGAACGGCGCCGCGAGGCCCGCGCGGCCGGGTCGAGCGAGCCGGCCGCGACGACCAGGGCGAGCGGAGGAAGGAGTGCGCAGACGGCGGCGAGCGCCAGCGGCGTCGCGAGCGGTTGCGCGCCGGGCGTGACGAGCAGCGCGATCGCGAAGCCGAGCGCCGCCGCCGGGATGGAGACGAGCGCGCCCTGAGCGGCGAGTTCCGTGCGCAGCCGACCCGGCGACGCGCCGCGCGCGGCAGCGAGAGCCAGGGCGGGTCTGCGGCGCTCGGCGACGAGACGTGCGCCCTGCGCGAGCACGGCCAGTGCGACCACGAGCGGCCCGCTGAGGAGGATGGCGAAGAGCGTCTGCGCCGGCTGTGCGCGCGCCATGAAGTCGTCGAGGGTCTGCTGCACCGCCGTCGCGAACGGCAGCCGCACGCTCGCTCCGCCGGCGGAGACGACGGGAGGCGCGGCCAGGAAGCCGCCCAGCGCGCTCCGCACGGCGGGAAGGGTCTCGGCCGTGAAGCGGTCGGGCTCGACGGGGTACCAGATCTCGGCAGAGGTGGCGTCCAAGCGCGGGGCGAGGTCCGGCCAGGATGCGGGGTCGACCCAGGCGATGCCGACGAAGCTCTTGGGGCTGTCGCCGCCTCCGGAGACGTGGCCGAGGTCGCGGACGGGGTCGAGGTCCCAGAAGGAGGCGGCGGTGTCCTTCGGCGCGATGGTGCCGGCGAGGCGCAGGATCAGCGATCCGCCCTGACCGGCCCCGGACTCCCGGGTCTCGCCGACCTTCCAGCCGAGCAGCTTCGCGGTCGCGGTGGTGACCACGACGGGGACGGAGCCGCCTGCGGCCGCCGTCGGCCACTCCCCCTGCGCGAGCCGCGCCTGCTGCCGCAGGCCCCGGTAGGCCTCGAGGGAGACGCCGTAGTGGTCGAGGGGTCGTGCGCCGGCGGGCGACGTGGTCGCCAGGTCGTCGCTGCGAGCCGACGAGTCGCCGGCCGCGGTGACCGCGCGGAGCGCCGGGCTCATCGCGCTGTGCACGGACGCGCCGATCGCCGGGAGCTGATCCCAGAGGCGCGCCGGGTCGACCATCGGCCCCGCCGACAGGAAGCCGGTGCGGACGGGTGCGCTGAGGTCCCGGCCACCCGCTCCCGCCTGCTGCAGGTCGTGGCGCAGTTCGCCGCCGAGAATGCCGCTCACCGCGCGCGGCCACGCGGCCAGCGCCGCTGCGGCGACGAGGGCGACGACCGCCAGAAGTGCCAGTCCGCCGGCGTAGGCGCGCAGCGAGCGCAGGAACAGCCGCGCGTCGGTCACCGGCCGGCTCATCGGGTCTCCTCCCGGTATCCGGTGTCGGCGGCCTGGCGCCGCACCGCGGATCCGTACGCCCAGACCGCGGCGGCGAGAGCGGCCGCCAGGACCAGGAGCCCCAGGCCGAGCCCGAGCGGATCCACACGTCCCTGCACGGAGAGGGTGGATGGCGCGGTCACCACCGAGAGCCGGGCGAGGGTGTTGCCCACCAGGAGCACGACGGCGACGCCGCCGAGCAGGCCGAACACGCCGGCGGCGACGGTCACCCCGATGACCTCGAGGCGCCGCGTCCACGCCTGCTGGCGACCGGAGAGCCCGACAGCGCGCAGCACCACCACCTCTCCGCGGCGGCGCCGGAGAGCCGAGGAGACGGCCGCGGCCACGGCGGCGAGAGCGAGCGCCGCGCATCCCGCTGCTCCCAGCCACGTGCTGAGGACGGCGCCGCCGAGGAAGCGCGACACGAACCCGCCGTCTGCGGTGGTGACGACCGCCTGGCCATCCGCCGCACCGGACAGGGCGGCCGCCGTCGCCGCCGTGTCGCCGCCCGACGCCCACACCGAGGAGGCGCGAGCGACGGACGGGGTGGTGCGCAGGAGCTGCGCCGCCACGGCTGCGTAGTCGGCCAGGACGGCCCGTTCGGAAGGCGTGCCGGGGACGGCGGCGACGACGCGGGCCACGGTGCCGGTGAGGTCCCCGGTCGGCGAGCGGACCTCGATCCGACGGCCAACGGCCAGGTCGTCGTCGGCCGCCAGCGCCGAGGTCACCGCGAAGCGGAGGGGCGGCGGATCGCCCGGCACGAACCGGACGGAGGCGGGCGCGTCGAGCGCGGCGGCGGAGGCGGCCGCTGCGCCCGCCGCGCGGAACGGCGTCGACGACCCGAAGGCGCCTGCGGCGAGGGTCCACGCGTCGGCGGCCCGCGGCAGCCCGGTCACGGCGACCTTCACGTCCACCGCGCCGACCGGCGCCACGGCGAAGTCCACGGCGACAAGGCGGGCCGCGCCGTTCGACGGCACCGCGAGGGAGGCCGTCCCGTCGGCGGCGACCGACGCCGTGACGGGGACCGCCTCTCCGGCGTCCGTAGCGAACCACCCCGTGACCGCGGTCGCCGTCGCCGACCCGGATCCCGCCGCTGCGACCGCGCGCAACCGGAGGGTGCGGCCGCTCGACGACAGGTCGGCGCCCGGTATGCCGTTCGCGGCATGCAGATCCGCGGCCGCCGCGCTCCCGTCGAACAGGTACGACCCGACCGGGGTGAGCGCGGGGAGCAGACGCGTGTCTGCCACGACGAGCGCAGCGTCAGTGTCGCCCACGGTGGCGTCGTCCACGATGGCCGGCGAGACCGTGACGCCCGGTCGGTGCAACGCGGCCGCCGGCGAGAGGTCGGAGGCGGATCGCGGCGTCCCGCTCGCTCCCAGATCGGCGCGGACGGGTGCGCCCTGGACCAGCACCGTCGAGTCGCGGAGGAAGCCTGCGAAGGTCCCCGCGTACCCGGCGGCGAAGCTCAGCGAGCCCACCGCCAGCACGATGAGCGCCACAGGTCCGGCGAACAGCGCGATGCCGCGCCCCACCTGCCGAGCCGGGAGCACGCGGGCGACGCCGCGTCCCCGTCCGGCGAGCCGCTCGACGGCTGCGGCGGCGGGCCCGAACAGCGAGAGACCGACCAGGGCGATCGCGCACAGCACCGCCGCCGGGGCCACGACGCCCGCGGGGTCGACCCCCGCTGTGCCGTCGGCGAGCGACCCGGACGAGCTGAACACGAGGAACCGCCAGAGGGTCACCGCGGCGGCGATCACCGCGAGCACGGCGAGGCCGGCGGAGACCGCGGTGCGCGAGCGGCCCGCCTCCACCGCGCCTGGTGCGTCCGTCAGAGACCGCACCGAGACGACCATGGTGACGACCGCTGCGAGCACGGCGGCCAGCAGAGCGGCGACGGCCGGCAGGGCCACATCCAGGACTCCGGATGCGCCTGCCCCCGGGCCGCCGACCAGCCGCAGCAGGACGAGCTGGGCAGCGACGGCGCCCACCGCGACCCCGGCCACGGCGACGACCGCGGCTTCCAGCGCGGACGCGACGGCGAGCGCGCGGACCGTCATTCCCCGCGAGCGCAGCAGGCGCGTCTCGACCCGGCGCGCACCTGCGAGGAGCTGTCCGAGCAGCACGAGCGCGATGACCGAGCACACGGCGAGCACCGTCAGCGGCACCGGGATGACGGCCTGCAGCGCGACCACCGACCGCTGCATTGCGGCGACGGTCGCCGCGCCCTGTCCGGTCGACGAGAACGGGCTGGCCGCGGCCGACGGCTCCTCGCTCAGCGCGTCGGCGATGCCGTCGAAGCCGGAGCGCAGGCGTAGCAGCTGTGCGGCGGTGGCGTCCGTCGCGTCCGGGGTGAGCACCCACTGGGCGGCGATACCGTCGCCGGCGGCGTGAGCGACCGCGTCCGGCACGATCACGCGGCCGTCCGTCCCTCCCGCGCCGTCGGTCAACCCCAGCCACGCCGGCGCGCCGGGGTCGGCGGGGCGCCACAGCGCGGTCACGGTGACCGGGACCGCCGCATCCTGGCCCGCGAACACCAGCGTGTCGCCCACGGAGACGCGGTGGGCGCGGGCGAAGGCGGTGTCGACGGCGACCTCCGCCTCCGTGGACGGCCACCGGCCCTCGGTCGGCTGCACCCGTTTCCGCAGGTCGTCGGACGTGACCAGCAGCAACGCCGACCCTCCCCCGGTCACCGCGGCGGACGGGACGAAGGAGCTCGACGCGACGCGCACGGACGCGCCGCGGAACTGCTCGCGGAGCACCCGCCGCACGGCCTCATCCTGCGTCGCCGCATCCGTCGACCGCGACGCCTGCACCGCGAGGGAGGTGACCGCGGCGGGCTCCTCGGCGATCGTGGCGCGCACAGCGGCGTCGGGCGAGCGCAGCGCCAGGCCGGTCATGACCGAGGCGAGGAAGGCGACGACGACCACCACGAGGCCCGTGGCGGCGAGCGCACCCGACTGTGCTCGGCTGCGCTGGGGCCAGAAGGACCGGGCGCGACCCGATCGACCGTCCCCCGCACGCATTCCCTCAACGTAGCGTGCCTCCGCGCCCGGGATGCGTGTGCGGGCCCCGTGTCCGGCGGAGGACTAGATTGCTGACGGTGAGCACCGCGACCCCCCTCCTCCTCGGCCCGAACCAGCCGCTCGATCGTCCCTACCGCGGCGGAGCCGGCATAGCGCGGTTCCGCGGCACCGAGCAACCGAGCCCGTTCACGCCGGAGGACTTCGTCGGCTCGACCACGGAGGTCTTCGCCGGCGGCGGAGTCGGACTGACCGTGCTTCCGGACGGAACCACGCTTCGGGACGCCGTCGCCGCCGATCCGGTGCGCTTCCTCGGCGAGGAGCACGTGCACCGCCACGGACCGCGGACGATGCTGCTCGTGAAGCTGCTGGACACCGCCGAGCGCCTGTTCGTGCACTACCACCCGGACGACGCGTTCGCCGCCGCGCACCTCGACAGCCCGCTGGGCAAGACCGAGGCGTGGGCCGTCATCGAGGCGGCCGACGACGCCTACGCCGCCCTCGGCTTCCGGCGCGCGGTGAGCGACGCCGAGGTACGCGGCTGGTGGCATGGACAGGATGCGGACGCCATGGTGGATGCGATGAACCGCGTCCCCCTGGCCGCCGGTGACACGCTGCTGGTGCCCGCCGGTCTCGCCCACGCGATCGGCCCGGGCGTCACCCTCGTGGAGCTGCAGCAGCCGACCGATCTCTCGGTGCTGCTCGAACGGCGCACGCTGTCCGAGAGGGAGGCCCTGCTCGGACTCGACCTGGATACCGCGATCGACGGCCTGGTCCGCGACATCACGCCGGCCGAACGCATCCACGACCTCCGGCAGGGGCGGGGCGCCGAGACGCTCTTCCCCGCCGACGCCGACCCGTTCTTCGCTGCGGAGCGCGTCCGCGTCGCCGGGCACCGCGAGCTCGACGCGTCCTTCTCCGTACTGGTCGTGCTCGACGGCGCCGGAACACTCGAGACGGCAGAGGTCTCTATCCCGCTGCGACGCGGGGCGACCGTGCTCACCGCGCACGGCGACGGGCCGGTGTCGCTCAGCGGCGAGCTCGACCTCATCCGCTGCCTGCCGCCGCGCTGACCGGCGCTGTCGGCGGCCGGGGCTAGCCTCGCGGCATGGACACGCCCTGCGCGCTCTGCGGCCGGCCCGCGCATCCCGGCGCGCCGCTGGCGCTGTGCCTCACGCACCTGCTCGAAGCGCACGACTGGGTGGATGCCGACCTCGGCGTGACGGACGTCCTCCCGTCGCCCTGCGCGTTCTGCGGGTCGCGGCTCGGCGTCCGCTACCCGTCCGGCTGGCTGTGCGCCGTGTGCGAGTGGCGGGTGGGCGAGCCGCCGCCCGACTCGGCCGTCGCATCCCGGATCGACGTCGTCTACTACCTCCGCTACCGCGACCGGATCAAGATCGGCACCACCGCCAACCCCGCCCAGCGGTTCTCCGCCCTCCCCCACGACGAGGTGCTGGCGTTCGAGCGCGGCGACCGGATGCTCGAACAGCGCAGGCACGCGGAGTTCGCGCCGCTGCGCATCCCGGGCACCGAGTGGTTCGAGACGGATGCGGCGCTGCTGGCCCACGTGGCGCGACTGAGGGAGGGAGCGCCCGACCCGTGGGCGCTTCTGGTGCGCTGGCGCAGCGAGGCGGCCGCGCTCCACGGCTGACCCACGGACGCGCGAGAGGGCCGCGGAGCGGATCCGCGGCCCTCTCGAACGATCGGCGTCAGGCGAGCTCGAGAGTCTCCCGGCGGGTGTCGGCGCGGCCGGAGTCGGCCTCGACCTTGGCGGCGAGGCGGGCCATGTCGGCCGCCTCGGCGAGCGACGGGTCGGCGAGCAGCGCCAGCTCCCCGGCGGCCTCGACGTCCGCGGTCGCCGGATCGACGGACACGGTCGTCGCGGCGGCGGCGCTGCGGGCCCGCATGATGAACGCGGCGACGACGGTCACCGCGCCCGCGGCGAGCGCCAGCACGCCGGCCGTCGCGAAGCCCTCCGTGTAGCCGCTCTCGGCGGGCAGCCCGTCCGGGGCGATCGCGCCGGTGACCAGCGCGGTCATCACGGCGGCGCCAACGGCCGAGCCGACCGTGCGGAGATTGGCGTTCATCCCGCTGGCGATGCCGGTCTGCGTCGGCGGGACGCTCTGCACCACGACGCTCGTGATGGCCGCGTAGATGAGTCCGAGACCGACGCCGAACAGGCCGGAGGCGGCGGCGACCGCGAGGAGCGATCCGTGCAGGAACGCCAGCGACAGGCTCGCAGCGCCCATGACGACGGCCGACAGCACGATCTGCGAGCGGAAGCCGACGAAGCGGGCGAGCGGTCCGCTGAGGAAGCCGGTCACGGCCATGGTCACGAGCATCGGGAGCATCAGCATCCCGGACTCCGCGACCGACGCTCCGAGGCCGTAGCCGGTCGAGACCGGGGTCTGCACGAAACGCGGGAAGAAGGCGAACACGGCGAACATCGAGGCTCCGATGAAGATCGCGGCGGCGTTCATTGACCAGACGCCCGGCTCCCGCATGAGCCGCATGTCGACCAGCGGGTGGCGCGAGCGCAGCTCGACCACGATCCAGGCCGCGAGGAGTACGGCCGCGCTGGCGAACAGGGCGATGACGCCCGGCGAGGACCATCCCCACTGCGCGCCCGTGCTGAGCGGAAGCAGCAGCGCGACGAGCCAGCCGGAGAGCAGCACGGCCGCCCACGGGTTCACGCCTCCGGTTGCGCGGGTCGGCGACTCGGGGATGAAGATGAGGGCGAGCACGGCCGCGGTCACCGTCAGAGCGACCGGGAGCAGGAAAAGCCCGCGCCAGCTGAGCGCGGCGGCGAGCGGACCCGCGAGCACCGTTCCGAGACCGCTGCCGATGGCGATGATGGAGGCGATCGCGCCGATGGCCGAGGGCAGGCGCCGGGCGGGGAACTCGTCGCGGATGATTCCGAAGGCGAGCGGGAACATGGCGCCGCCGAGGCCCTGGATGACGCGGCCCGCGATCACGACGCCGATGGTGGGCGCGACGGCGGCGACCACGCTGCCGAGGGCGACGGCGAGGAGCGCGAGGACGAGGATGCGGCGCTTGCCGACCAGGTCGCCGACCCGGCCGAGCAGCGGGGTGGCGACCGCGGCGGCGATGAGCCACGCGGTCATGGTCCAGGTGACGCCCGCGGTGGTGGTGTGCAGGTCGGACTGGATGACGGGGAGGACGGGGACGACGAGCGACTGGAGCGTCGCGAAGGAGCCGACGCTGAGCGCCAGGATGGCGAAGGTCAGGCCCGGGTGGGATCGAGACATTATCCGGTGGTTTCCGTTTCTCGAGGAGATGCCGAGGAGGCGTACAATTGGAGGGAGGCTCCGTTCGGAGGGTTCCTCCGGTTACGGGTTCCACAGTACCGGAGGCGGCCTCCGGTTTGCAAGCCCCCGTTTTCGTCGACCCGAGAGGACCCCGCCGTGACCGGCACCGAGACCCCCACCGTCGCCCGCCCGCAGCGGGCCGACGCCCGGCGCAACTTCGACGCGCTGCTCACGGCGGCGCGCGAGGCGTTCGCGGCGCAGGGACCGGGTGCCCCGCTGGAGGACATCGCCCGGCGCGCGGGCGTCGGCATCGGCACGCTGTACCGCAACTTCCCGACGCGCGACGCGCTCGTGGAGGCGGTCTACATCGACGAGGTCGCCGCGGTCGTCCGCGCGGCCGAGGAGGCCGGCTCGCTGGAGCCGTGGGAGGCGGTCGAGGCGTGGCTGCGCCGCTTCGTCACGTACGTCGGCACCAAGCGCGCGCTCATCGAGGGCCTCAACAAGGACAGCGAAGTGCTGATGAGCTGCCGCACCTCCCTCTACGACGCGGGGGAGCCGCTGGTCCGCCGGGCGCAGGAGTCCGGCGAGCTGCGCGACGACGCCACGATCGGCGACGTCATCCGCATGGTGTCCGGGATCGCCGGCGTCGCCTTCGAGGACGACGCGCAGCGCGACCGCGTGATCGCCATGGCGGTCGACGGGCTCCGCGCCCGCTGACCCCGCCGCGCAGTACCCCGCTCCCGTACGCTGAGTAGATGGAGCTGGGCGTCTATGCGGTGATCGCCGTCGCGGTCATCGTCGGCGTGGCCGCCTTCGCCCGCAAGCTGGGCGTCGCGGCGCCCATCATCCTCGTCGTCGTCGGCGTCGTGCTGTCGTTCCTCCCGGGCGTTCCCGAGATCGAGGTGCCGCCGGAGATCATCCTGGACGGGCTCCTCCCGCCGATCCTCTACGCGGCGGCGATCAGCGTCCCGCTCACCGACTTCCGGCGCAACCTGGCGCCGATCGCGGGTCTGTCGATCGTGCTGGTCATCATCACGGCGTTCGCGTCCGGCTTCGTCCTCTTCACGATGCTGCCGGACCTCAGCCTCGCGGCCGCCGTCGCCCTGGGCGCGATCATCAGCCCGCCGGACGCGGTGGCCGCGACCTCCATCGGACGCAAGCTCGGCCTCCCGCCGCGCCTCCTGACCGTCCTCGAAGGCGAGGGGCTCGTCAACGACGCGACCGCCCTGGTGCTGCTGCGGACGGCGCTGGCCGCGGCGCTCGGCGGCCTGACGACGCCGTGGGCCGGGGTGGCCGATTTCCTCTCCGCGGTCGTCATCGCGGCGGTCATCGGCCTCGTCGTCGGATTCGTCTCGGTCTGGGTGCGATCGAAGCTCAGCGACCCGGTGCTCGACACGGCCCTGTCGGTCGTCGTGCCGTTCGCCGCCTTCGCGCCGACCGAGGCGCTTCACGGTTCCGGTGTGCTGGCGGTGGTCATCACCGGGCTCTACACCGGTCACGCGGCGCCGCAGCAGTTCAGCGCGCAGGCGCGGATCAGCGACGCGATCAACTGGCGGACCATCCAGTTCCTGCTCGAGAACGGCGTCTTCCTCCTGATCGGCCTCGAGCTCCGGACCCTCATCGCCGACGTCGAGAACCCCGAGGTGCTGAGCGTCTGGGATGCCGTCGGGCTCGGACTCATCGCCCTGCTGTCGCTGATCGTGATCCGCTTCATCCTGATCGTCCCGCTCATCCTCAGCCTCCGAAGACGGGCGGAGCGCGCCGAGCGCTCCGTGCTCAGGGAATGGCTGATGATCAGCTACTTCCGCGACCATCCGGTGCGCTACCGGTGGCAGGCGCTGCGCAAGCAGCGGGCCGAGCAGCGCTACGAGCGGCACCGCAGCGACCTGGAGGAGTACCGGCAGGAGGCGATCGACTGGCGCGGCGGCGTCGTGCTCGGCTGGGCCGGGATGCGCGGCGTCGTGACGCTCGCCGCGGCGCAGTCGCTGCCGAGCAGCATCCCCTACCGTCCGCAGCTCATCCTGATCGCGTTCACGGTGGCCTTCGTCAGCCTCGTGCTGCAGGGCGGGACGCTCCCCTGGCTGATCCGCGCGCTCGGTCTGCAGGGTGCCGACGTCGGCGAGGACCGTCGGCTGCTCGCCCAGCTGCTCGACGACCTGAGCGAGGCCGGGCTGGCGGTGCTCGACGACCCGGAGACCGCCGCCGGGGCGACCGCGCCCATCGATCCGGAGGTGGTGGAGCGGGTGCGGCAGTCCTCGTACCTGCGCGCCGAGTCGGCGTGGGAGCGCACGCTGGTCAGCGACCCGACGCCGGAGAACCGGCCGCACCATGTGTACCGGACGCTGCGGCTGGCGGTCGTGGATGCGGAGCGCACGCGCCTGCTGCTGGAGCGGGCCCGCGGGTCGTACCCGTCGCGGGTGCTGACGGAGGCGCAGTCGCTGCTCGACATCGAGGAGACGCGCCTGCGCTCCCGCGCGCGGTGAACTTCGCGTTCTACCGTCATGGACGCAGCCCCTTCATCGTCTTGAAGAGTGAAGGCACGCTAGGGAGTGCCGGAGACGAGGCAACCATGGAGCTCACAGTGATCCGCGAGGGCGACCAGCGACGGATGGTCGTGGCCGTCGAGGCCAGCAGCGAGGGCGACGCGCTGCGAACCATCCAGAACGCGATCGGCCCGGTGTCGCTGGCGCGGGAACAGCTGGTGACCCGCGGCAAGCGGAGCGTCCTCGCGGCAGAGCGCCACGCCCGGCATTCGCCCTATTTTTAGTTGTTCAAAACATCCCGCTAGGGTCGAACCATGGACACGGCGGGGCTCGAGCAGGCGTTGCGCGGGGCCGGTCTCAAGGTGACGCGTGGTCGGCTGGCGGTGCTCGAAGCACTGGCCCAGCGGCCACATGCCGACGCCGAGACCGTCTTCGGTGCGGTGCTGCCCAGCCTGCCCGGCACGTCCATCCAGAACGTGCACAACGTGCTCGGCGACCTGACCAAGGCCGGACTGCTCCGGCGGATCGAACCGGCCGGCTCGGCCGCGAGGTACGAGCGACGGATCGGCGACAACCACCATCACGTGGTCTGCACCTCGTGCGGAGCCGTCGCCGACGTCGACTGCGTCGTGGGGCACGCGCCGTGCCTCCACCCGTCCGAAGCGGGCGGCTATGCGATCGACATGGCCGAGGTCACGTTCTGGGGAGTGTGCCCGTCCTGCCAGGAGCGTGCCGCAGCGCCCGCTCCGCACCACTAGGCGCTCGTCCGCGAGCGTACGTCACCACAGAGGGAGAACCATGTCGGACGACTACACCACCACCCAGACCGGCTCGCCGGTCGCCAGCGACGCGCACTCGCTGACGGCGGGGCGCGACGGCGTCACCGCGCTGCACGACCGCTACCTCGTCGAGAAGCTCGCGCAGTTCAACCGCGAGCGCATCCCGGAGCGGATCGTCCACGCGAAGGGCGGAGGGGCGTTCGGCGAGTTCGTCGTCACCGGCGACGTCACGGCGTACACGAAGGCCGCCGTCTTCCAGCCCGGCACGAGCACGCGCACCCTGCACCGCTTCTCGTCCGTCGCCGGCGAGCAGGGCTCCCCCGACACGTGGCGCGACGTGCGCGGCTTCTCGGTGAAGTTCTACACGTCCGAGGGCAACTACGACATCGTCGGCAACAACACCCCCGTCTTCTTCATCCGCGACGGGATCAAGTTCCCCGACTTCATCCACTCGCAGAAGCGCCTCCCGGGGTCGGGACTGCGCGACGCCGACATGCAGTGGGACTTCTGGACCCTCTCCCCCGAGTCCGCCCACCAGGTCACCTACCTCATGGGCGACCGCGGCCTGCCGCGATCGTGGCGCACGATGCCGGGCTACGGCTCGCACACCTACCAGTGGATCAACGCCGCCGGCGAGCGCTTCTGGGTCAAGTATCACTTCCACTCGCTGCAGGGCAACGAGGAGATCACGGGCGTCGAGGCCGAGCAGCTCGCCGGGGCCGACGCCGACTACTACCGCCGCGACCTCTACGAGGCGATCGAGCGCGGCGACTTCCCGGCCTGGCGCGTCTCGGTGCAGATCATGCCGTACGAGGACGCCAAGACCTACCGCTTCAACCCGTTCGACCTGACCAAGGTGTGGCCGCACAGCGATTACCCGCTGATCGAGGTCGGCATTCACACGCTGAACGAGAACCCGCAGAACTTCTTCGCCGAGATCGAGCAGGCCGCGTTCTCGCCCGCGAACACGGTCCCGGGCATCGACATCAGCCCCGACAAGATGCTCATGGCGCGCGTGTTCTCGTACCCGGACGCCCAGCGCTACCGCGTCGGCACCAACTACAACGAGCTGCCGGTCAACCGCCCGGTCGCGCCGGTGCACAACTACTCGCAGGACGGCTCCCTGCGTCACGGCTTCAAGCCGGCCGACGCCCCGGTCTACGCCCCGAACTCGTTCGGCGGCCCGGCGGCCCAGCCGGAGCGCGCGGGCGAGGGCTCGTGGGAGTCGGACGGCGCGCTCGTGCGCTCGGCCGCGACCCTGCACGCCGAGGACGACGACTTCGGCCAGGCGGGCACCCTCTACCGCGAGGTGTACGACGACGCCGCCAAGGAGCGCTTCCTCGACACGATCTCGGGCGCGATCAGCGGCGTGAAGCGGGAGGACATCCGCGAGCGCGCCATCCAGTACTGGACGAACGTCGACGCGACGCTCGGCCGCCTGCTGCGCGACCGCCTATCCTCGGGCGGCGAGACCCCGAACGAGTCCGCCGAGTACGTCGGCGTCGCGGAGTAGCCCCGGCGTTCGATCGAGGCGGCGCTCCTACAGCGTCGCCTCGATCGTGCGGTCGTAGACCGTGGTGCCGCCGACGCGGATGCGGCCGTCGCCGAGCGGCTCGGTCAGCAGGTCCGAGCCTTCGCCCTGGAGGATGGCGAGCGGGCGGCCGAGACGCGCGGTGAGGGCCACCGCGGCGGCGCCGGTCGCCTCGTCCTCGATGATGCCCATCTCGGGGGCGAACATCCGTGCGCGGATGCTGCCGGCCTCCTCGTCGATCCACGCGTACGCGTAGTGCTGGCCCGAGGGGAAGGCGAACGGGTCGAGCGCCTCCACGTCCTCCGGCGACTGGAGCTGCAGCCACTCGAACTCGGGGGCCCACTCCGGACGAGCGGTGATCCAGGAGCTGTCGTCGTCCAGGTCCACCGACACCTCCACGTCGCCCGCCGGCTCCCGGAGCACGTCGACCGGCGTGCGGCGGTCGGCCAGCCACCACGCGGTCCCGACGCTCGGGTGCCCCGCGAACGGCAGCTCCTTCGCCGGGGTGAAGATCCGAATGTTCGCGGTGCGTGCCGCCTCGTCGATCGCATCCACGAACACGGTCTCGCTGAACCCGAGCGCCGCGGCGATGTCCTGCTCGCGGTGGGTGGTGACGTCGGAGCTCCGCACGATGCCGAGCTCGTTCCCGTTCCGGCCGCTCTCGTTCGTGAACACGCGCACGACGACTACTTCGATGGTCTCGTCCATGCCCTCAGCCTGGCAGACGGCATCGCCGCCGTTAACCCTCGGGGTGCATAATCGCGCCATGACGGACGACACCAAGAACGCCACCGACGAGGACATCGCCGTGGAGCACGCCGCCGAGAGGCTGGCCGACCGGTACCCGCAGGTCCCGCGCGAGCGCATCGACGAGCTCGTCGAGAAGCACCACGAGGAGTTCGAGGGCGCTCCGGTTCGCGACTTCGTGCCGGTGCTGATCGAGCACGACGTGAAGCAGGAGCTGAACGCGGAAGGGCGCGCCGACTGACCGTCGGCGCGCTCTTCTCGTCCCTCCCGGTCAGGCCGGGATGAGCGTGTACTTCGTGCTCAGGTACTCGTGGATGCCCTCGAGGCCTCCCTCGCGGCCGAGGCCCGACTGCTTGACTCCACCGAACGGCGCGGCCGCGTTGGACACGAGGCCGGTGTTGAGGCCCATCATGCCGGTGTCGACGCGGTCGATCATCCGCTGACCGCGGGCGAGGTCCTGCGTGAAGACGTAGCCGACCAGCCCGTACTCGGTCGAGTTCGCGGCCGCGACCGCCTCGTCCTCGGTCGAGAACGTGGTGATGGCCAGGATCGGGCCGAAGATCTCCTCGCGGAGCAGCTCGCTGCCGGGCTGCACATCCACGATCACGGTCGGCTCGAAGAAGAAGCCGTCCCCGTCGGGGGCGCTGCCGCCGGTGAGCACGCGGGCGCCGCGCGTCACGGCGTCCTCGACGAGCTGCTTCATGGATGCGACGGCGCGATCGTCGATCAGCGGGCCGATGGTCACGCCGTCGTCGGTGCCGCGGCCGACGCGGAACGCCTCGACCTTCTCGGTGACGCGGCGAGCGAACTCCTCGGCCACCGACTCGTGCACGATGAACCGGTTGGCCGCGGTGCACGCCTGCCCGATGTTGCGGAACTTGGCGAGCATGGCGCCCTCCACCGCCTTGTCGAGGTCGGCGTCGTCGAACACGACGAAGGGGGCGTTGCCGCCAAGCTCCATGGAGGTGCGCAGCACGTTCTGGCCGGCCTGGGCGAGCAGCGAGCGGCCGACCGGGGTCGACCCGGTGAACGACAGCTTGCGGAGGCGCGGGTCGGCGATGATCGGCTCCGACACGGTGCGAGCGGTGCTGGTCGGGATGATGTTGACCACGCCGTCCGGCACGCCGGCGTCCGCGAGAAGCTGTGCGAAGAACAGCGTCGTGAGCGGCGTGAGCTCGGCCGGCTTCACGACGACCGTGCAGCCCGCGGCGAGCGCCGGGGCGATCTTGCGGGTGGCCATCGCGAGCGGGAAGTTCCACGGCGTGATGAGGTAGCACGGGCCGACCGGACGCTGGGAGACGACCATGGTGCCGGTCCCCTCCGGGTTCTGGCCGAAGCGGCCGGAGATGCGGACCGCCTCCTCCGAGAACCAGCGGAGGAACTCGCCGCCGTAGGTGACCTCGCCGTTAGCCTCGGCGAGCGGCTTGCCCATCTCGAGCGTCATGAGCAGCGCGAAGTCCGCGCGGCGCTCCTGCAGCAGGTCGAACGCGCGGCGGAGGATCTCGGCGCGGACGCGAGGAGCGGTGGCCGCCCAGGCGTCCGCGGCGGCGACCGCCGCATCCAGGGCCCGGATGCCGTCCTCCGGCGTCGCGTTGGCGATGCGCTTGATCACGCGGCCGGTGGCCGGGTCCTGCACCTCGATCTGCTCGCGGGTGCCGGCCTCCCAGCGTCCGCCGATGAACAGCCCGTCGGGGACGCGGGCGAGCAGGTCCGCCTCATTCGGGGCGAGCTCGGTGGTGGTGTCGACGATCGTCATGCGCCTGCCACCGCCTCCACGACGACGTCCAGCCCCTCGATGAGCAGGTGGTCCGGGATGCTGAGCGGCGGGAGGAAGCGGATCACGTTCCCGTAGGTGCCGCAGGTGAGCAGAACGACGCCGGCGGCGTGCGACGCGGCGGCGACCTTCGCGGTCAGCGCGGCGTCCGGCTCCCCGGTCTCCGGGTCGACGAGCTCGATCGCGACCATCGCGCCGCGTCCGCGCACCTCGGCAACGCGCGGGTCGGCGTCACGCAGGGCGCCGAGCTTCTCGAACAGGATGTCGCCGATCTGGCGGGCGCGCGCGGCGAGGTCCTCGGTCTCGTAGGTCTCGATCGCGGCGAGTGCGGCGACGCAGGCGAGCGGGTTGCCGCCGTAGGTTCCGCCGAGGCCGCCGACCTGCGGGGCGTCCATGATCTCGGCGCGGCCCGTGACCGCGGAGAGCGGGAGGCCGCCGGCGATGCCCTTGGCGGTGACGATGAGGTCCGGCGTGATGCCGAACTGCTCGGAGGCGAACATGGTGCCGGTGCGGGCGAAGCCGGTCTGCACCTCGTCGGCGATGAAGACGACGCCGTTGGCGTTCGCCCAGGCCTGCAGGGCGGGGAGGAAGCCGTCGGCGGGGACGATGAAGCCGCCCTCGCCCTGGATGGGCTCGATGATGAGGGCCGCGAGGTTGGCCGCGCCGATCTGCTTCTCGATCATGGTGATCGCGCGCTTGGCCGCCTCGGCTCCGGAGAGGCCGCCGTCGCGCAGCGGGTAGCTGAGCGGCGCGCGGTAGATCTCGGGGGCGAACGGGCCGAAGCCGTTCTTGTACGGCTGGTTCTTGGCGGTGAGGCCCATCGTGAGGTTCGTGCGGCCGTGGTAGGCGTGGTCGAACGCGACGACGGCCTGCTTGCCGGTGTAGTGACGGGCGATCTTGACCGCGTTCTCCACGGCCTCGGCGCCGGAGTTGAACAGGGCGCTGCGCTTGGCGAAGTCGCCGGGGGTGAGGCGGTTCAGCGCCTCGGCGACGTCGACGTAGGAGTCGTACGGCGCGACGGTGAAGCAGGTGTGGGTGAAGGCGGCGACCTGCGCGGTCACGGCGTCCACGACGCGCGGCGCCGCGTTGCCGACGCCGGTGACGGCGATGCCGGAGCCGAAGTCGATGAGGGAGTTGCCGTCCACATCCACCAGGACACCGCCGCCCGCCGCGACCGTGTACACGGGGATGGTGGTGCCGACGCCGGCGGCGACGGCCTGGGACTTGCGCTCCTGGCGCTTGCGCGACTCGGGGCCGGGGATCGGGGTGACGAGCCGGCGCTCCTGCGGGAGCGAGGGTCCGCCGACGGGCGTGTCGATGGCGGTGTCGAGGATGGTCATGCTCGTAGCGTAGGTCGGGATGAGACAGCGGGAGTAGACAGCACGTACAATCGCTCCGCCGGGGATCGACACCCTGGCGGATGGAGTGACATGCCCGCCACCCTGACCCAGCTCCTGGCCCGTCCCGAGCTGGGGCTGCACCTGCTGACCCCGCCGACGGTCGGCGATCTTGACGCGCCCCTCGCCTGGGCGCACAGCTCCGACCTGGCCGACCCCACCCCGTTCCTCGCCGCAGGCCAGGTGCTGCTCGTCACCCAGCCTCCCGAGGACGCCGACCCGTACGTGACGCGCCTCGTCGAGCGCGGCATCGCGGCGGTGGGATTCGGCACCGAGGTGGTGCGGGATGGGACGCCTGCGGCGCTCATCGAGGCGTGCGCCGCGCACGGGCTGCCGCTGTTCGAGGTGCCGTACCGGACGCCGTTCATCGCCGTCGCGCGCTTCGTCGCCGACCGCGTCGCGGCCGACGCTTATGCCCGCAGCACCTGGGCGCTGCGCGCCTCGCGGGCGATCTCGCTCGCGGCACTGCGCCCCGATGCGCTCGGCGCGGTGCTCTCCGAGCTGTCGCGCCAGATCGAGCGGCCGGTCGCCCTGGTCGGCGCAGACGGCGCGGTGGCCCGCAGCCACCCGTCAGGCGCGCTCGACGCGCAGGCCCGGCGGGGCCTCGCCGACGCGGCCGAGCCGTTGCTGCGCAGCGGGCGCCGTGCGGCCGGGACGGTCGACACGGAGGCCGGAGCGTTCGCGTTGCAGACCCTGGGCGCCGCCGGGCGCCTCCGCGGCGTGCTCGCCGTCGGCTCGGAGGGCCTCGACGCGCCGGCCCAGCAGGTCGTCACGGGCGTGGTCGCCCTCGCCGGGCTCGCGCTCGAGCAGTCGCGGGCGGCCGATGCGGCCCGCGCCCGACTGCGGACCGCGGTGTGGCGGGCGCTGCTGGCCGGCGAATCCGCGGTGGCCGCCTCCATCGCGGAACCGGTGCTCGGGCCGCTGCCGGAGCCTCCCGTCCGGGTGGCCGTGCTGCACGGGTCCGGGATCGCGGGCGCGGCGGACTGGCTGGAGACGAACGCCGAGGGCTTCTTCGCCCGGGACGGGCAGGAGCTCGTGCTCGTGGGCGACGCAGACGACGAGACGGCCGCGACCCTCGCCGCCCGGTTCGATCTGCGCGGCGGCCTGTCGTCGGCGACGGGGCTGGATGCGCTGCCCGCAGCCGTCACCCAGGCGCAGACGGCGGGCGCCCGGTCCACCGCGGACGACCCTGTGGCGTCGTTCGACGACGTGGCAGCGGCGGGGATGCTCGCCCTGCTGCACACGCCCGACGCGCGCGCCGTTGCCGAGACCGCACTGCGTCCGCTGGCCGCGGCCGACCCGTCCCTCCCCGCGTGCTGCGCACCTGGCTCGACGCGGACGGCGTCTACGACGTGGCCGCGCGCCGGCTCGGGATGCACCGCCACACCCTGCGTGCCCGCGTCGCCGACGCCGAGCGCCTCCTCGGCCGCGACCTGAACTCCTTCGCCGCCCGGGCCGACCTCTACGCCGCCCTCCGCGCCACCACCTGACCCCCTCCATCGAGTCCGCGAAGAGTGCACGCTCGCACGGCGTGTCGCGTGCACTCTTCGCGGACTCGACGGGGGCGGTCGACGGTGAGGGGTCAGTTGGGAAGAATGGGCGGATGAGCACACCGATTTCGGGGACACATTTCGGGCTGAGCGCGGGCGACTACCACGCGACCATCGCGTCGGTCGGGGCGTCGCTGCGCACGCTGGAGTTCGACGGGCGCCCGCTGATCGTCCCGTTCGACGCCGACGAGGTGCGGCCCGCCTTCCGCGGCGCGACGCTCGCCCCCTGGCCGAACCGCGTCGTCGACGGCCGCTACACCTTCGACGGCGAGGAGCAGCAGCTGGCGCTGACCGAGCCGAAGCGCGGCCACGCGCTCCACGGCCTCGCGGCCTGGCTCGACTTCGAGCCCGTGGACCGCGCCGCCGACAGCGTCACCTTCGCCGCGACCATCCAGGCGCAGGCCGGCTACCCGCACCGCGTCGAGGTGAGCGTCACGTTCTCGCTCGACGAGGAGGGCCTCCACACGACCGTGACCGGCACCAACACCGGCACGAGCCGTGCGCCGTGGGGCACCGGCCCGCACCCGTACCTCGTCGCCGGCGAGGGCCGCGTCGACGACTGGACGCTGACCCTCCCGGCGGACGAGGTGCTCGAAGTGACCGAGGACCGCCTCATCCCCACCGGTCTGGCGGATGTCGCGACAGCCGAGGACGGCAGCTGGGACTTCCGCACCGCGCGCCGCATCGGCGACACCTTCATCGACCACGCCTTCACCGGCCTGTCGCGCACCGCCGACGGCCTCGCGACCGTGCGCGTCACCGCCCCGGAGGGCACCGGCGTCGAGCTGGTCTGGGGCGAGGAGTGCCCGTGGGTGCAGGTCCACACGGCCGACCAGCCGGTCGCGGAGCTCGACCGCCTCGGCCTCGCCGTCGAGCCGATGACCTGCCCGCCCGACGCCTACAACTCGGGCACCGACCTCATCGTGCTCGAGCCCGGGGAGTCGGCGTCGGCATCCTGGACCATCCGGGCCGTCTAGCGAGTCCGCCGCAGAAAAGAAGATGCGCGCGGCCTTCCACGACGGGCCGCGCGCATGCCGATGCTACGGGGACGTCTGCACCGCGCATCCTGTACAGCCTGTCGAAGAACCGACCTCGCGGTCGACGCGCCGTCGTTGCGCTCAGGCGTGCAGCCAGGCGAAGCCGTACGGCGCGAGCGTTCGGCCGTCCCAGCCCTCGGCCAGCGCCCACTCGAACGAGTCGTCGAGGCGCACCTCCACGGGCTCGCCGGACAGGTTGTGGAGGGTGATCAGCCCATCCCGCCGCAGAGCGAGCACGGCGGAGCTGCCGACGTCCACGGGCGTCCAGCCGCCCGCGTCCGCGTTCTTCTCGCGCCGGATGTCCGAGATGCGTCGCACCAGCGCCAGATTCGAGGCGGGGTCGTCCTCCTGAGCACGGACGTTGACCGCGCCGAAGTCGTACGGACCGTCGCACTGGGCGGGGAGCGTGAGGGGTGACGACTCCGCCGTCGTGAAGCCGCCCCATGCCGAGGCGTCCCATTGCATGGTGGTGCGGGCGGCTCCGCGGCCCTCCACGGTGAGGTCGTCGCCGACGCCGAGCTCCTGCCCCGCTAGCAGCAAGGGGACGCCGGGCAGCGCGTAGAGCAGGCTGAGCGTCATGCGGACGCGTTCCGCGGGGTGCATCATCGGCGCCCATCCGCGTCGGATCCCCTCCCGTAGATGAGCATCGACTCCTCGGGCGCGAAATGCTCGAACGCCTCCCGCCGCTCCTCGTCGGTCAGCTGCTGGAGGTCGATCTCGTCGGCGTTGTGCAGGAAGTTCAGCCGCGCCGTGGGCGGGATGGTCGCGTCGAGCCGGCGGAGCGCATCCAGGATCGGCGCCGCGTCTCCGCGGGTCAGGGCCAGGATCACCGAGTTGTTGAGCGAGAAGTCGATGACGGCCTCGAAGCGGCCGCGCTCGACGAGGGAGGCCATCAGCTCCGGCGACTCGTCGGCCTCGGCGATCAGCGCGACGTCGTGCCTCACCTCCCGCAGCCGCGACCGGAGCTCGTCGAAGAAGGTGCCGTCATCCACATCGGTGTCGGGCCTCCCCTTGCCCTGCACGATCAGGAGCGCCGCGTCGATTCGGAACCCGTCGACGCCCACGCCGAGCCAGTAGGAGAGCACCCGGACGATCTCCTCGAAGACGCCGGGATCGGTGGCGTTGAGGTCGGGCTGGAACGCGTAGAACTGGTGGTGGTAGTAGCGGCCGGCGCGCTCGTCGTACCGCCAGACCTCGTCGTCCTCGCCGGGGAACATGGGATGGTCGCCCGGCTCGATGGAGTCGTCCTCGCTCCAGACGAAGAACCGCCCGGCCTCGCCGTCCGGGTCCTCACGCGCCGCGAGGAACCAGGGGTGGCGGTCGGAGGTGTGGTGCAGCACGGCGTCGACGAGGACGCGCATCCCGAGTTCGTGCGCACGGTCGAGGAAGCCGCGGAACCCATCCAGATCGCCGAAGCGCGGGTCGATGGCGAGGTGGTCGTCCACGTCGTAGCCGTTGTCGCGCCGCTCGCTCGGGTAGAACGGGAGCAGCCAGATCCACGTCACCCCGAGCGAGGCGACGTAGTCGAGGTGCCGCAGCGCACCGGCGAAGTCGCCGAATCCGTCACCGTCGCCGTCCGCGAAGCGCGACAGGTCCAGTCCGTACACGAGCTCGCCGGGGTCCCCGGCCCAGCCGTTCTCCCAGGCGTCACGGGTGGTCGTCGTTTCCGTCACGCTCCACTTGTACTCCCCGCGGCAGGCCCCACGGCAGTAGGGTGCCGCCATGTCTGCGACCCCTCTCCCCTCCTCCGGCCGGTCGCCGCTCGACGGACCGAAGATCTGCGACGCCAGCGGCATGATCGAGATCCACCGCCTGTTCCGCCACTCCTTCGACGAGGCTCCCGGGCTGGTCGACGGCGTGGCCGAAGGTGACGCCGCGCACGCCGCGGCCGTCGCCTCCCAGCTCACCATGCTGTCCACGGCGCTGCACGGCCACCACGAGGGCGAGGACGCGCGGCTCTGGCCGGTGCTCGACGAGCGGGCGCCCTCGTGCGCGCTCCACGTCGAGCGGATGCGGCAGCAGCACGCCGCGATGCTCGTGCAGCTGAACGCGCTCGACGCCGCCCTGCCCGAGTGGCGGGAGCATCCGTCCGCGGTGACGGCCGCGCCGGTGCAGTCGGCGCTCGTCGGCATCCGCGCCGCGCTCACCGAGCACCTGCCCGACGAGGAGGCGAACATCGTCCCGCTGATGGAGCACACCATCACGGAGCGGGAGGTCGAGTGGTTCGCCGAGCACGGCCGGAAGTCGACCCCGAAGGGCCAGACCTGGTACATGCTGGGCGCCATCCTGGCCTCGCAGCCCGACGGCGGCGGCGCGTGGATGAAGAAGAACCTCCCCGGACCGGTGCAGCTGATGTGGCGCTGGGTCGGGGCGCCGAAGTACCAGCGGTTCCGCGCCCAGGTGGAGGGCCGCGCTCGGTAGGCCGGCTGTGCTGAGGCCACCTGGGCGCATCCCCTAGGGTGTGGATGTGGACGAGCAGGGTCGGGCGCCGGGGGTGCGCGAGGTGGCCGCCGCTGCGGGTGTCTCACGGCAGACCGTGTCGCGCGTCCTCAACGACCACCCGAGCATCCGCCCGGAGACCCGGGAGCGGGTGCTCGCCGCCATGGAGCAGCTCAGCTTCCGGCCGAACCGCGCGGCGCGGATGCTGACCACGGCCCGGTCGCAGGCGCTCGGCGTGCTGGTCGCGTCGCCGTCGTCGCTGTTCGGCCCGGCGTCCAGCATCGACGCGATCGAGAGGGCCGCTCGCGACGCCGGCTACTTCGTCACGGTGGCGCACGCCGTTTCGCTCGACGCCGCGGCCGTGGAGGCGGCGCTGGAGCAGCTGAGCGCGCAGGCGGTGGAGGGCGTGGTCGTCGTCGCGCCCCAACAGCGCATCCAGGACGCGATGGATGCGGTGGCCCTGCGCGTCCCGTCGATCACCCTGCACGGCGCGGGGACGGCCGGCGACCACGGCGTCTTCGTCGACCAGCTGGAGGGCGCGAGGTTGGCGACCCGCCACCTGCTCGACCTCGGGCACACGCGCATCGCGCACCTGAGCGGGCCAGGCGACTGGTCGGAGGCCCGGGCGCGGCGCGAGGGCTTCCTGCTCGAGATGGAGGCGGCGGGCGCGGATCCGGTCGTCTCGCGCGAGGGCGACTGGACGGCGGCCTCCGGGGCCGAGATCGGCGCGGAGCTGCTCGCGGATGCGGCGATCACGGCGGTGTTCTCCTCCAACGACCAGATGGCGATCGGCGCGATGCACGCCGCGCGGGTGGCCGGGCGGTCGATTCCCGACGACCTCGCGGTGGTCGGCTTCGACGACATCCCGGAGGCGGCGTTCCTCGCGCCGCCGCTGACGACCGTGCGGCAGGACTTCGCGGAGCTCGGCCGCCGCGCCGTCGCCCGGCTGGTCGCCGAGATCGAAGGCCGGACGCTCGACTTCGACGCGCCCGTCGCGCCCTCGCTCGTGCGCCGGGCCTCCGCCTGATCCCGGCTTGACAGCCTGCCGCCGCGGTCGCGTATGATCCAATGTGACCGGTCACAATGACGTGAGGAGCACCATGACCACGCCGGATCCGCGCCAGCGCGACGCCATCGCCGCCGGGCGCACCGCCCTCGGCATCGAGTTCGGCTCGACCCGCATCAAGGCCTGCCTGGTCGACGCCGACGACCCCGCGTCCGTGCTCGCCGTCGGCTCCCACGAGTGGGAGAACACCTACCGCGACCGCCTCTGGACCTACGACCTCGACGAGGTCTGGTCCGGCCTCCAGACCGCGTACGCCGACCTTGTCGCCGACGCCGAGCGCCGCCACGGTGTGCGCCCCGCGACCATCGGCGCCATCGGCGTCTCGGCGATGATGCACGGCTACCTCGCCTTCGATGAGGCGGGCGACCTGCTCGTCCCGTTCCGCACCTGGCGCAACACGAACACCGGGCCGGCGGCGGCGGAGCTGACCGAGGCGTTCGGGGTCAACATCCCGCTGCGCTGGTCGATCGCCCACCTGCACCAGGCCGTGCGGGATGCCGAGCCGCACATCCCGCAGCTCGCATCGTTCACCACCCTCGCCGGTTACGTGCACTGGAGGCTGACCGGGCGTCGTGTGCTCGGCGTCGGCGACGCATCGGGGATGTTCCCGATCGACCCGGCCACGCACACGTACGACACCGAGCTGCTGCGCCGCTACGCCGACCTCGGCACCGGCCTCGACCTGCCCGCACTGCTTCCCGAGGTGCTCGTCGCCGGGCAGCCGGCGGGCGAGCTCACGGCAGAGGGCGCCTCCCTACTCGACCCGTCCGGCGCGTTGCAGCCCGGCATCCCCTTCTGCCCGCCCGAGGGCGACGCGGGCACGGGGATGGTCGCGACCGCGTCGGTCGCGAAGCGCACCGGCAACGTCTCGGCCGGTACCAGCATCTTCGCGATGGTTGTGCTCGAGCAGCCGCTCGCCGCCGTGCACCACGAGCTCGACCTCGTCACCACGCCCGCCGGCGACCTCGTCGCGATGGTGCACTGCAACAACGGCGCGAGCGAGCTGGCGGGATGGGCGGGGCTCTTCGGCCGCTTCGCCGAGGCCTCCGGCGCCCCGGTCTCGACGGACGCCGTCTACGAGACGCTGTTCCGGGAGGCGCTGGGCGGTGACGCCGACGGCGGCGGCCTGCTCGCCTACAACCACCTCGCGGGCGAGCCGATCGCCGGACTCGCGGAGGGGCGTCCGCTGGTCGTCCGCACCCCGGACAGCCGCCTCACCCTCGCGAACTTCGTGCGCGTCCAGCTCTACAGCGTGTTCGGCACGCTGGCGCTCGGGATGCGCGTCCTCCACGACGAGGGCGTGGCGCTCGACCGGATGTTCGCCCACGGCGGCATGTTCCGCACCGCCGGTGTCGCGCAGCGGTTCCTCGCCGGCGCGCTCGACGCGCCCGTGTCCGTCGCCGACACCGCCTCGGAGGGCGGCGCCTGGGGCATCGCGGTGCTCGCCGCCTACCTCCCGCCGCCGCCGACGGGACCGCGCTGGACGCGTACCTCCAGCACCGCGTCTTCGGCGGCTTCGCCTTCGAGACGACCAACCCGCATCCCGACGACGTCTCCGGGTTCGCCCGGTACCTCGACCGCTACCAGGCGGGCCTCGCCGTCGAGCGCACCGCGATCGACGCTCTGCCCGTGGAAGGAGCCTCCGCATGACCGCCTTCGACACCGCCGTCCGCACCACTCGCGAGCAGGTGGCCGCGCTGCACGCCGAACTCGTCCGCTACGGCCTCGTCGTGTGGACGGGCGGCAACGTGTCCGGACGCGTCCCCGGTGAGGACCTGTTCGTCATCAAGCCGAGCGGGGTCGACTACGACGACCTGACGCCCGAGAACATGATCCTCTGCACCCTCGACGGCGAGGTGGTCCCCGGCTCGCTCGGCAGCGATCGGTCGCCCTCGTCGGACACGGCGGCGCACGCCTACGTCTACCGCAACATGCCGGAGGTCGGCGGCGTCGTCCACACGCACTCCACCTACGCGACGGCCTGGGCGGCGCGGGCGGAGCCCATCCCGTGCGTGATCACCGCGATGGCGGACGAGTTCGGCGGAGACATCCCTGTCGGACCCTTCGCGATCATCGGCGACGACTCCATCGGCCGCGGCATCGTGCAGACGCTGACCGGCCACCGCAGCCGCGCGGTGCTGATGCAGAACCACGGCGTCTTCACCATCGGCCGGGATGCGCGCGACGCCGTCAAGGCCGCCGTCATGGCCGAGGACGTCGCCCGCACCGTCCACCTCGCCCGTCAGGGCGGTCCCCTCGTCCCCATCCCGCAGGAGTCGATCGACCGACTCTTCGACCGCTACCAGAACGTCTACGGACAGTCCCCGGAAGGATCCCTCTCCTGATGCCGAAGCTCACCACCTCCCTCGACGGTTACGAGGTCTGGTTCCTCACCGGCAGCCAGCACCTGTACGGGCCCGAGACGCTCGCCCAGGTCGCCGACCAGTCGCGTGCCATCGCCGACCAGCTCGGCGCCGCCGCCGACGTCCCCGTGCGCGTGGTCTGGAAGCCGGTGCTGACCGACTCCGACGCGATCCGCCGCACGATGCTGGACGCCAACGCCAACGACGCCGTGATCGGCCTGATCGCGTGGATGCACACCTTCAGCCCCGCGAAGATGTGGATCGCCGGCCTCGACGCGCTGCAGAAGCCGCTGCTGCACCTCCACACCCAGGCGAACGTCGAGCTGCCGTGGGGCGAGATCGACTTCGACTTCATGAACCTGAACCAGGCGGCGCACGGCGACCGCGAGTTCGGCTACATCCAGACCCGGCTCGCCGTCCCGCGCACGACCGTCGTCGGCCACGTGTCGAACCCGGCCGTCACCGCCCGCATCGGCACGTGGATGCGCGCAGCGGCAGGATGGGCGGCCACCCGGTCCCTGAAGCTGGCGCGCTTCGGCGACAACATGCGCTTCGTCGCGGTGACCGAGGGCGACAAGACCGAGGCGGAGCATGTCTTCGGCGTGCAGGTGAACACCTGGGGCGTCAACGACCTCGCCGACGCCGTGGCCGCCGCCTCCGAGGCGGAGGTGGACGCGCTGGTCGCCGAGTACGAGGAGCTGTACGACGTGACGCCGGAGCTGCGCCGCGACGGGGACCGCCACCAGTCGCTCCGCGATGGCGCCGCGATCGAGCTGGGCCTGCGGTCGTTCCTCGAGGAGGGCGGCTTCGGCGCCTTCACGACCAGCTTCGAGGACCTCGGCGCGCTGAAGCAGCTGCCGGGCCTCGCGGTGCAGCGCCTCATGGCGGAGGGCTACGGCTTCGGCGCCGAGGGCGACTGGAAGACCGCGATCCTGGTGCGCGCCGCCAACGTCATGGGTGCGGGACTGCCGGGCGGCGCCTCGCTGATGGAGGACTACACCTACGACCTCACGCCCGGCGACGAGCGCATCCTGGGCGCCCACATGCTGGAGGTGTCGCCGTCGCTCACGAGCGCCCGGCCGACGCTGGAGGTGCACCCGCTCGGGATCGGCGGCAAGGACGACCCCGTGCGCCTGGTGTTCACCGCGGACCCGGGTCCGGCGGTCGTCGTCGCGCTGTCGGACATGCGCGACCGGTTCCGGCTGGTGGCCAACGTCGTGGAGGTGGTCGAGCCGACCGCTCCGCTGCCGAAGCTGCCCGTCGGTCGCGCGGTCTGGAAGCCGGCGCCCGACTTCACGACGTCCGCGACCGCGTGGCTGGAGGCCGGCGCGGCGCACCACACGGTGATGAGCACGGCGGTCGGCGTAGCGGCGTTCGCGGACTTCGCCCGCCTCGCCCGCACTGAGCTGTTGGTCATCGACGACTCCACCACGCTCCGCGACTTCGGCCGCGAGCTCGACTGGAACGCCGCCTACTACCGCCTCGCCCGCGGCCTCTGACCAGCCCGCGAGCACAGGAAAAACGCTCCGCTTCGGGCGAATCGGCGACGTTTTTCCTGTGCTCGGCGGCTGCGGGTCAGGAGTTCACGCGGATGATCTCGTGCTGGTACGGGGCGATCACGTCGCCGGAGATGCGGAGGTCGAGGACGAGGAAGGGGCGCTCGCTCGCCGGGCGCGCGGCCCAGTCGGCCAGCGCTTCGAGGTCCTCGGGGGTGCGGACGACGACGCCCTCCGCGCCGACCGCCCGCCCGAGCGCCGCGAAGTCGACCTCGGGGATCCGCATCGGGCCCTGCGCGAGCCCCTTCAGCCCGTACAGGTTGACCTCCGCGCCGTAGGCCGCGTCGTTCCAGACGACCGCGAGTCCGCGTCCGCCCGCGACCCGCACCGCCGACTCCAGGTCGGCGAGCGCCATGAGGCCGCCGCCGTCGCCGGTCGTCAGCACGATGGTCGACTCGGGATGCGCGAGCGCGGCGCCCGGGACGCTCGGCCAGCCGAGCCCGATCGACTGATAGGCCGTGCCGACCATGATCATGCGGTCCGGAGTCGTGACCGGCCAGTACATGTTCGCCCAGCCGATGAAGTGGCCGCCGTCGGAGACGACGACGCGGTCCGCGGGCAGCAGCTCGCCGATCCGGGCCGCCGCCGTGCGGGGGTCGAGGCGGCCGTCCGCGGCGAGGCCGTCGCCGACGGGATGCTGTCGCGCACGTGCCGCATCCACCGACTCCCGCCATCCCGATGGCGCCGCTCCGGCCTCGGCGAGTGAGGAGACCAGCGCCTCGGCGATGAGCCGCGCATCCCCGCGCAGGTAGGAGCCGACGTGCGGGTGGGTCGCCGCCGGACGGGTGTCGACCTGGATGATGCGTGTGCCCGGCGCGAACAGCTCGCCGAACCGCATCGTGAACTGGTTGAGCGACGCCCCGAAGACGACCGCCACGTCGGCGGACCGGATCAGCTCCATCGCGCCCTCGGCCCCGAAGCCTCCGGTCACGCCCAGGTCGTACCGCTCGTCGGGGAACACGCCGCGTCCGAGTGCGGTGGACGCGGTGAGCGCGCCGGTCGCATCGGCGAGCGCGCCGAGCGCGGGGCCGGCGCCCGCGAGCCACGCCCCGCGACCCGCGAGGAGCAGCGGACGGGACGCCCGGGCGAGCGCGGCCGCGGCGTCCGCGACGGCGGCCTGGGCGAAGGCGTCGCCGGGCGCGCTCGGCGCGGGCAGCACGGGCTCCGGCGCCTCGGGGATAGGTCCGGCATCCCGGGTCGCGACATCGTACGGGATCGCCAGCACGGTCGGCACCCGGTAGGTCAGCGCGTGCTCGACGGCGATGGCGGTCGTCGCCGCGGCGTCCGCACGCCCGACGGTGTACGTGCGCGCGCCGACCGCGGCCGCGAGGGCGATCTGGTCGACGTCCCACGGCCGCGGCCCGGAGGTGGGCTCGTCGCCGACGACGAGGATGAGCGGGATGTGCGCCTGCACCGCCTCGGCGAGCGCCGTCAGCGTGTTGGTGAAGCCGGCGCCGTAGGTCGCGGTGGCCGCGGCGAGGCGGCCGGAGGCGCGGAAGTACGCGTCCGCTGCGACGACCGCGCCGGCCTCGTGGCGCATGGCGCAGTACTCGCCGCCGCGCTGCCGCTCGAGCGCATCCAGGAAGTGGGCGTTGCCGTTGCCCATCACCCCGAAGACGTGATCGACGTGGCGGGCGAGGGTGGCGGCGACGTGGGAGGAGACGGAGGGCATGGCAAAGCCTTTCGAGACGACGGAGGGACGATTCCGTATGTGTCTCGCCACCGCATCCCTGCGGCGCTTCGTGCCCCTTTTCCGAGCACCGGCGGTCAGGCGCCGGACGCGACCATATTATCCGCGCTGGGTCGACCGGGCGAAGTCCACGAGCCGCTGCTGGGCCACCGCATAGGATGTCGCCGACGGCACCTCGCGCCGCTCACGCAGTGCTTCGGCCACATCCACCGCCGCGTCGATCGCGACGCGATACGGCAGCGACCCCGTGCTCACCCGGCGCACGCCCAGGCTCTGGAGGTCGTCGAGGGTCAGACCCGGCACGACGAGCACGTTCAGGGGCAGCGGGATGGCGGCCGCGAGCTCGGCGATCGCAGCGGGATCGGTGACTCCGGGCACGAAGACACCGTCGGCGCCTGCATCGGCGTAGCGTTTCGCACGCTCGACCACCGCCTCCACGGTGTCGTCCTCGTGGAACCAGTAGGAGTCGACGCGCGCGTTGACGAAGACGTCCGGCGCGGCCTCCCGGATGGCGGCGATCTTGGCCGCGGGGATGGCGGGGTCGACCAGCCGCCCGTCCGCCGAGTCCTCGAGGTTGACGCCGTCGGCCCCCAGCCCCGCGACGAGATCGGCGACCTCGGCCGGGTCGTCGCTGAAGCCGTCCTCGATGTCGGCGGTGATGTACGCCGGCAGCGCGATGATCGCCCGGACCAGAGCGACCGTCGCGTCCCGGCTCGAGCCTTCGGCGTCCGGGCGCCCAGCGGACGCGTTCACGCCGAAGCTCGTCGTCCCGATCGCGGGGAAGCCGGCGGCGTCGAAGGCGAGCGCCGACCCGACGTCCCAGGCGTTGGGCAGCAGCAGCGGCTCGTCGGCGTCGTGCAGCTCACGGAACGTCATGGCGCTCCCTTCCGAGGGGAGGGTAGCCCCGGCGGGAGCGCCGGGGCCACCCCGAGGACTCGGCTGCCGGCCCCGATGACTCGCCGGCAGCCGAGCGTCGTCAGCCCGCGGCGGGGATCCACACCCGCATCAGGCCGGGTCCGCGGTTCGCCCAGGAGGCGTACGGGACCAACTCTGCGCTCACGCTCCGTCGGGCGGATGCCGGAGCGTCCGCGTCCAGCCGCCGATACGGCCAGTCCGCATCCGGGACCGGGTCCGCGACGACCAGGTCGACGCGCGCACCCCGCTCGGTCGGCGCGGGCGCACGGGACGGATCGAGACGGACGTCCTCGAAGCGGACGTCCTCAGGGAGATCGGGCGACTCCAGGCACAGCACGAGCGGACCGCGCTCGACCGCGACCGTCCCGCGCACCGCGTCGATCCCTGCCGCCGCCACCGTGAAGCGGGGCGCGACGTCGAGCTCGAGCACGATCTCGTCGCCGCTCGTGAAGGCGCGGTGCACGCGGGCCGTGTCGCCGACGACGGGCACCTCCGCGCCCGCCACCGTGAGACGCGCGCGACCTGTGGACCAGGCCGGGATGCGCAGCGACAGGGTGAACTCGGCGTCACGGTCGACGGTCACCACGACGCGGCCGTCGTACGGATATCCGGAGCGGACACGGAGGGAAATCGACCGTCCGTCCGGCAGCCCGGTGTCGAGGTCGACGTCGCCGTACTGGTGGAGCTGCACCCCGTCGTCGTCCGCGGTCGCGAAGTACGAGGCCACCCCGGCCAGCGTCCGCGCCACGTTCGTGGGGCAGCACGAGACCTCGAACCAGGCCGCGCGGAGGCTCGCCTCGGCGCGCTCGCTCAGCTCGTCGTCGTCCGTCTCGGAGGCGAGCTGCCGCTGGTGCAACGTGTTGGCGTAGAAGAAGGCCTCGCCGTCCTCCCGCGGCGAGACGAGCACGGCGTTGAGCAGCGTCCGCTCGATCAGATCCGCGTGGTGGGCGCGGCCGGTCTGCAGCAGCAGCCTCCACCCCACCATCACGGAGCCGATGGCCGCGCACGTCTCGGCGTACGCGCGGTCGGGCGGGAGCTCGTCGTCCGCCCCGAACTCCTCGTTCTGGTGGTGTGCGCCGATGCCTCCGGTGAGGTAGGTCCGGTGGGCGACCGTGGCGCGCCACTGCTCCGCCACTGCGGCGAGCAGGGCGTCGTCCCCGGTCTCGACCGCCACATCCAGCGCGCCGGACGCGAAGTACGCTGCGCGAACCGCGTGGCCGCGGAGAACCCTCGCCTCGCGCACCGGCACGTCGTCGAGGAAGTAATCGCTGCCCTGGAACAGGGTCGTCGCGAGCGTCCGTCGTCCGCGGCGCTCGACGAACAGCCGCGCCTGCTCGACGTATCGCGCATCTCCCAGCGTTCGGCCGAGCTCCACGAGCGCGGTCTCGATCTCCGGATGGCCGCAGATCGCGTCCCGGCCGTCCGAGCCGAACTCCCGGACGACGTGGTCCGCCAGGCGGCGCGCGACCGTGACAAGCATGTCGTCCTGATGCCCGCTCCGGGCTCGCGCGACGGCCGCCTGAAAGAGATGCCCGAAGCAGTACAGCTCGTGCCCCCACTCCAGATCGCTGTAACGCGGGCGCTGGCCGGGCCGCCCGAAGGCGGTGTGGAGGTAGCCGTCGGGCTCCTGAGCGGCCGCCACCCGATCCACAAGGGAGCGATACCGGCCCTCGAGCGCGGGATCGGCGCTGCGGCCGAGCTCCCACGCCATCGCCTCGAGCAGCTTGTAGACCTCAGAATCGACGAACTCGATGCCGTCGTGGTGGTCGGCGATCGTGCCGTCGGCGGCGCGGTCGAAGTTGCCGATCCACCCGATCCGCTCCATCCAGCGCTCGCAGTGCGCGATGATCGTGGACGCGTTCAGCGCCTGGATGCGGCCCCAGAAGCCGCCGACGACGCGCAGCTCCTGCGCGCCGAGCGGGCGCAGCAGCGAACGGGACGGCACGACCGGTCCACCGGCGGCTGTGCTTCGGATGGTGTCGGTCATCTCTCTCCCGAGGGTCGGTCGCCGGAGGCGAGGAGCAGGTAGACGGCCGCCGTCCAGGTGTACGCGCGGTCGCGCAGGCCCTCTCCGGTGAGCGCGTCGAAGTTCTCGGCGAAGCCGGAGCGCTCGCAGGCCGCGAGGAACGCCCGCGCGACGCGATCGGCCAGTGCCGAGCGTCCCGCCCGGCGCAGCCCGTCCACGATCAGGTAGGTGGAGGGCGCCCACACCGGTCCGCGCCAGTAGCCGTCGGGCTCGTACAGCGGGGAGTCCGGGGGCTCGGTGGCGGGACCCCACTCCGTCAGCCGGTGCTCGATCGACGTGGCGAGGCGGTCTGCGATGTCGGCGGGCAGCCATTCCCCGAGCACGATCGGGAGGGAGGCGAGCAGGCTCGTGGCGGTCGACGGCTCGCCGTCCGAGACCCCGCGGGCGACGAAGCCGTCGACGGTCCAGAGCTGGTCGTACAGAGCCCGCTCGACCACGATCCGGTCGTCGTCCCACTCGTCCGGCGACTCGCCGAGTTCCCGGGCGAGAGCGGCGAGCGCGTCCAGCTGAAGGATGAGGAACGCCGCGAGATCCGGCGACTCGACGACCCGCGCGCGGTCGAACAGCGTGGCGTTGTCCCACCCGCTGTCGTTGCCGTGCTGGTAGTACGGGAGCGCGTGACCGGGAGCGCGGCGGCTGTCCAGCCAGAACCGCGTCCACACGGCCAGCCGTGCGTAGACCGTTCGCAGGGCGTCCGGATCGAGCGGGGATGCAAGCCGCTCCCGCAGCCGGGCGAACGCCCACCCGTGGATCGGCGGCTTGACGAAGTTGTAGAGCACTTCCGAATGCGTCATCGAATCCGGGAGCGCGCCCGACGCGTCCTGGTGGTCGAACGGCAGCAGGAACTGGTCGAGCGCGGCCCCCGTGTCCAGCGGGGCGAGCGCGAGGGCGTTGAAGCAGTGGTCCCACGACCACACCTTGTCCATCCAGTGCTTCGACATCAGCACCGCCTCGCGGCCGACGAAGCCCGCAGGCTCGACGGTCGCCGACCACAGCACATAGGCGGCCTTGACCGCCGTGGGCGCCGCACCGGGTCCGGCGACGGCCTCGGCGTAGCGGGCGAACTCGCCGCGGCGGAGCTCGACGAGGTCGTCGAACCCCAGCGCGGGCACCGGGGTCGCCTGCGCGGTCTCCGTCTCGGAGACCCGCACCTCCCAGTCGGACGCCGTGAAGACCACCTCACGGTCCGCCGCTCCGAGCTCCCCGTCGCCGACGACCTCCGCCCGCCCGCTCAGCACGGTGAACCGGTAGCGGCGTCCCGTCTCGTAGCTGGTCAGCACGATCGCGCCGTCGACAGGGTCCGTGAAGAGGTAGCCGCCCGTGAACGGTGTCAGTTCGTCGGAGGCGGCGAACCGCATCCCGAGCCCGCTGCCGCGGAAGCGCAACGCGCTCGTGCTCTCGAAGACCGCCTCCACCCGGCCGTTTCCCCCGGTCCAGGCGACGCGGGATGCCGACGCGGTGACGCGCACGTCGTCACCGGCCTCCGGCACCAGCCGCAGCACCGGGTGCATCCCCGTCACGTGCGACACGAGGTGCACGTCGGCAGCCGTCTGATGCGTCCCGATCACCGGCGAGAGGTCGAGCCACGATCCGCGCAGCGAGAACGGCAGTTCGCGCAGGTCGAGGGCGATATCGGTCGCCGCCATCGTCAGTCCTTCACCGCGCCGGCCGTGACACCGGCGGCGACGTAGCGCTGGGCGAGTACGAGCAGCACAGCGGCGGGGATGGACGCCACGACCGCCGTCGCCATGATCGCGTTCCACTCCTGGTTGTTGTTGCCGATGTACCGGTAGATGCCGAGGGTGATGGTCTGCATCGAGCCGCCGCTGTTGAGCGTCGACGCGAAGACGAAGTCCGACCACGCCCACAGGAACGCGAAGAGCGAGACGGTGACGATCGAGTTGCGGCTGACCGGCAGCACGATCGAGCGGAAAGTGCGCCAGGTGCTCGCGCCGTCGATCTTCGCGGCGTTCATCAGCTCGTCGGGGATGCCGGCCATGAACGCGCTGAAGATCAGCACGCCGAACGGCACCGCGATCGTGGAGTCCGCGATGATCAGGCCCCAGACCGTGTTCAGGATGCCGAGGTTCAGATAGATCGCGTAGAACCCATCGCCATGATGATCCCGGGGATCATCTGTGCGATCAGCAGCACGAAGTTGAGCGCGCCTCGCCCGCGCGGGCGCAGCTTCGCCAGCGAGTAGGCGGCGGGCGCCGAGATCGCGACGGTCAGCACGACGGTCCCCAGCCCGACGAGCAGGCTGGTGGCGAGATAGGGCAGCTGCTGGTCGAGCACCGCCTGGTAGCCCTCGAACGTCGCGTGGATCGGGAACAGGTCCGGCGGGCTCTTGCGCATCAGGCTGGTCGGCGTGAGCGAGACGTTGATCATCCAGTAGACGGGGAAGAGCATGATCAGCGTGAGCGCGACGCCCACGACGGTCTTCCACCAGGGCCGGCGGCCGTTCATGCGATGTCCTGCTTCCTCTGTGTGTAGATGTAGACGAAGCCGAAGACGAGCGCCAGGATGATGAGCAGGTTGCCCACCGCGGCCGCCGGGCTGAAGTCCGGGAGCGTGGACGCGAAGCCCAGCTGGTACGACCAGGTGGCGAAGGTCGTCGAGGCGGTTCCGGGCCCTCCGCGGGTCATGATCCAGATGATGTCGAACACCTTGAGCGTGTAGACGAGCCCGAGCAGGAGGGTGATCGCCGACACCGGCCGCAGCAGCGGGAACGTGACCCGCCAGAAGCGCTGCCACCCGTTCGCGCCGTCGATGGCGGCCGCTTCGTACAGCTCCGACGGGATGTTCTGGAGCCCCGAGTAGAGGATCACCAGGTTGAACGGGATGCCGATCCAGATGTTGGCGATGATGACGCTCGTGAGCGCCCAGTCCGGCGAGGTCAGCCAGTTGATGCCGGGCAGGCCGAAGGCCTCGAGCGCCGCGTTGACGACGCCGGAGTCGCTGTTCAGCATCCACGACCAGGTGGACGCGGACACGATGAGCGGCAGTAGCCACGGCACCAGGAACAGCGCGCGAAGGGTGCCCGATAGCCGGAAGTTCTGGTGGAAGAAGACCGCCAGCGCCAGCCCGATCGTGAACTGGAACGCGATCGAGACGAGGGTGAAGACGGCGGTGTGCCAGAACGCCGGCCCGAAGGTCGGGTCCTGCAGCACCTTCACGTAGTTGTCGAGCCCGACGAAGGGCGCATCCCCCATGACGAAGGAGCGGACGGTGTAGTCGCGGACGCTGAGCTCGACGTTGCGGTAGAGCGGGTAGGCGTAGAAGACGACCAGGTAGATCACCACGGGCGCCAGGAACGCCCAGGCGGCCCACTGGCCGCGGCGGCGGGGCCGCCGGGGCACGGACGAGACGGCTGCCCGAGCCGTCCCGCCCGCGCGCCCGGCGGTGCTGCGCGACGCTGTCTGAGTAGTTGTCATCGGGGGGTCCTCAGTGCGTGAGCGGGGATTACTTGGTGGCGGTTGCAGCGGCCGTCTGCGCGGCCTTCAGCGCGTCCTCCGGAGACTGCGACCCGCTGAGCGCGTTCTGCACGGCGGTCCACAGCTCCTTCGAGATCTTCGGGTAGTTCGTGCCCAGGTTGTCGCTGGTGCGTCCCTTGGCTGCGGCCACCGCGTCCACCCAGGGCTGCAGCTCCGGGTTGGCCGCGACCTGCTCCTTCTGCGCCGCCTCGGTCGGGGCGATGTAGGAGAGCGTGGTGTCGGTCTTCACGAAGCTCTTGGTGCTGGTCAGGCACTCGGCGATCTTCTTGGAGGTGGCGTAGCGCGCCGTGTCCTTCTGCACCGGGATGGTCATGAACTCGCCGCCGGTCGGGGCCGGGGCGGCGCTGCCGTCCGCGCCGGGGATCGTGAGGATGCCGTAGTCGATGCCGGCCTTCTTCACGTTCCCGAGCTGCCAGGTGCCGTTCTCGCCGAAGGCGTAGTCACCGGTGGCGAACTCCTGCCACGAGGTCGTCTGCGTGTTGTTGATGACCGAGTTGGGCGCGTAGCCCTTCTTCAGCCAGTCGGTCCACAGCGTGAGCGACTTCACGGCGTCGTCCGAGTCGAGCTTCTTGAGGTCCGCGCCGGAGCCCCAGAACCAGGGGAGGAACTGGAAGCTGCCCTCCTCGGTGCCGATGGCCGAGAAGGTGATGCCCTTCTTGCCCGCCGCCGTGACCTTCGCGAGGGCGTCGGTGAGCGAGCTCCAGTCCTTCACCGTCGCGATGTCGACGCCGGCGGCGTTCAGCACGGCCTTGTTGTAGTACAGCGCCAGGGTGTTCGCGCCGATCGGGACGCCGTAGGTCTTCCCGTCCAACTGTCCGGCGGCCAGGATGTTCTTCTGGATCTCGGACGTGTCGAGCTTGTTCTCGGCCGTGCTGGTCAGGATCCCCGCGTCCGCGAGCGTCGACACCACGGGGTTGTCGACCAGGAGCAGGTCGGGCGAGTTGCCCTGCTGACCGGCGAGGAGCGCCTTGTTGGTCAGGTCGCTGGTGTCGTAGCCGGTGCGCTTGATGGTGACGCCGGCGTCCGTGCCGCACTGCTCGACGAGCTTCGTCCAGTCGGCGGACGCGTCGAACTGCGGGTACGGGTCCCAGAACGTGTAGGTCCCGCCGGCACTGCTGCCGGATCCGGACCCGGAGCCGGAGCAGGCGGCGACGCCGGCGACGACCGCGACGGCGACGACCGCCGCGCCGACGAGGCGCGAGGTCTTCTTGGTGATCACAGTATTCCTCCTTGAATCGTGCATTCGGGTGGTACCGGTCGCTGGGCGCTGAGCGGGCTGCGTGGAGCGGTTCATCGGGTGCTCCCGCGGTCGGTGAGTTCCGGGGCGACGAATCTCGTCACCGCCGGGCCGGCGAGATCGGGGGAGGTGATCCGCCGGACGAGCTGCCGGACCGCGGAGCGGCCCAGCTCGTCGGGTGAGCTCTCGACCGCCGTGTAGGGCAGCGAGAAGGCCCGGCCGAAGTTGGTGGCATACAGGCTGACGACGGAGAGGTCGTCGGGGACGCGGACGCCGCGGGCGGTCAGCACCGACGGGAGCGCCGCGATCGTGGCGTCGTTGTGGACGATGAGCGCGGTGGCGCTCGGCCGGGCGTCGAGCATCGCGTTGATGCTGCGGCCGATCTCCGGCTGGCGGGACTCGCCGTAATAGGCATGCATCTGGAGGCCGTAGCGGGCGCCGCGCTCAAGCGCAGCGTCGCGGAAGCGCCAGCCATAGGCGCCGCCGCGCTCGAACACGTGCAGCGGCGGGGACACGACGATGATCTCGCGGTGGCCGCGAGCGTGCAGGTGGTCGACGAGCATGCGCGCCGACTCCCCGAAATCGAGGTCGAACACGTCGAGGCCTTCGGTGTGCTTCGGCAGCCCGACCAGGGCCCCGGGCTGCGGCGCCTCGCGGAGGGCCGTCAGGCGTGGGTCCTCATGCACGACGTCGAGGAGCACGACCCCGTCCACCATCCCGGAGCTGGTCACGCGGCGCAGCGCCGAGACGCTGTCGAGCTCGGTGACCAGCAGGATGTCGTAGCCGAGCTCGCGGGCCGTGTCGGACACCGGGAGGATGTACTCGAACATCGCCGGGGCGAACTCGTCGGCGTGGAACTGCGTGAACAGGCCGACCACCATGGTCTGCGAGGTCGCCAGGGCGCGGGCGCCGGCGTTGACGATGAAGCCGAGGGAGGTGATGGCCTCGTCGATGCGGCGCCGGGTGTCGTCGGAGATGGACCGCTTGCCCGAGAGCGCGTAGGAGACGGTGCTCGTGGAGACGCCGGCAGCGCGGGCCACATCGGTGATGGTGACGGCCATCGTCCCTCCTCCACATCGTCGGAAAGTCGGTTCGTGTCGAACCGCTTCGATGAAAGTAGCGCACCGAGAAGCGTCGCACAAGTCGAACCGCTTCGATTCATGCCGAATCGTTGCATTCTGCCCGCGAAAGGGGTGACATCAGGGCGTCCGACGCTCCGGATTCCACACGGGTACACGCCGTGACGAACCGCTTCGACACCCCTAGGGCGGCGTCAGGAGACTGCGCGCGTGCTGCCTCGGTCGACGAAGCCCGGCTCGATGAGGCGCACCTGCGGCGCGTCCGCGCCGTCGGGGTCGGCGATGCGCTCGACCAGCCGCGAGACCGCCCACTCCCCCAGCACCTCGGGCCGCGTGTCCACCGCCGTGTACGGCAGGGAGAAGGAGTTGCCGAACTCCGCCGAGAACATGCCGACCACCGAGAGGTCGTCCGGCACGGAGATCCCGCGCTCCCGCAACAGCGAGGGCAGCGCGGCGATCGTGGCGTCGTTGTGCACCACGATCGCGGTCGCGCGCGGGAACCGGTCGAGCGCCGAGGTCAACGCCTCGCCGAGCGCCGGCTGCCGCGAGTCGCCCTCGACGATGTGGAGCTGGATGCCGTGCCGCGCCGCGCGCTCGGCCGCGGAATCGCGGAACCGCCAGGCGTACGAGCCGCCGCGCTCCGAGACGTGGCGCGGCGGGGTGACGAGCAGGATCTCGCGGTGGCCCAGCTCGGCGAGGTGGTCCAGCGCGATCCGCGCGGCCTCGCCGAAATCGAGGTCGACCGCATCGAAGCCCTCGGCGTCGCGGGCGTAGCCGATCAAGGCGACCGGCTGCCGCGTCTGCCGCAGCGGTTCGAGCCGCGGGTCGTCGTAGGTCACGTCGAGGAGCACGACGCCGTCCACCATGGCCGACGATGTCGTGCGCCGGATGGCCGCCTCCACATCCGGATCGGTCACCATCAGCAGATCGAAGCCGTGGGTGCGCGCCGTGGTGGAGACGGGGAGCACGTACTGCAGCATCGCCGGCGCGAACTCGTCCTCCTGGAACTGCAGGAAGAGGCCCAAGACGTTCGTCTGCGAGAGGGCCAGCGCTCGCGCCCCGGCGTTGGGCGTGAAGTCGAGCTCGACGATGGCCTTCTGGATGCGCTCCCGCGTCTCCTCGGAGATCGCGCGCTTCCCGGACAGCGCGTACGAGACGGTGCTCGGGGTGACGCCCGCGATGCGCGCCACGTCCCGGATCGTCGCCGCCATCGCCCCTCCGTTCAGCCGTGACCATTGTCACACGCAGGCGGGGCCGCGCTCGCGCACGACCCCGCCTCCGTCGAAGCGATTCGAGGGCTACTGACCCACCGACCGCCGCTTGTTGTAGACGTCGAACGCCACGGCCGCCAGCAGCACCAGGCCCTTGATGAGCAGCTGGTAGTCGCTGTCGATGCCGAGGATCGACATGCCGTTGTTGAGCACGCCGATGATCAGACCACCGATGATCGCGCCGGTCACCGTGCCGATACCGCCCGTCACCGCCGCGCCTCCGATGAACACCGCGGAGATCGCATCCAGCTCGAACCCGTTGCCCGCACTGGGGCTGGCGAGGTTGAGGCCGGCGGTGAAGACGAGACCCGCGACCGCCGAGAGCACGCCCATGTTGACGAACAGCAGGAACGTCACGCGCTTGGTCTTGACGCCCGACAGCGCTGCGGCCTGCAGGTTGCCGCCGATGGCGTAGATATGACGGCCGAACACCGACCTGTTCATCACCGCCGAGTAGGCCACCACCAGCACGGCGAGGATGATCAGCACGATCGGGGTGCCGTTGTAGCTCGCGAGCAGCAGCGTCATCACGAGCACCAGCGCCACCAGGAAGACGAGCTTCACGATGAACCACCACAGCGGCTCGTCCTCGAGGTCGTACTTGCGGCGAACAGCGCGCTGGCGGATCGACGTGTACAGGATCGCGGCGCTGGCCAACAGGCCGAGGACCATCGTCAGCGGTTCGTAGCCGGTCGTCCCGAAGGCGGGCAGGAAGCCCGAGCCGATGGCCCGGAACTCCTTCGGGAAGAACGAGATCTGCTGGTTGCCGAGCGCGATCTGCGCCGCGCCGCGGAACGCCAGCATGCCGGCCAGCGTCACGATGAACGCGGGGATGCCGAAGTACGCGATCCAGAACCCCTGCCAGGCGCCGACCAGGGCGCCGAGCACCAGGCAGAAGAACACCGCCAGGGGCCACGGCAAGTGCCAGTTCGAGATGAACACGCCGGCCATCGCGCCGATGAACGCGACCACGCTGCCGACCGACAGGTCGATGTGGCCCGCGATGATCACCATGACCATGCCGATCGCCAGGATCAGGATGTAGCTGTTCTGCACGATCAGGTTCGACACGTTGATCGGCGCCAGCGTGATCCCGCTCGTCGCGATCTGGAAGAAGACCACGATCGCGATCAGCGTGATGAACAGCCCGATCTGACGCAGCTGCCCGGCCAGGTAGTTGAGTGCTTTGGTGAGCGGTTTCATGCGTTGTTCTTCTCGCGTTCCTTGGTCATGAATTGCATGAGGTATTCGGCCGTCGCCTTCTCGCGCGGCACGTCGGCGGTGATCCGTCCCTCGCTGAGCGTGTAGATGCGATCGCAGATGCCGAGGAGCTCCGGCAGCTCGGAGGAGATGACGACGATGCCCTTCCCCTGGTCGGCGAGCCGGTCGATGATCGTGTAGATCTCGTACTTCGCCCCCACATCGATGCCGCGGGTGGGCTCGTCGAGGATCAGCACCTCGGGGTCGGAGTACATCCACTTCGACAGCACGACCTTCTGCTGGTTGCCGCCGGAGAGCTTCCCCGTCAGCGCCAGCACGTTCGGCGTCTTGATGTTCATCGAGCGGCGGTACTCCTCCGCGACCAGCGACTCGCGCTGCTCGTTGACGAACTTGAACCAGTTGACGAGCTTGTCGAGCGCCGCGATCGAGATGTTGCGCTGGATGTTGTCGATCAGGTTGAGGCCGAAGCGCTTGCGGTCCTCGGTCGAGTAGGCGATGCCGTTCTCGATCGCCTTCGACACCGTGCTCACCGAGATCGGCTTGCCGCGCTTGTAGACCTGGCCGCTGATCCCGACGCCGTAGCTGCGCCCGAAGATGCTCATCGCGAGCTCGGTACGGCCGGCGCCCATGAGGCCCGCGATGCCGACGATCTCGCCCGCGCGCACGGTGAAGCTCACGTCGTCGACGACCTTGCGGGTGCGGTCGAGGGGATGGTGCACCGTCCAGTTCTCGACGCGGAGCAGCTCCTCGCCGATGTGCGGCACGTGGTCCGGGAAGCGGCTCGCCACATCCCGGCCGACCATCCCCTTGATGATGCGCTCCTCGCTGGCGTCCTTCCCCATCTCGAGTGTCTCGATCGTGCGGCCGTCGCGGATGATGGTCACCCGGTCGGCGATCGCCTTGATCTCGTTGAGCTTGTGGCTGATGATGATCGCCGTCATGCCGTGCGACTGCAGCTGACGGATCAGCTCCAGCAGGTGCGCCGAGTCGTCGTCGTTGAGCGCCGCCGTCGGCTCGTCGAGGATGAGGATCTTCACCGACTTCGACAGCGCCTTCGCGATCTCCACGAGCTGCTGCTTGCCGACTCCGATGTCCTTGATCTTGGTGATCGGGTTCTCGTTCAGACCGACGCGGGCGAGCAGCTTCGCCGCATCGAGGTTGGTCTCGTTCCAGTCGATGAACCCGCGCTTCTGCCGCTCGTTGCCGAGGTAGATGTTCTCGGCGATCGACAGGTACGGCGACAGCGCCAGCTCCTGGTGGATGATGCCGATGCCGGCGGCTTCCGAGTCGTTGATCGAACGGAACTCGACGGGCTCGCCGTTCATGACGATCTCGCCTTCGAAGGTACCGTGCGGGTAGACCCCCGACAGCACCTTCATCAGCGTGGACTTGCCGGCGCCGTTCTCCCCGCAGATCGCGTGGACGGAGCCCTCCTCGACACTGATCGACACATCTTGGAGCGCTTTGACTCCGGGGAAGGACTTCGAGATGTTGCGCATCTCGAGAATCGTGTTGGACATGGTCTCCCTTGCTCGAAAGGGAGGTCCGGGCGCACGCCTGGCGCGCGCCCGGACCTCCACCCGGCCGTTACTGCAGGTCGGATTCCTTGTAGTAGCCGCTGTCGACCAGGACCTCTTTGTAGTTGTCCTTGGTCACGACCACCGGCTGGAACAGGTAGCTCGGGACGACCTTGACCTTGTTGTCGTAGCTCTTGGTGTCGTTCACCTCGGGCTTCTTGCCGGAGAGCACGTCGTTGGCCATCTTGGCGGCCTCGTTCGCGAGCTTGCGGGTGTCCTTGTAGATGGTCGAGTACTGCGTGCCCGCGATGATCTGCTTCACGCTGGCGACCTCGGCGTCCTGACCGGTGATGATCGGGAGCTGCTTGCCGCCCTGGCCGTAACCGGCGCCCTCGAGCGCGCTCAGGATGCCGTCGGAGAGGCCGTCATAGGGCGAGAGGACTCCCTGCACGGTCGCGCCAGTCGAGTACGACTTGGCGACGAGGTCCTGCATGCGGGCCTTCGCGGTCGCGGGATCCCAGCGCAGGATGGCGACCTGGTTGAAGTTGGTCTGGCCGCTCTTGACGACCAGCGTCCCGTCGGAGATGTACGGCTTCAGCGTGTCCATCGCGCCGTTGTAGAAGAACGTCGCGTTGTTGTCGTCGGGGCTTCCGGCGAACACCTCGATGTTGAACGGACCCTTCTTGCCTGTCTTCTTGCCGTCCTTGTCGAGGACGCCGAGGCCGGTGAGCAGCGAGTTCGCCTGGTAGACGCCGACCTTGTAGTTGTCGAACGAGACGTAGTAGTCGACGTTCTTGTCGCCGGTGAGGAGGCGGTCGTACGAGATGACCTTGATGCCGGCCTTCGCCGCGGCGTCGAGCTGGTCGGTGAGCGACCCGCCGTCGATCGACGCGATGATCAGGACCTTGGCGCCCTTGGTGATCATCGTGTTGACCTGCTGCACCTGGGTCGGGATGTCGTTGTTCGCGTACTCCAGGTCGACCTTGTAGCCGTTCTTCTGCAGGTCCGACTTCACGGCGTTGCCGTCCGCGATCCAGCGCTCGGACACCTTGGTCGGCATGGCGACGCCGACGAGCGCGCCCTTGTTGTCGGAGCTCGAGTCCGAACCGCCTCCGCGGCCTCCCGAGCATGCGGCCAGTGCGACTGCGACGCCGAGTGCGACGGCGGCGAGTCCGACTTTCCTGATCTTCACTGTGATTCCCTTCGAGCGGTGAGGCGACCGGTGCGCCCGATGCGCACGGACTCGCCGGGCTCGGAACTGGCACGCGCTGCGCGATCAGCGTGCGACGGGACAGTGCAGCAGCCGTCGCGACCGTGCGATCCGGCTGTTGTCATGTGGCGACTCCCTCGTCGTATGCTGGTCCGTACGCGATATATGTGACCGGTCCCAGAACGGGTTAGACGCTATGACCCGAAGCGGTGGCCAGTCAAGTCATTCGCGAAAAAATATGATGAGCACGTTCGCGAGCGGCAGAGGAGCCGCTCCCGCCCGACGAGACAGGATCCATGGACGAGCACGGACCCGAGGCAGAGCGCGCGCTCTCGATCCGGGACATCGCCCGGCTGGCCGGGGTGTCCCGGCAGACGGTGTCGCGCGTGCTCAACGGCGAGCGCTACATCAAGCCGTCCACCGAGGCGCAGGTCCGCAAGGTCATCGAGGAGCACGGGTGGCGGCCGAACAGCGCGGCACGGGCTCTGGCGACGTCGCGGTCGAAGACCATCGGCGTGCTCGTCTCCGGCCGCTCTCACTACGGGCCGTTCAGCGCCGCAGCGGCGATCGACGAGGCGGCGCGGGCGCGCGGGTACGCCATCCTGTCCGCGACGCTGGCCCACGAGGACGACGCGACGATGTCCGAGGCCCTGGACTCCTTCGCCGCCCAGGGCGTGGAAGGCGTCGTCGTGATCGCCCCCCAACAGCGCGCGCACGAGGCGCTGCAGCGTGTGGCGGTGCGCATCCCGTTCGTCAGCCTGCACTGGAGGGACCCCGGCGACGGGCGGGTGGCGGCCCTGGATCAGGAGGCGGGCGCGCGGCTGGCGATGCAGCACCTGATCGGGCTCGGGCACACCCGGATCGTGCACCTTGCGGGCCCGCAGGACTGGAGCGAGGCGGAGGACCGCATGCGCGGCTTCCTGGCGTCCCTCGACGAGCACGACCTGCCGGTGACGGCGCCGATGCTGGGCGACTGGACGGCCGACCTGGGCTACGAGATCGGCCTCAAGATCCTCGACCACCCGGACTTCACGGCGGTCTTCGCCTCCAACGACCAAATGGCGCTCGGCCTCCTCCACGCGGCGGCCGACCTGGGCCTCTCGGTGCCGGAGGACGTCAGCATCGTCGGCTTCGACGACATCCCGGAGGCCAAGCACTACGACCCCCCGCTCACCACCATCCGCCAGGACTTCAGCTGGCTCGGCGCGCGCGCGATCGACGTGCTGCTTGCGCAGATCGAAGGGGATGCGGACGGGCCACCGCCGGAGTTCCCGGTGCCGCAGCTCGTGGTGCGGAAGAGCACGGGGCCGCCGCGGGTAGCTGGGTGAGCGGTGGCCGCTATTCAGAGCGGGCAGTTCGCCGCGGCTAGCATCGGCGGATGCGCTCGCGCCGATCCGTCATCCTCTACGTTGACGGCTTCGCGCTCTACAAGGGGATGCTGCAGCGCACCTATCCCGAATACAAGTGGCTCGACCTGATGGCGCTCGGTTCTCGGCTCTTCCCGCATCGGGATGTCATCGGCGTCAAGTTCTTCACGGCGGCCCTGAAGCCACTGACGAACAACCCCGGGATCGGCCAGCGGCAGCAGATCTACTGGCGAGCTCTCCGGACGACCGGCGTGGAGATCGTGCAAGGGACGTTTTCGTTCAACAAGCAGTACCTACCGGTTCATCCGGAGCAGCTGGACGCGTCCGGCCGGGTCGTGACGGTGCGCGTCAAGCGGCCGGAGGAGAAGGGCAGCGACGTCGCTCTCGCCTCGCATCTCATCGTCGACGCGATGGAGGACCGAGCCGATTCGTACGCCGTCGTCACCGACTCGGACCTGGTTCCGCCGATGCAGTTGCTCTCGGCGCGCAAGCGGTCTCTGGCGCTCGTCTCTGCAGGAAGCCGCCTACATGGCGCTGAAAAAAGCAGGCCCCCGATCTCTCGGGGGCCGCGCCCGGTAGCCGAAGCATCCGGGTGGTTACATCGACAGTCTAGCCGTGTCCGCGTTTCGCCGAGCGAACGGCGCGAGACCCACAGGCCACTCGCCTCCCGGACGGCGTCGGCGCCACGTGGTACAACCGTCATCGCCTACCCGAAACGCTCTGCCCTATCCCGAGGAACCCGATGAGCGACACACCCTGGCGCGCCGCGTTCGTACACCCCCAGCACCCGTGGCGCGACTTCGAGCACGACTTCGACCCGCGCGAGTTCCCGCCGGCCAGCATCCGGCGGCCGAGCTCGCTGGCCGGCATGCCGGCCTTCGACGTCTACCTGCTGAGCGACTCCGAACCGTGGCCTGCCGCGTCGACGTTCACCTACACGCAGACGATCGTCGGCGACCTGCGCGACCACATCCCGCCCGAGTACTCCCTCGACATGGATGCGGCGGCCGCGCAGAGCACCGTCACGCCGGCCGGCGCGCAGCCCGGCGCCGCGACCGCCCGGCCGGCGTCCGCCTAGGAGAGACGGTCCTTGTCAGTAGCAGGCGACCCGCGATGGAAGCTCGTCGATCACGCCGAGCCGGCAGTGAGTGCCCGGTTCGCATCGCGCGGCGTGGCCGCCGTCCGTTTCGTCGGTGCGTTTCCTGACCTCCCCGGTGTGGGAGTGTGGCTGTGCACGACCACGGACGCGGAACGCGATGACCTGCGAGCTGACGCCGCCCTCCCTGAGGCCGTCCGTGACGTGTTGAGGGAGGTCGGCTTCTCCCCGATCGACGTGGCCAGTAGCGGGGTCGTGGTGGAGTCCCAGCAGACCGTCGACCGCGAATACGGCGGCAGCTGGTTCTTCGCCATGCGCTGATCTGTCTCAGCCGCGGTAGGTCGTCCGGCCCGCGACGATCGTCTCGACGACCTTCGCCCGCAGCAGCTGCGACGGCTGCCCTGCGAACACGTCCGCGTCGAGCACCGCCACGTCGGCTGCGAAGCCCGGCGCGATCCGTCCCCGCCAGTCCCCGTCGCCCACCGAGGCCGCCGCATCCCGGGTCGCATGCCCGATGGCGCGGTCGAGCGGCAGGGCGAACCAGGGCTGCACCGCGGGCACCGAGGGGTCGAGCGCGGAGGCGCGGGTGGACGCGACGTACATGTTCGCGAGGGCGTGGTGCGGCGCCGTCGGCGAGTCGGTGGAGAAGGCGAGCAGCGCTCCCGCGTCCTCGTATTCGGGCCACGGGAACGCGCGCTCCACCCGGTCGTCGCCGAGCATCGCGACCCAGTTGTCGAAGATCGCGGGATCGGAATGGACCGGCTGCATGGACGCGGTGACGCCCAGGCGCGCCATCCGCTCGGCCGTGCCCGGCGCGGCGTACTCCAGGTGCTCGATGCGGTGGCGGCGGGGGCGGTCGCCGTTCTCGGCGACGGCGTGCTCGATCGCGTCGAGCGCGAGCTGGCTGGCGTAGTCGCCGATCGCGTGCATGGCGACCTGCAGGCCCGCGGCATCGGCCGCGGCGACCACGGGGCGGAGCCGCTCGAGCGGCCAGATCGGATCGGCGTTCGTGCCGTTCGCGTACGGCTGGCGCATCGCCGCGGTGCAGGCGTCGATCACGCCGTCCAGGATGAGCTTGACGCCGACCACCCGCAGCCACCGGCTCGACGGCTGCGCAGCGCGGCGCACGGCCTCGGCCACCTGGGCGAGGTTCGCCTCGTCGTCGCCCGTGTTCGTGATCAGCCAGTGCGCGGCCACGCGGATCGGCAGCTCTCCCCGCGGCGCTCCTGCGCCCGCTCGAGGGCCGCCAGCCCGTACTCGTCGAACGCCATGTCGACCGCACCGGTGACGCCGGTCGCCGCATAGGCCGCGAGCGTGCGCTCGATGTCCGCATCCCGGTCCGCGTCGGTCGTCGCCTCGTCGCGCTGCGCCCACGCGTATTGGGTCGCGGCGGTCTCCAGCAGGAGCCCGGTCGGCTCGCCGTCGGCGTCCTTCACGATCTCGCCGCCGATCGGGTCCGGGGTGTCGCGGGTGATGCCGAGCTCGGCCAGCGCCGCCGTGTTGACCCAGCAGGAGTGGTAGTCGTTCGCATCCAGATACACCGGGATGTCCGCGACCGCGTCGTCGATCATGGCTGCGGTCGGCGCTCCTCCCGGAACCGCGTCGAACAGCCACCCGCGACCCCGCAGCACCGTCGCCGACGGATCGTCCGCGCGCGCCTCCCGCAGCATCCGCTGGATGTCGGGGAGGCTGCGCGCGTCCGTCAGGTACACCTGCCCGAGAGCCGCGCCCATCATCAGCAGGTGCGTGTGGGCGTCCGTGAACCCGGGCAGCACGAGCCGGCCCTCGAGGTCGACGACGTGATCGGCGGCGGGCGACGGGTCGCCCTCACGGCCGACCCAGACGATCCGGTCGCCCGAGACGGCGAACGCGGTGGCCCACGCGCGCTCGGGATCGGCGTCGGCGGTGAAGACGCGGCCGCCGCGATACAGGGTGATGGGGTCGGTCACAGCCGTCCCTCCTTCCCGAGCCGGGTGCGGCTCAGCAGTGCGTAGACGAGGGCGGCGACGATCATCCCGACCGGCACCGAGAGGTCGACGTGACCGAGCGCCTGGCCGATGGCGCCGGTCCAGACGTCGGTCGACAGGCAGAGCGCGGTCGCCAGGCCGCCGACCACCAGGGCCGAGATGCCCGGGATGCTCCACCCGCCGGTGTACCAGAACCGGCCGCCGCGGCGGTCGTCGAACAGGTCGGCGCCGTCGTAGACGTACTTGCGGCGCAGCACGTCGACGACGTAGATCGCCATGGCCGGCCCCGAGACGATGACGAGGAACTGCAGGAGCAGGTTCGCCGCCTCCAGCAGGCTCGACGACAGCACGAGGTAGATCGTGAGCGCGGTGCCCACCAGTCCGACGATGATCGCGGCCGGGATGCGCTTCAGCCGCAGGCCGATCGCCTGCAGCGACATGCTCGACGAGTACGCCGTCATCGCGTTCAGCGCGATCGTGTTGACGATCACGCCGATCACCAGCAGGGGTCCGACCCACCCGGGCAGCAGGTCGAACAGCGCCACGTCGATCCCGGCGTCGAACGCGCTCGCCTTCAGCCCGGTGGCGAGCAGCACGCCCATGGCCGTGAAGACGATGAACGGCACGGCTCCGCCGAGAGCCGTGGCGGCCGTGATGTGCGACGGCTTGGCCGATCGTGGCAGGTACCGGGCGATGTCCGGGCTGTTGATGAACGACAGCGGCGTCGAGGCGAGGATGGTGAAGCCGACCGTGATCGCCGACCACAGCGGCACGCCGCCCAGGGGCTCCGGCGCACGGTAGCCCCAGTCGACAGTGGGCAGGATGAACGCCGACACGAGAAGGAAGATCGCGAACAGCACGATCGCCATGACCGGGTAGATGCGCAGGATGAGGCCGTGCCCGAAGATCGCGACCGCGATGGTGACCGCCGAGACGACCACGGTGACGCCGATCGGCACCCACACCGGGTCGTCGAGGCCGATGCGCCGCAGCAGGTCGGCGCCCATGAAGCTCGACGCCAGCCAGGTCAGCGACAGGAACACCGCGCCGATGAACCAGCCGACGAAGGCCACGAAGAGCTTGTTGCCGACGATCCCGTACATCGCCCGCGTCACGACCGACCCGGAGGTGCCCGCGGCGGGCCCGCTTCCCGCGATCAGGCCGGGGAAGATCCACAGCAGCGACGCGGCGAGGATCACCAGCAACGCCTGCCAGATCTCGAGCCCGAGCAGGATCAGCGTGGCGCCGATGGTGAAGTTCAGGATGCTCACGCCGGGTGCCGCCCAGACGAAGAACAGATCGCGCGCGCGGCCGTGACGCTCGCTGTCGCCGATGACCTCGATCCCCGGGTCTCGGGCTGAGTGGAGGCATCCACGAAGCGTTCAGTGCCGGTCCGGGTTTCGGACATGGGTTCCTCTCCTGCCAGCAGCTCCATCGCTGTTGGTCATATGCCCAATAGGTTGTTGGTCGCTTATTCAATAGCATGGGGTCCCATGGAGTCAAGAGCGCCTTCACCCCGGATCCGCAAGCAGCCGGAGGAGCGCCGGGAGGAGATCCTCTCGGCCGCCGCATCCATCGCGCTCGACGAGGGCCTCGAGCGGATCACGCTGCGAGCGGTGGCGACCCGGCTCGGCGTGCGGCCCGGCCTGATCTCGCACTACTTCCCCGCCGCGGAAGACCTCGTCGACGAGGCCTTCGCGCGTGCAGCGACCATCGAGCGCGAGCGGTTCTTCCCGACCGAGGGCACCCCGGTCGAGCGGCTGTCGCACTTCATCGGCCACATCGAGACCGGCGCCTCGCTGCCGCTCGCCCGCCTGTGGCTGAACGCGCGCCACCTCTCCCGCTTCACCCCATCGCTGGACGCGACCCTCACCGAGCAGGACCAGCTCGACCGCGCGCGCCTGCGCGCCATCATCGAGGACGGCATCCGCTCCGGCGACTTCGCCGACGTGGATGCGGAGGCCGCGAGCATCCGCATCCTGATGGCCGTCGACGGCGGCGGCTCGTACGTCAACAGCACGGGCGACCTCACCCACCCCGCGCACGTGCGCTTCGTCTCCGACGTCGCCGAGTGGACGCTCGGCCTCGCGCCCGGGGCCCTCGCCCAGATCTAGTGGTCGCAACACGCCGTTACGGCCCACCCCGTAACAGCGTGTTGCGACCTATGGACGGAATGGTGTTACGATACGGAACGTGTCGTATTCACAGAGGAACGCCGGGCGGCCTCGGGACGCGGAGCGCGAGGCGGCGATCCTGGAGGTCGTCAACGCTCTGCTCACCGAGCGCGGCTACGACGGCGTGACGTTCGAGGAGGTGGCCCGGCGTGCCGGCGCCTCCAAGCCGACGCTGTACCGCCGCTGGAAGACCAAGCGGGACATGGTGGTCGCGGCGCTCAAGGCCGGCCCGGCCCGGCGCGAAGGTCCGGACGAGATCGACACCGGCTCGCTGCGCGGCGACCTGCTCGCCCTCTGCACCCGGCTCGTGACGACCATGCAGTCGACCGACGGGCACACCGCCCTCGCTCTGCTGCAGGCGGGCTTCGAGGATCCGGAGCTGGGCGACGCCATCGAGCGCAGCATCGGGCCGACCGGCGGACGGCTCCCCGCCTCCGTGATCGCCGCCGCAGTCGCACGCGGCGAGCTGCCGGAGGGCGCCGACCCGTTCCCCTTCGAGGAGATCACCGGCAGCGTCCTGCTGCTCCGCCGGCTCAACGGCCTGGAGATCAGCCGCGGGTACCTGCAGGCGCTGGTCGACACCCTCCTGATCCCCGCCCTCCGGGCCACTGCCGGTCGTGCGGGCGCTCTCCCCCTCGGCATCTTCTCGGGGCATCCCGCCCCCGCCGACCCCACCGACCCCGACCCCGCACCGGAAGGACTCCCCCGATGACCACAATCGACGACTTCGACTACCGCATCATCCCCGGCAGCGGCGGCGTGCCCCTCAACGTCGCCTTCGGCGGCCACGGCCCCGCGGTCGTGCTGCTGCACGGCTTCCCGCAGACCCACGTGATGTGGCGCGAGGTGGCCCGGCGGCTCGCCGACGAGCACACCGTGATCGTGCCCGACCTCCGCGGCTACGGCGAGAGCGGGAAGCCCGAGGAGGACGGCCCCGACACCTACTCCAAGCGCACCATGGGCGACGACGTCGTGGCGGTCACGGCCGCGCTCGGCCACGACCGCTTCGGGCTCGTCGGCCACGACCGCGGCGCCCTCGTCGGCGTGCGCGCCGCCCTCGACCACCCCGACGCCGTGCAGTACCTCGGCATCCTCGACGTGCTCCCGACGCTCGACACCTGGGGCGTGCTCCACGGTGCCGACGCGAAGGTCGCCTGGCATCTCTACCTCATGGCCCAGCCGAAGGGCCTGCCCGAACGGATGATCGCGGCGGTCGCCGAGGACTTCTTCGCCTCGTTCCTCGACGCGTGGGACTCGGACGGCAACACCTTCACGCCCGAACTGCGCCGCCACTACATCGAGAGCTCGGTCGCCGCCGTCCCGTCGATCGTCGCCGACTTCCGCGCCAGCTCCGGCGTCGACCTCGAGCTCGACCGGGCCGACCGGGACGCCGGACGCAAGCTGGAGATGCCGCTCGGCGTCCTCTCGCAGGACTGGGGAGCCCAGCTCGGCTTCGACCCCACGGCCATCTGGGGCGCCTGGTCCGACGACCTCACCTACCAGCCGACGACCGCCGGGCACTACATGGCGGAGGAGACGCCCGATGACGTCGCGCAGTTCATCCGGGCGCTCTCGGCGCGTGCGCGTGTACGATGGGACCGTCCGGCGCCTGAAAAAGTTTCGCATCGGGCGTGAAAGGAAGAAAAACGATGGCACAAGGTACCGTCAAGTGGTTCAACTCGGAGAAGGGCTACGGCTTCATCGCCCCGGATGACGGCAGCGCCGACGTCTTCGCCCACTACAGCGAGATCGCTTCGCAGGGTTTCCGTAACCTCGAAGAGAACCAGAAGGTCGAGTACGACCTGGCCCAGGGCCCCAAGGGTCCGCAGGCTGCGAACATCCGCCCCCTCTGACAGCCCGCCCACGGCGACACCGGCGTACGGTGTCGCTCGTGGGTGATCTGCGTATACACGGGGCGAAAGCCCCGACGGGAGCCGGCAGCGGGATGAACCGCGCCGGTGGTCCCGGCCGGAAGCTGATGCTCGGCGCCGCTCTGGCGGCGCTGGGTGTCGTCTTCGGCGACATCGGCACGAGTCCGCTCTACGCGCTCAAGACCGTCTTCCTGCTCGACGGCGGGCGGTGCGTCCCAATCAGGACGACGTGTACGGCGTGATATCGCTGATGTTCTGGAGCATCACGATCATCGTGTCAATCAAGTACGTCACGATCCTGATGCGCGCGGACAACGACGGCGAGGGCGGCGTCATGGCGCTGGCCGCGCTCGCGAAGCGCCTCTACGCCGGCAAGGCGTCGAAGGCCGGGATGCTCCTGGTCGTCGGCATCGTCGGCGTCTCGCTGTTCTACGGCGACTCGATCATCACCCCCGCCATCAGCGTCCTCTCCGCCGTCGAAGGTCTGCACGTCACCCTCCCGGCGATCTCGACCATGGTCATCCCGATCGCCGCGGTCATCCTCGTGGTGCTGTTCGCGGTGCAGCGGTTCGGGACGGCGAAGGTGGGCGTGCTCTTCGGCCCCGTCATGGTGCTGTGGTTCACCGTGCTGGCCGTCGCCGGGCTCGCGCAGGTCATCCCGCATCCGTCGGTCCTCGTCGGGCTGTCGCCGACCTACGCGATCGTGTTCATCGTCGCGCATCCGGCCATCTCGTTCATCGCGCTCGGCGCGGTCGTGCTGGTCATCACCGGCGCCGAGGCGCTCTACGCCGACATGGGCCACTTCGGGCGCTCGCCGATCCGCCGGGCCTGGTTCTTCCTGGTGTTCCCGGCGCTGACGCTCAACTACCTCGGGCAGGCGTCGCTCATCCTGCACGACCCGGCGGCGAGGGCGAATCCGTTCTTCCTGCTGATCCCGGAGTGGGGCCGCCTCCCCGTCGTGATCCTGGCGACCGCGGCGACCGTGATCGCCAGCCAGGCCGTGATCTCGGGGGCGTTCTCGCTGTCACGGCAGGCGGTGCAGCTCGGGCTGCTGCCGCCGCTCACCATCCGGCAGACCTCGAAGCACGAGGGCGGGCAGATCTACCTGCCGGCGGTCAACCTCCTGCTGTTCATCGGCGTCATGGCCGTGATGCTCGCCTTCGGGTCATCCGATCGGCTGTCGACCGCCTACGGCATCTCGGTGACCGGCGCGCTGGTCGTGGACACGGTCCTGCTGCTCATCGTCGCCCGGCCGCTGTGGCACTGGGCGCCGTGGAAGATCATCCTGGCCGCGGTCGCGTTCGGCGGCCTCGAGCTGGCCTTCCTCGCGGGCAACCTCTCGAAGATCGTCAACGGCGGCTGGGTGCCCCTCCTCATCGCGGCCACGGTCATCCTCATCATGACGACCTGGCGTCGCGGCCGGCAGCTGGTGCAGGAGGACCGTAAGCGCAAGGAGGGGTCGCTGGTCGAGTTCATCGAGGAGATCCGCGACCAGAACCTGCCGCGCGTGCCCGGGATCGCCATCTTCCCGCACCCGAACAAGGACACTACCCCCCTGGCGCTGCGGGCCAACGTCAAGCACAACCACATCCTCCACGAGCACGTCATCATCGTCTCGATCGCGACGGCGCAGGTGCCGCACGTGCCGCCGGCCGACGCCTTCGACTACGACGACCTCGGCTACGTGGACGACGGGATCGAGCACCTCAGCATCCGCTTCGGCTTCTCGGACGAGCCCGACATCCCGCGGGCCCTCCGCCAGGCCTGCCGGCTGGGCGTGCTCCCGCTCGACGCGGGCGACTTCATGTCGGCGTCGTACTTCATCTCCCGCGGCGCGATCCGCACCACCCGGGCGCACGGGATGGTGCGCTGGCGCCGATCGCTGTTCGTCGGCCTGGCGCACAACGCGGCGGACCCCGCTGCGCGGTTCAACCTGCCTCCGCTGCGCACGGTGACGATGGGCAGCGACGTCGAGATCTGATTGCTACCAGCCGTGCGCGTTGAACCAGGCGCGGCGGTGGGCGATCTCGTCGTCGGCCTCGTCGGGGTCGGTCGTGTCGTGCTCCACCAGGCGCCCGTCGGCCAGCGGGATGAAGTGCTGACAGTGCGGGCACGCCGCGCGCCCGTCGGGCCAGCCGTCGTCGAGGGCGACGGCCGGTTCGGCAGGCTCGCCCGAGCCGGGGCAGCGGGCGGGATCGGCTCCCGCGTCCGACCACATCGCGCCCTGGTAGCGGTGCAGGCCGGGATGGCCCGGCGGCCTGGTGCACGGGCGCCCGCCGCGGCGGCTGGGACAGTAGCGAGGCTCCATGCCCCGATTCTCCGCTACGCCCGTGATAACGCAGGAGAAAGCGCTTCGGATCTCCGACGGGAAGCGGTGGGGCAGGAGATTCGGACGCGATCGCGCCGAATCTCCTGCATTATGCGACGACGGACGGCCCGCTACGCGGGCAGCAGCGCCCCGATGATCGCGGCGGCGGTCTCGCGGCCGACACGGATCGCGCCATCGACGTGCTGGTAGCCCTTGCCCGCCATGTCGCTGCAGGAGAAGTGGATGGGGCCGACCGGCGTGCGCAGGTCGGCGCCGTAGCGCGCCAGGCCGCCCATGTCGAAGCTCGCGGCGTAGGCGCCGCGCGTCCACTCCTCGCTGCCCCAGTCGCTCTCGTAGTAGACGACCGGGTTCAGCGCGTGCTCGCCGTAGTAGTGCGACAGCGACTCGAGGATGCGGGCCTTGCGCTCCTCCGGGGTCAGCCGGAACACGTCGTCGGCCGCCTCATCGGAGACGAAGCCGACCAGTGTGCCGCGCGGGTCGCCGTCGTAGCTGTTGTCGTACGCCTCGTGGACGAGCTCGTACGGGCTGAACGCGGTGCCGCTGTAGCCGAGGTCGCGCCAGAACGGCGTCTCGTAGACCGCGTGCACCTTGATGACGAAGCCCATCGACAGGTGCTGGTGCAGCTGCTGCTGGCGGCGCGGCAGCGGCGGGTCGTACGAGATGCGGCTGATGAGGACCGGCGGAACGGCCAGGATCGCGAATCGTGCGCGCACCTCCACGCCGTCGGCGATGGCGGTGACGCCGGTCTCGTCCCAGCGAAGGGTCCGCACCGGCGCGTTCAGGTGCACGTCGTCGCCGAGGCGCTCGGCGAGGAGCAGCGGGACCTGCTGGAGGCCGCCCTTGACGCGCTTGTCGAGGATGAAGTCCGCATCCACCAGGTTCGAGAAGCTCCCGGCGCTGGCCGCCATGAGCAGCGCCTGCAGCGCGGAGAACGCGTGGGCCGGCTTGGTGAGCATGGCGCCGGCGATGAACATGCCGATGTTGCGCCGCGCCTCCTCGTCGTCCGTCTGCGTCTCCAACCAGCGGCGGAACGAGATCTCGTCGAGCTCCTTGGCGCGGGGATGCGCCCACGGACGGTCCGGGTCGATCTCGGCGACGAGGGCGTCCAGCCGGTCGATCAGTCCGACGATCTCCTTCTCGGTGGCCGGGGCGACCGGGAAGATCTCGCCCTCGAAGGTGCGGCGCTCGCCGTTCTCGCCCAGATAGATGTTGATGCCCTCGCGGTAGCGCGAGTACGTCTCGAGCCCGAGCTCTTCGAGCGTGCCGATCAGCGCGTCCTGGTCGGGCGACACCCACTGGCCGCCGATCTCGAGGGTCGCGCCGTCGATGTCGTCGGTCCACAGCCGGCCGCCTACGCGGTCGCGCGCCTCGAGCACGGCGACCGTGAGTCCTGCCTTGACGAGTTCGGTGGCGGCGGTGAGGCCGGAGGCTCCGGCGCCGATGATGACGACGTCCCGTTCGATGGTGGTCATGCCGGGCACATTAGCGGAATCGGCAGTGAAAATCCATTTTGGCGACTGAATCGATAGCGATTTGTCGCTTTTACCCCTGTTATCCTCCGCTCTCGATTCGGATTTCGTAGCGGACGGGTTTACGATGGCCCGACCCCGAACAAGAGCGAAGGAGCTCGCGTGTCCACCACTGCATCCGCACCCGCGAAACTGCGGCGATCCCTCGGCCTCTGGGCGATCGTCGGACTCGGCCTCGGCTACATGACGCCCATGACCGTGTTCGACACCTTCGGCATCGTCACCGGCGAGACGAACGGCGTCGTGCCGTCCGCCTACCTCTTCGCGCTCGTGGCGATGGTGTTCACCGCGATCAGCTACGGACGGATGACGCGGGTCTTCCCCTCTGCGGGGTCGGCGTACACGTACGCGTCGGAGACCATCCACCCGAACGTCGGCTTCCTCGTCGGCTGGTCGTCACTGCTCGACTACCTGCTGCTGCCGCTGGTGAACGCGCTCATCGTGCGGCTGTACCTGGAGTCGTTCTTCCCGCAGGTTCCGGGGTGGATCTGGGTGGTCGGCTACGTCGCGGTGATCACGGCGATGAACCTGTTCAGCATGTCGTCGACGTCGCGGGTGAACGGCATCCTGGTCGTGTTCCAGATCGTGCTGATCGCCGTGTTCGTGGCTCTGACCTGGACGGCGCTGAGCGGGGGCGCGGGCAACGGCACCGCCTTCAGTCTCGCGCCGCTGTTCCACTCCGGGGTGCACCTGGCCGCGGTGATCGGCGGGGCGACGGTGGTGTGCTTCTCGTTCATCGGCTTCGACGCCATCACGATGTACACCGAGGAGGCGAAGGACACCAAGACGGTCCCACGGGCGATCGTTCTCGCGCTGATGATCGGCGGCGCCATCTTCGTCGTCGCCGCCTGGTTCGCCCAGTCGCGCTTCCCCACGATGGCGGGCTTCCACTTCACTGACGACACCCTGCCCGAGATCGCCATGAAGACCGGCGGGATGCTGTTCCAGATCCTCTTCGTCTCGGCCGCCGTCGCCGCAGCGGTCGCGTCCAGCCTGGCCTCGCACGCGAGCGTCTCGCGCATGATCTATGTCATGGCGCGCAACGGCAGCGGCCGTGTCTCGCGGACCCTCTCGTACATCCACCCGCGCTTCCGCACGCCGGCGACCGCCGTGCTGCTGGTCGGAGCGGTGTCGCTGCTTGCGGCAGCGTTCACGCTCGAGTTCGTCTCGTCGATGATCAACTTCGGAGCGCTCATCGCCTTCACCGTCGTCAACGCGACGGTCATCATCCACTTCGCGCTGCGCCGGAAGGAGTTCCGCGGCGGAAGGAACATCGTCCGCAACATCGTGCTGCCGGGGATCGGCATGCTGCTCACCGGCGTTCTGTGGGCGAACCTGCACCTCGACGCCCTCACCTACGGCCTGGTGTGGCTGACGATCGGCATCATCACGCTGCTGGTCGTGACGCGGGCGTTCCGCAAGCCGCTGCGGGTGAAGCTGGACGAGGACGGGGACGCCGCGATCATCACGCGCGAGGGGGCGCCGTCAGAGGTGCGCTGACGATCAGCCGTTCGCCGCGGCGGGCGCGGGCTCGCCGCGGCCCTCGTGCGCGGCGAGATGCCCCAAGACGGCGGCCGCACCGCTGATCACGGCGGCGAGGCCGAGCGGCACCGCGATGTGGACGCGCAGCAGCGCTGCTCCGACCAGCGCGCCCAGGGCGATCAGCGCGACCGCGGCCGCACGCCGCCGCCACGGCTGGCCCGTCCCGCCGGCCAGCCGGGAGTCGGCGGCCAGGCCGGTGATGGTCGACGTCACGACGACCGTCGTCACATCCTTCACGGCGAGGTGGCGCGCCACCGCCGCCTGGAAACCCATGGTCGCCGCGAGCAGCGTCGTGATGGCGAGCTCCCACGGCTTGGGCGGCACGCCACCGGTGAGGAGGAGGGTCGCCGTCAGCACGGCGAGCGCCACGGCCGTCGCGGTGAACGACCAGCTCGTCCGCGTGTTCCACCCCGTCGACTCCCGGCGCAGCGTCCGCCCGCCGATCACGGCGCCGGCCATGAACGCGAACAGCGCGATCAGCGGCCCCACCCACGGCAGCCCCTCGGCGCCGACCAGCGCCATGCCGAGGATGACCACGTTGCCCGTCATGTTGCCCGCGAACACCTTGTCGAGGCCGAGGTAGCCGACCGCGTCGACGATCCCGGTCGAGAAGGTGAGGGCGAGCATCAGGACGAGGGTGAGGTCCTGCTGGCGGGCGGTGGCGGTGGAGGTCATGCCTCCAGGTTCGCACGCGTCAGCGCCGGCAGGTGCCCGATCCCGCGTCCGAGTAGTTCAGCGCCGAGGCCGGGAACCCGGCGCCCTGCAGCGCGGGAGCGTACGAGTACGCATACCCGTTCGGCTTCAGCGTGAACTTCATCGTGCCGTAGCCCTGGTCGTAGCCGGTGACCACGTTCGGGTTCGCGAAGGTGCCGTCGGCGTTCTTCGCGAGGGTGTCGAGCGCCTCGCCCCCGGTGCCGATGATGAACTCCGGGATGCCGTTCTTCGCGTCCGGGACGCCGTTCGGGTCGAGCGGCTTGAGTCGCGCGTACGCGTGCTCGTGGCCGTTGAGGACGAGGGTGGCGTGGTTCGCGTACAGCAGCTTCCACCAGGCGTCGGCGACCTGTCCCTCCTGGCCGCCGGCTCCGGGCGCGGACGCCGGGAGCGTGGCGGTGGACGCGGTGGTCGCGCTGAACGTCGGCTGGTGCCAGTAGGCGAGCGTGCACTGCTGCTGGTTGCTCTTCAGGTCCTGGGCCAGCCAGCGGGTCTCCTGCGCGAGCAGGCCCTGGTCGGTGGTGGAGCAGTCGTTGCCGAAGGCCGGGGAGTTGCACTCGACGTTCAACGAGATGATGTGCCAGTTGCCGAGGTCGTAGGAGTACCAGCCCTGGTTCGCCGCCGTGTCGTCGCCGGCCTGGCCCGCGGTGTTCGGCGTGCCGGACTGGTCGTGGCCGTTGAAGTAGGCGAAGTAGCCGGCACCGTTCTGGCCGGCCTCATTGTCGCCCTTCTTCGTGTAGGCGTAGTACTCGTGGTTGCCCGGCGCCGGGTGCTCCAGGAACTTCAGTCCGCCCCACGCCTGCTCGAACGAGCCCTCGAAGTCGCTTAGCTTCCCGACCTCGTACTGCTCGTCGCCGAGGAGGGCCACCGCATCCGGCTTCATGGCGTCCGCCTGCTTCGCCGTCGCGAACTCGGCGTCGTAGCCGCCGAGGCTCGGGCTGCCGCACTTCAACGAGGACGGGGTGGCGGCGTTGTCCGGGTCGTCCGGCTCGCACGCGATGTCGCCGACCGCCGCCAGGGTGAAGTCCTTGGCGTCGGGCCCGTGGGCCTTGCTCTGGTACGGCCAGTCGCCTCCGATGCCGGGCGCGGCCACGGCGGCCGCCGTTCCCAGGATCGAGGCCGCGACGACGGCGGCGGCGATCAGCGAGAGCCTGCGGGTTCGAGTGCGCATCCGATCCTCCTCGTTCGGGGGTGGAACGACCACCCCGCGACAGGCTGGAAGCGCACGGCGACGGCCCGGTGAACCGCGCACGACGTCACGGTGAACGGCTCCTGCGAGCCCTCTCAGGTCCGGCGTTCGCCGGCCGTTCACCTCCGTGTCGCCGGCCGTACCGCACACGTCATTACGTTCGATTTCTATGCGACTTCTCAGAACCCGAGCCGTGGCGGTCCTCGCCGCCACCGCGACCGCCGGCACCCTGGCGTTCGCCCTCCCGACGGCCGCCCAGGCCGCCGGGACCCCCGACGTGCGCATCACCGAGTGGATGTACGGACCCGGCACCACCGGCGGCGAGTTCGTCGAGTTCACCAACCTCGGATCGACCCCGGTCGACCTCACCGGCTGGTCGTTCGACGACGACAGCGAGACGCCGGGGACGGTGCCGCTCGACAGCCTCGGGACGCTGGCGCCCGGCGAGTCGGCGATCATCACCGAGTCGACGGATGCCGCGTTCCGGGCCGAGTGGAGGCTCGGGTCGCAGGTGAAGATCCTCCCCGGCAACACGACGGGACTGGGGCGCGCGGACGAGATCAACCTGTTCGACGGACCGGACGCGGTCGCGAACCTCGTCGACCGGCTCACCTACAACGACCAGGGCACCGGCGCCGCCAAGGGGCCACGCACCCAGAGGAAGTCGGGCATCCCGATCACCGCGACCGCCCTCGGGGCGAACGACGCGTCACAGTGGCAGCTGTCCGCCGCGGGTGACGCCGAGCAGTCGTGGACGTCCGTCTCCGGCGACATCGGGTCGCCCGGGACCAGCCGGTTCGCTCCGGCTCCCGCGTGGAAGAGCATCCACATCAACGAGGTGTCGTCCGACAACACCGCGACGCCGGTCCAGGATGCGGTCGAGCTGTTCAACAGCAGCGCGTCGGATGTCGACATCACCGGGTGGCTGCAGGTCGACAGCAGCGCCTCCGCCCCGCGGCGTTCTCCGCGACGCTGGCCGACGGGACACCGACGACGGTCGTCCCGGCCCACGGCTACGTCTACTTCTCGTCCACGAAGGGACTCGGCAGCGGCGGCGACGGGGTGCGGCTGTACCTCCCGGACGGCACCACCCTGGTCGACTCCGTCGACTACACGGCGGGCGAAGCCGGCACGGACGAGACCAACGGCTTCGGCGCGGGCGCGTACGCCCGCTGCCCCGACGGCACCGGCGCCTTCGCCTCGGTCGCGGCGAAGAGCTTCGGCGCGTCCAACGCAGCGGCCTGCCAGGACGTCCTCACCAACCCGGCCGACGGCAATGCCGGCGGTGGTCAGACGCTGACCTGCCAGCCGGAGGCGCCGTCCGGCACCGGGACGCTCTCCGCCGGCGCGCAGACTCCGGTCGCGTGGCCGGGCAGCGGCACGGTCGCGGTGGCCGATGGCCTGTGCGCGTGGGAGACCACGACCGGCCCCGAGGGCCGCGACGTCAGCGGCCTGGTCTTCGACCCGAAGAACCCGAGCGTGCTCTACAGCGTCAAGAACAAAAGCTGGGTGTTCCGCATGGTCAAGCAGGGCGGCGTGTGGGTCTCCGACACGGCGAACGGCTGGGGCGCCGGCAAGCAGATCTTCTTCCCGGGCAGCACCGATACCGCGACGAACCAGCCGGACTCCGAAGGCCTGACGGTCGGCCCGGACGGAGCGCTCTACGTCACGACCGAGCGCAACAACGCGTCCAACACGAACCCGCTCAACTCCATCCTGCGCATCGACCCCACCTCGTCGGCGACACCGCTGGTCGCCACCGACCAGTGGAACCTGACGGCGGAGTTCCCGGAGTTGCACGCGGGCAACAAGACGGAGGCCAACCTCGGCTTCGAGGGCGTCACCTTCGTGCCGGACTCCTACCTGACCGGGAACGGCTTCGTGGACCAGTCCACCGGGAAGACCTACAAGCCGGCGGACTACCCGTTGCACGGCACCGGACTGTACTTCGCGGCGCTCGAGAACGACGGCAAGCTGTACGCATACGCGCTCAACAGCGACCACAGCTTCCACCGCGTCGCCGTGGTCGACACGAAGATGGGCCACGTCATGGACGTGCAGTTCGACGCGGACACCCAGCGTATCTGGGCGCTCTGCGACAACACCTGCGGCGTCGCCTCCACAGTGCTGAAGGTGGACGGCGTCGGCGCGATCGTGCCGCAGGTCGTCTACGGCAAGCCGGCCGGCCTGCCGGTGAACAACCTCGAGGGCTTCGCGCTCGCGCCGAGCTCGACCTGCGCGGGCGGGACCAGGGAGGTGCTGTGGTCGGATGACGGCGTCTACGGCGCCGGCCCCGGCAGCGCGACCGAGGGCCACGCCCTCTACAGCGGACGGATCTCGTGCGACCTGCAGCTGGGCGCGCAGGGCGTCTCCGACCCGGGCACCCCGGCGGCGGCCCTCAGCCTGTCGCTCGGCTCGGCGCAGGTCGGCGACCGGATCACGGCCACCGGCAGCCACTTCACCCCTGGCACGCAGGTGTCGTTCGTGTTCAACTCGACCCCCGTGGCGCTGGGCACGGCGACGGTGGCGCCCGACGGCACGCTGACCTTCTCGTTCTCGGTGCCGAGCGTGCCGGCCGGAGCGCACACGGTCACGGCCTCCGTCGGCGGCACGGTCGTCGCGTCGGCCGCGATCACCGTGACGGCTGCGGCGGCGACCGCCGCGGGCGACCCAGGCGCGCTCGCGTCGACCGGTTCGACCGCCCCGCTCGCGCCGATCGGCATCGCCCTCGCGCTGCTCGTCGGCGGTGGCGCCCTGTTCGCCGTTCGTCGCCGGATGCGCGCCGAATAACGGCACGCGTCGGAGGGGGTCGGGGAATGCCCCGGCCCCCTCCGCGCTTGTCCGTTACGGTGAACACGATGAACGGCATCCGGATCAGGGCAGCGGCCGACGACGAGTACGCGGCGATCGGCGCACTCACGCACGCCGCCTACACGCACGACTACGACGACCTCCCGGCGAACTACCGCGAGGAGCTGCAGCACCCCGAGGCGCTGACCCGCGAGTTCGAGTTCTTCGTCGCCGAGGACGCCTCCACCGGCGAACTGGTCGGCACCGTGGCGCTGCTGCGCCCGGATTTCGACATGCACGGCGAGATCGCACCGGGGGAGCTGTACTTCCGCCTCCTGGCCACGAGCCCGACGGCCCGCGGTCGTGGCGTCGGCATCGCGCTCACCGAGTTCGCCATCGAACAGGCGCACGCGCGCGGGGCTCGCGCGGTCGTCCTCAACAGCGGACCGGACATGCTCGGCGCGCACGCCCTCTACCGCAAGCTGGGCTTCAGCCGCCGCGGCGAACGCGAGCGCGTCATCGAGCTGCCGGACGGCCGGCGCCTCGAACTGCTCACCTTCGTGCTCGACCTGGCCGCGTAGCCCTCACATCGTCTGGCGCAGGCCGCCGTCGATCACGACGTCGGAACCCGTCAGGTTGCCGAGCAGAGGACTGGCCAGCATCACGGTCAGCGCGGCCACCTCGTCCGGTGTGGTGAAGCGACCCGTCGGCATCGACGCCTCCGCGCCGTGCTTCACGGCGTCGGGGTCGCCGCCCGTGGCCGCCGCGACGGTGCGGGCCACGCCGCCGTCGCCGAGCCACAGATCGGTAGCGACCGGCCCGGGGCTGATCGAGTTCACCCGGATGCCGCGCGGCCCGAGCTCCTTGGACAGCGACTTCGTGAAGCTGAGCAGCGCCGCTTTGGCCGCGCTGTAATCCATGACGAGCGGGTCGGCGAGGATCGCGTTCTCCGAGACGATGTTCACGACCGATCCGCCGTCGGGGATGCGGTCGAACAGCGCGCGCGTGGTCCGCACGGCGGCGAGCGCGTTGAGGGCGTAGGTGCCCGTCCACTGCTCGTCGGTGATGCTGGGGAATCCGCCGGGCCGCGGCGGCGCCGACCCCACGTTGTTGACCAGGAGGTCGACCGGGCCGTCGAGCTGGGCGGCGGCGGCGAGGATGCCGTCCTCTCCCCGAGGTCGGCCTCGACGAGCCGGAAGTCGCCGTCGCGCTCGGCGGCCGCCGTGTCCGGCGTCCCCTTCCGCGCGATCCCGACGACGGAGACGCCCTCCCGGAGGAGGGCGCGGACGATGGCGAGGCCGATGCCGCGGCTGGCGCCGGTGACGACGGCGTGCGTGCCCGAGAGTTGGAGATCCACATCCGGAGGCTAGGCGATGGGCCACCGCGTGGCTAGGGTCAGTCCCGCGTCGGCCCCGGCCAGACGTAGGGGAGGTCGTCCGGGACACCGGGGAAAAGCGGACCGTAGAACTCCGGGTACTTGCGCACCAGGTTGGACTGGTGGCTCCGGTGGAACTCCGGGTCGCCGATCCACGGCGGGAGGTCCAGCTCGTCCTGGCGCAGGTGCTCGACGTCCGGCGCGAACGCCAGCACCTGCGGGCGCACGGTGTCGGCGTGGCCCAGCTCGATCCACGCGTCCGCCGACTCGACCGCGTATTTCGTCAGCGCGGGGAGGTAGCCCCGCCACATCTTCGCGACCGGGTGGTTGCGCCAGCCGTAGCCGGGGACGGTGATCGCCCGCAGCACCTGCAGGGCCTCCACCCGCTGCTTCCCCATCCGCGCGCGGTCCAGCAGGCGCACGCTCTCGGCGAAGGACGGATAGGGCAGGAACGTCTGCACGCCCCCAACGTACCCGCGGGCCCCGGCCGTTCATCCCCGCCGCGTACACTCCGGGCATCGACACCGGCGACCGGGAGGAACCATGGCCGACGAGCTGCCCACCAGCGACCTGCGGGAGTACATCGAGCACCTGCGCTCGGCCGGGTACACGGTCGAGGGCGGCCACACGCCCGACCCCGACCTGATCGACCCGGAGGGCAACCCGGTCTACACGTGGCAGGAGGGGTACCCCTACTCTGAGCGGATGTCGCGCGAGGACTACGAGCTCGAGAAGTACCAGCTCCAGGTCGAGCTCCTGAAGTTCCAGTACTGGCTGGAGGACAACGACCGCCGCGCCGTCATCCTCTTCGAGGGGCGGGACGCGGCCGGCAAGGGCGGCACGATCAAGCGCTTCATGGAGCACCTCAACCCGCGCACCTCTCGCGTCGTCGCGCTTTCCAAGCCCAACAGCCGCGAGAAGGGGCAGTGGTACTTCCAGCGCTACATCGAGCACCTGCCGACGGCGGGCGAGATCGTGATGTTCGACCGGTCCTGGTACAACCGCGCGGGCGTCGAGCGGGTGATGGGATTCGCGACCGACGAGGAGTACGAGCAGTTCATGGCGCAGGCGCCGGCGTTCGAGAAGATGCTCGTCGACTCCGGCATCCACCTCACCAAGTTCTGGTTCTCGGTGTCGCGCACCGAGCAGCGCACCCGTTTCGCGATGCGCCAGCTCGACCCGGTGCGCCGCTGGAAGCTGTCGCCGATGGACATCGCCTCACTCGACAAGTGGGACGAGTACACCGCGGCGAAGGAGGAGATGTTCCGACGCACCGACAAGCGGCACGCGCCGTGGACGATCGTGCGCTCGAACGACAAGAAGCGCGCCCGCGTCAATGCGATGCGCTACTTCCTCAGCCAGTTCGACTACGACGGCAAGGATCCGTCGGTGGCGAAGCGGCCCGATCCGCTCATCGTCATGCGCGGCAAGCGCCTCGACGCCGACGAGTGAGCGGATCGGGCGGCCTTCAGTAGCCGAGCCCGTCGCCGAAGCGGAACAGCGGCTCCGTGGTGTCGAACGGCACGTCGGGACGCGACGCCTCCACCGCGGCCATCGACCGCGGCAGGTCGAACGGCAGCCGGCCCTGCGGCGCGAACCGCCCGGTGAGCACGTCGAGCAGCGCTTCGCCGCTCGCGCCCCAGTTGACCGTGACGGCGGTCGCGGCCTCCACGATCGGCTCCAGGATGGCGGGGCGGTCGGCATAGACGTCGACCACGACCGGCGCGTGAGCGGCGAGCTCGCGGACGTGCGCGATGGTCTCCGCGGGGAAGTCCAGCGAGCCCGCGTGGAACAGGCTCTCGAAGACGGTCTCCCTCTCCTCGAACGGCGCCTGCAGGCGCACGACGATGACGTCTGCCTCGGCGGGTGAGGCGACGACCTCGCCGTAGGCGGCGGCTCGCTCGGGGTCGATGCCCTCGACGTAGAGGCGGGTCGCGGCGGCGAGCGGCAGCACCGGAGCGCCGGGCGTGCCGTTGGAGAGCAGGGTGATGGATGCGCGCTGCGCCCACTCCCCCGCCTCGCGGAACTCGTCGCGGCCGACCACCGCATCCGCCGCATCCACATCCACCAGCGCCGACTCGAACAGGCCGAGCTCGAACTTCTCGCGGAGGATGCGGCGCGCGGACTCGTCGAGCCGTTCCTCCGCGACCTCGCCCGACTCGACCAGCTCGATGAGCAGCTCGGGGCACGCCTCACCGCCGAACTGGTCGGCGCCGGCGTCGAGGATCTTCTTCATCCGCTCGAGCGGCGTGAGGTGCTCGACGCCCCAGGCGCGGGCGGGGAACGGCTGACCGAAGATGTCCGCGTCCGTGATGAGGCCCCAGTCCGTGCACACCACGCCGTCGAAACCGAAGCGCTCCCGCAGCAGCCCGGTGAGCACCGACTTGTTGAAGCCGAAGCCGACCTCCTCGTACGCCGTGCCGACGGGCATGCCGTAGTAGGGCATGATCTGCCGGGTCCCGGCGGCGAGCAGCTCCGCGAAGGGCTTCAGGTGCAGCTCGAACGCGTCGCCCGGGTAGACCTGCTCGCGGCCGTGCGCGAAATGCGGGTCCTCGCCGTCCTTCTGCGGGCCTCCGCCGGGGAAGTGCTTGGTCATGGTGGAGACCGACCCCGGGCCGAAGGCCGCGCCCTGGAAGCCGCGCACGTACGCCGCGCCGAGCCGGCCGGTCAGGTCCGCGTCCTCTCCGAACGTCGCCACCTGCCGTGCCCAGCGGGGCTCGGTGGCGAGGTCGACCTGCGGGTGCAGGGCGACGCGGATGCCGACGGCGACGTACTCCTGCCGGGCGATGTCGCCGAAGCGCTCGACCGTCTCCTCGTCGCGGATCGCCGCGAGCCCCAGCGGCTCCGGCCACTGCGAGAACGGCCCGGAGAGGAACGCGGTGCCCACGTTCTCGGTGAACGAGTGGCGCGGGTCGGTCGAGAGGGTCACCGGGATGCCGAGGCGCGTGGATGCGGCCAGCCGCTGCAGGGCGTTGTGCCACTCCGCGATCTCCCGGGCGGTCTGCGCGCCGCCGATGAGGTTGAAGTGGGTCAGACGCCGCTGCTCGACGTAGTCGACGGCGGAGGGCGTCGAGAACACGGGGTTCGGCTCGGTGAGCTCCCCCATCCCGATCATCGTGTGGAAGAAGAGTCCGGCCTTCTCAGCCAGGGTCATCTCGTTGAGGAGCAGCTCGACGCGCTCGGCGACGGGCAGCTCGGGGTCGAGCCAGGGTCGGGTGGCGGTGGTCTCTGCGATGGTCATTTCACTCCCTTGATCCGGTAGACGAGCACGGCGCCGAGCAGGGCGATGAAGGCGCCGAAGAGGTACCACACCGAGTAGCCGCCGATGGCCGTCGTGGCGCCGAGGGCGATGATCCCCGGGGCGATGGCGGGGGCGATCGACTGCGGCAGGGCGTTGGCGATGTTGAGCACGCCGAGATCCTTGGCGACATCGTCGGGGCTCGGCAGCACCTGGGTGGCCAGGGCGAGGTCGACGGAGAAGAACGAGCCGGCGCCGAGGCCGATGATGGCCTGGGCGGCGATGACGACGCCGATGCTCGGCGCGAACGCGAGGACGACCAGACCGACCACCATGATGAGGCCGGCGGCCGCGACGAACGGGCGGCGCTTGCCGATGCGGTCGGACAGGAAGCCGCCGAGCGGGCTCGAGATCACCATCGCGACGGTCGAGGCCAGGTTGGCGAGCAGGATGGTCGTGATCGCGCCCTGCTCGTCCAGCTTGAACTTCTCGGTGAGGAAGAACGGCAGGAAGGTGGCGATGCCCGCGTAGCCGAACATGACGAAGAACTTGGTGAGCCAGGTCCAGCCGAAGTCGCGGTGCTTGACCGGGTTGAACACGAACGAACCGAAGAACTGGCCGATGGTGAAGCGCTGGCGCGGCTTCTCGCCGAGGCGGCGGTCCTTCAGAACGAGGATGAAGACCACGCAGAGCGCGAGCGCCAGCAGCGCGGGCACGACGAACCGGAGCACGTCGTCGCTGATGAAGGTGATGAGGAAGCTGCCGCCGAGGATCGCGAGCGGCGTGGTGGCGCCGACGATGCCGGAGACCTTGCCGCGGCTCGGGCCGGGCACCTGGTCCGGGAGCGTAGCGTTGGCCGCCGCGAGGACCGCGTTGAACGCCGCCTGCGCGAGGCACCAGCCGATGAGCACGACCCACAGGGAGGTGGCGACGCCGATCAGCGCGAAGGCGCCGAGGCCGACGATGCTGCCGCCGAGAATCCACGGGCGCCGCATCCCGAAGCGGGAGGTGGTGCGGTCGGAGAGGCGCCCGGCGAGCGGGTTGGCGACCAGCGCGAAGAGGGCGCCGACGCCGAGGATGAGGCCGAGCTGTCCGGTCGCCTCGCCGGTCGAAGAGGTGAGGTGCTGCACCTTGAACGCCATCGAGACGAGCACGGGCGTGAGCAGGGCGAGCAGCACGCCGAAGTTCACGGCGGCGAGCCCCGGCGTATACCCGCGCGGGGTGCGCGGTGGGGTGGTGCCGGGCGCCTTGATACCCGTGGTTCCCGTGTAGGCCGCGGTCGCCGCGGGAGACAGCTCTGTCATCATCGGTCCTTTCGTGTCGTCCGCTTTGACGATGGGCGCCAGCATACACACAAAAACGACCGCGTGGTAACTGAAATCCGACCGTGCGGTAATCTCACTACGATGGTGCCGAGGGAGGTGCTCCATGACGTCGGTCGTCGATGGGACGCGCTTCGCGCGCGCCGCGGCCACCCGCCAGGCGATCATCACCGCCGCCGCGGAGCTCTTCGCCCAGCAGGGCTACCGCTTCGTCTCCCTCCGCGAGATCGCCGTCCGGGCGGGCATCTCGCACCCCGCCGTCCTCAAGCACTTCGCTGACAAGGAGGAGCTGCTGGCCGAGGTCGCGAAGCGCTACGACCGGGCGCCCGCGGCGGAGGGGTGCGACCCGTTCTTCGCCGCCCTGACGGGCGAGGCCTCCGTACCGCCGCATCCACTGCACGGATGGATGCGCGATCGGCTGGCCGCCGCAGTCGCCGAGCGCACTCGGGAGCTGGCGGAGGGGCGCCTGGGTGACGGGCGCGACCCGGGGGCCGAGGCCACCCGCCTCGTCGCCGCGCGGGCCGGCCTCCGGATACTCCACCGCTACCTGCCCGAGCGGGTGGACGTCGGCAGGGCGCTCGACGCGCACGGACGGCTGATCGCGCGTCCAGCCGGCTGGCGCACCCCCGGCGACGAGCGCCGTGGATCCGCCGCGCCGCCAGGACCGTCCCTGCCCCCGCTCATCGAGGACGAGCCCGAGGCGCCCGCCGGCTACCGCACCGGCCGAGCCCGCCGCGCCGCGATCGTCGACGACGCGATGACGCTGTTCGCCCGCGAGGGCTACGGAGACACCAGCCTGCAGGACATCGCCACCCGCGTAGGCGTCTCGAAGTCGGCGCTCTACCACCACTTCCCGTCAAAGGACGCGCTGCTCCTGGCGGTGCTCCGGGAACGCGACCACCGCATTGACGACACGGTCGCGGACTCCCCCGCCCGCAGCGCGGCAGAGGTCCTCCGCGGCTTCGCGGACGCCGCCGCGGCGAACGAGCGCGACCAGCCCGGCCTGATCGAGCTCTACGCCGTCATCTCGTCCGAGGCGACGGTCGCCGACCATCCCGCCCACGCGCACTTCGAGCACCGCTTCGCGCAGGCCCTCGACGGCTTCACCGCGATGTTCCAGTCGGCGCAGGACGCGGGCGACCTGCCCGCACACCGGGACCCGGCGCACGAGGCGCTGTGGGTGCTCGCGCTGTGGGACGGCGTGCAGTACCTGTGGCTGTACGACCAGGGGTCGGTGGATGTCGCCGGGGCGTTGCGTACACACCTCACGGACGTGCTGCCGGGGTGACGCGCCGCCGTTCCCTAAAATCACCCCCGAACGGGTGTCCCCACTTCAGTGGACACGGCCCTAGACTCAACACACCCTCCGGAACCCGAAACTCCGGTCGGTATGCCACTGCCGAAGTCGCTCACCCGGGCGACTGACCCGCCCGTTATTGGTCGCGTTCGGTGGCGCGTTGGGGGAACGCTATGCTGACGCGCGCGCGGACGCCTCGTGGAAAGTGCCCGACTTCCATGTTCCGTATGCTCAACCCTGTCCTGTCCGGCCGCCCGTTGGCGGTGCTCGGCGCCGCTCCCTCGGGGAGCTGGATCGCCGTCACCTCGCGGAGTGTCGCTCCGCAGCCTCACGTCGTGGAGAGCGAAGCCTCCGTGGAGGCGGTCGCCGAAGCCCTGTTCGAGGTGGTCCCGGTCAGCGACCGCTCGACCGTGCCGCTGGTCGGCTGGCTGGCCGACGCGTCCGACGACGAGAGCCTGGACGCGTTCTTCGCGTTCCAGGGCTCCGCTCGCGACGCCGAGCGCCGCGCCCTGGAGATGGGACGGCTCGTCGAGCTGCCCGAAGATCCGTGGTCGGGCGTCTCAGCGGTCATCACCGTGCCGTCCGAGGCGGATTTCGCCTTCTTCGTCTGCATCGGCGAGGGCGAGCACATCCCGGCGCCCCTGTTCCGCCGGGCGCACGAGCTGGCCGCCTGAGCTCAGGCGTCGATGCCGGCCGCCGTGACCTCGATCACGGCGTCCGGCATCCCGGCGTCGACCGCCCACGCCCGGGCGACCTCGTAGACGCGGCGGCAGACCTGCGCTGCCGTGTTCTCGGGCGCCACTCCGAGACGGATGCGGATCCGCTCGCCGCTGATCGCCACGTCCTCGCCCGCGCCGGCCACCCTCCCGATCAGCGAGCCGGCCGGGTACAGCCGAGCGACACCGGGCACCGCGGCGACCGCCGCCGCCAGCGTCGTCCCGGTTCGCACGTCCCCGTCGCTCATGGGCGCTCCTCCTCCGGCTCGCGGTCCCGCACATCCGTCACCGTGACATCCACCGCCGCGACCGTCAGCTCGGCGTGGCGGGCGAGTTCGGCGACGACCGCCTCCCGCATCCTCCGGGCGAGCTCGGCGAACGGCTCGCCGTAACGCACGGAGATCTCCACGTGCACGTCGACCGGTGCGCCGAGCGTCTCGACGTCTCCGTCGATCCGCGTGCGTCCGACGATCACGCCGTCGATGCCGTCGCCGACACCGCGGATCAGGGCGCGCACCGCGCCCTCGGTGAGCGCGAGATCGGCTGCGGGGTCGGGGTGGGCGACCGGGATGCGCCGGCCGGCCTGCACGTCCAGTCGGATGCCATCGAGGATGCGCGCCACCCACCCGTCGTCGGCCGGCCGGTTCGCGGCGTCGGCCTCCAGCATGGTGCGGGTGGTGCGGCTGAGCCGCTCCAGCGCCTCGAGCGCCGCACGGCATTCGGCGGACCCTTCGATCGCCGGATCCACCGGAGTGCGGCCGCGCGCGAGGTAGTCGCTCAGCTCGTCGAGGGTGTGGCCGTCGATCATGTCGTCGCCGGGGAGGAGCGGATCGGTCATCGCCATCCCTCCATCGCCTCGAGCAGCCGCCGTCGTCCACGCGCCAGCTGGCCGCGCACCGTCGACACCGGGAGGTCCAGCTCCTGCGCGATCTCCTCGTAACTGTACTGCCCGACTTCGCGCAGCACCCAGCACCTCCTCTGCAGCGCGGGCAGCTCGTCGAGCGCCCGCCCGAGCGCCTCGTTCGCGGTCCGCACCTCGGCGAGGTGGTCCGGACTCTGGTCGGCCGGGGCGGCGGCATCCACCTCGGTCACATCGTCGTAGTCGTGGCGCGCGCGGATGCGGTCGATGCAGCGGCGGCTGAGGATGCGCATCAGCCACGCCTTCACCGCCGCGCCCTCGTGCAGCTCACCGAGCCGCTTCCAGGCCGTGACGAAGGTCTCCTGGACCACGTCGTCGGACTCGTAAGTCGACCCGAGCATCCGTGCCGCGTACGCGCGCATGAGCGGAGCGTGCCGCCGCACGATCACCTCGAAGGCGACCGTGTCGCCGTCCGCCGCGCGCCCGGCGAGGATATCGTCGCTCGCCTGCGACAGGGCGTGGACATCGGGCCGGGTCACCCCTGTGACACTACCCGCGATTCTGTTAGAACGGTTAGTAACTAGCCGATCTAGGTTTTTGAGTGATCTCACAGGTGAGGGGCGTGACGAACCGGCGCCCCGGCTCGTCATAGAGCCGTAAGTCACCGAACGGAAGGAAACGACATGGCCACCACGACCACCGGCACCACCACCCCGACCACCGACGCGGTCCTCGGCAAGACGGTCATCAACGACGCCGTCGTCGCCAAGGTCGCCGGCATCGCAGCCCGCGAGGTCCCCGGCGTCCACGCGCTGGGTGGCGGAGCAGCCCGGGCGCTCGGCGCCCTCCGCGACGCGATGAACGCCACCGACCTCGGTCAGGGCATCAGCGTCGAGGTCGGCGAGAAGCAGGTGGCCGCCGACGTGACGATCGTCGCGGAGTACCCGGTCGCCCTGCAGAAGGTCGCCTCCGACGTCCGCGCCGCCATCGTTCAGGCGATCGAGCGCATCGTCGGCCTCGAGGTCACCGAGGTCAACGTGACCGTGAACGACGTCCACGTCCCCGGCGACGACGACGAGCAGGAGGCGCGAGTCCAGTGACCCGGTCCATGTTCGGCGTCCTGATCGGCGGCGCCCTCGCCGTCGTCTGGGCCGCCTTCGGCTTCTGGGTCTTCGTCGGCACGGCCGTGGCGATGCTGATCGGGTACCTGGTCGCACGCCTGCTCGGCGGCGACCTCGACCTCGCCCGCGTCGCCGACGCCCTGCGCGGACGGCGTTCGTCGTCATGACGGCCGGGCGGGACCGCTTCGCGGCGGTGGCGCTCGAGCATCTCGCCCGGGCGGTCGCCGCCGACGAGCTCGGCGTCGCGCTCCGCGAGGTCCGGGTCCGGGTCCGGGATGCGCGGGGCGCGCTCGCGGTGCGGGTCGCGTCGCCCGTCCCCCTCCCGTCTCTCGCCGAGGGCGGCGGCGACCGGATGCCCGTCACCGCCGCCCTCACCGAGGCCGGCGGGCTCATCCGGGCGCGTCTCGGCGAGCTCACCGGCCTGGAGGTGGCGAGTGTCGACATCCGCGCCACCACCGCAGACATCAGAGAGAGGAGGGTCCGATGAACCAGCTCGAAGCGCGCATCGTGCGACGCGAGACGCATTCGCCGCGCACGACGGCCGCGGTCGTCGTCGCGCTCCTCCTCATCGTGGCCACGGTGTACCTGGCCACGGAATCCGTGCTCCAGCTGCTGGGCCTGCGCCCGCTGCTGGTCGCGCCGCGCACGATCGCCGAGGCCGTTCCGGCCACCCCCTCCGCCGGGGCCCCGGTGCTGATCGTCGCGGCGCTGGCGTCGGGGCTGGTCGGCCTCTGGCTGGTGGCGCTCGCCATCCTGCCCGGCCGCCGGCCCCGGCGCCGCCTGGAGGCCGCGACGGTCGCGGTGGTCGCGGACGACGAGATGCTCGCGTCCGGGCTGGCCCGTCGCGCCGCCCGCACCGCCCGCGTCTCCCCCGACGCCGTCAACGTCTCGCTCGGCCGGCGCAGCGCCGTCGTCCGCCTGGTCCCGGTCTCCGGGATGCGGATCGACCGCGACGAGGTCCGCCGTGCGGTCGGCGAGGAGTTCGCCGAGTCGGGCGCCGGGCGTCCCCCGAAGGTCTCCGTGCTCATCGCAGCGACAGGAAGGGTCGGATCGTGAACAACAGCAATCGTGCGCTGAACCGCATCCTGCTGGCCATCGTGGGTCTCGCCGGCCTCGCCGCATCGGCGGCCGCCGTCGCGCTGCTCGTCGTGCCCGGCTTGACCGCCGGATGGATGACCGCCGGACGTGAGATCGTCCGCACCGCGGACACGCTGTTCGGGACGCCGCTCTGGGCCGGGACGACCGTCAGCCTCGCCGCGGCGATCGGCCTCGCGCTGGCGCTGGTGTTCGTCCTGCTGCTGGTCGCGTTCATCCTGCGCCAGGGCCGCGGCGGAACGTCGACCGTCCTCACGCTCCACGGCGACGACGGCTCCATCGAGGTCGACGCCGCCGTCCCGTCCGCCCTGCTCGACGACCGCCTGTCGGGCGTTCCCGGCGTCGCGGGCGTGAGCGTGAGCGCGTACCGCGTCCGCGCGCAGCCGGTGTTGAAGGTCACCGTCCGCTGCCGCCGCGGCGCCTCGGCCCGGATCGTCGCCGACGCGCTGGACGACGCCGTCGTCCGGATGCAGGAGGCACTGGGCGCCCCCGTTCCCGTGTTCGCGCAACTGGTCGGCGGCTTCCGGGCCCGCCTGGCGCCGGCCGTCCGCGTCGACACGTCCACGAGCACCGTCCGGTCCTCGTGATCCCCGGTAACACCCGCACCACAACTGGAAGGAGACAGCCATGAGCGCTGACGACAAGATCAAGAACGCCGCCCAGAACCTGAAGGGCAAGGCCGAGGAGGCCATCGGCAAGCTGACCGGCGACGACGCGAAGGTCGCCGAGGGCAAGGCCGACCAGACGGCCGCGAAGGCCAAGAACCTCGGCGAGGACGTCAAGGACGCCTTCAAGTAATCCTGGGGGTGATGACGGCGGATGCTGCGCGAGCGCGGCATCCGCCGTCGTCGTCCGTCCGGATCAGCGGGACTCGACCGCGTCGTCGGCTCGGCGCAGCACGTTCTCGGCGCGCCGGGCTCCGAGGCGGACGGAGCTGACCAGCACCAGGGAACGACCCGCGACGAGGAGGATGACCACCGTGACCAGCACCACGAGCAGCCACGCGACGATCTGCCAGCCGGGGAAGCCCACGACCGCCAGCCACTGCATCCCGTAGCCTCCCGCGGCCGCGAGAGGGAACGTGAACGACCAGAAGCCGAGTGAGAACGGCAGGGCCCGGTAGCGCGGGATGAGGGCTAACTGCTGCAGCGCCATGAGCACGAGAAGGCCGAGCAGTGCGGTCGACACGAGGTCGGCGCGCTCGCCGTTGATCGTGAACCAGGCGGTTCCGGCGACCGCCGGCGGTGCCAGCAGGATCGCGCAGGTCGGGGTGAGAGCGGCAGGCAGCGGCGGGAAGAACGCGAGTCGCGCCAGCAGGACGGTCGAGATGACGACCCAGAAGAAGACGCCGACCGCGAAAGCGCCGATCGCGAGCCCCGGCAGCCCGATCTTGAACGACGTGGTCGCTGCGATGAGGCCCGCGGCGACCGTCGGCAGCAGGTAGCCGCCGTGAAACGCCTCGGGCGGAAGGCTTCCCGCGTGCCAGAACGCCAGGATCCACCCGGCGAACACAGCTGCGACGACGAGGGATGCGATGACGAGCACCGCGCCTGCCCACGGCACGAAACGGTAGAGGTCGGCCCCGATCAGCATCCCGACGACCGGGACGAGCGCGGCGATCGGTCCCTGCGCGGGATGCCGTAGCTGCGAGGCCAACGACTCGGAGCTCTTGGCACCCCGCCGCAGGTGCGCGACGATCAGCCAGGCCCAGGCGACCACCACGACGCCCCACAGCACCTGGCCGACGACGTCGGTCACGCCGAGCAGTCGCCCGGCGGTCGTCCACACCGCCGCGAGGCCCGCCAGCCCGAACGCGATGGCCAGGGTGTTGAGCGGTATGCGCTTGGCGGTGCGTGCGCCTACGGTCATCACGCCACCTCCCTCAGGGTCGGCGCGCCCAGCAGCTCGCCGAACGCGCCTGCCAGCTCACGGAGCTCCTCGTCGTCGAGGTCGCGCACGCCGTGGACGACGAGCGGCGGCCGCCAGTGCATGCCCAGCCGGTGCGCGGTCGCCTTCAGCGGCGCCAAGATCGCGTCGTATTCGAAGCTGTGGAGTTCGCCGGTCCGGTAAGCCGCCTCGGCCCCGCCGGTGGTGGTGACCACACGGAGAGTCTTTCCAGCGAGTGCCCCCGCGCCTCCGGTCCCGTAGGCCCACCCGCGCACGAGCACCTCGTCGAGCCAGCGCTTCAGCGGCGCCGGCGTCGAGTACCAGTAGGTCGGATAGAGCAGCACGATGTCGTCGGCCGCGGTGAGGGCGGACTGCTCGGCGGCCACATCGGGTCCGCCGTCCGGATAGAGCTCGGTGAGGATGCGGATGTCGACACCGGGGACGCGCTGCGCCTCCTCGACGAGAGCGGCGCTGACGCGCGAGACGGTGAGGTCGGGGTGTCCGACGATGAGAGCGATGCTCACAGGAATGGTTCCTTTCGTAGGAGCAGGAGCGTAGCGTGTCGTGCCTAACCTGTCAAGTCTGTTATAGTGGTTAGGTGATCGAGAGCGAGGAGCGCCTGCTGGCGATGCTGAACAGTGCGCCGATGATCGAGGGCCGTGTGGTCGAGACCCTCGACGACCCGCGGATGGTCCGCGTGCGCGATCGCCTGCAGGCCGTGATCCGCGGCGACGCGGACGCCACCACCCTCGCGCCGTACCTGAGAGGCGTGAAGCAGCGCCCGACGCTGACTCCCGACGGGATCGAATGGGAGCTCGAGTCGCCGGCCGACGGCGCGGAGTACTCCGGCCTGGTGCTCGAGTGGGCGCGACTCCAGGAGGAGTCGCCCGGTCGGCTGCGACCGTGCGCGAACCCGGAGTGCACCAAGTTCCTGATCGACCACAGCAAGCCCAACACCGCACGCTGGTGCTCCATGGCGACGTGCGGCAACCGGATGAAGGCCCGCCGCCATTACGCCCGCCGCTCCGCTCAGGATGCCTGAGCGGGATGCCGGGCCACGTCCCGTCGCACCAGTGCCCGCAGGATCAGGACGCCGACCACGACGCCGAGTACGGCGACTGTGATCGTCACCGGGGGCGGCATCCCGAGGTCGATGGCCGCGACGATGCAGAAGCCGTCGAACAGTGAGATCATCACGAAGCCGACATGGCCGATGAACGACTTCCGCCACCGGGCCGGCTTCCGGATCAGCGTGCGCCACGCCTGCACCGTCCGGACCATCAGGTAGACAGCGAGCACGGCCAGGATCGCGAAGGCGATGCGCTTCGTGGTGGGCAGACCCGGCCAGTCGAGCAGCACCACGGCGATCAGACACACCATCGCCGCGAGCGTGCACCAGCAGAAGGCGGCGAACCGCGCCGAGCGCTCCGACTCCGGCAGGGCGGCGAGGAGAAGGCACCCGAGCACGAACGAGGCGACGGCCAGCCCCGCGTGCAGGAGGATCAGGATCGTATGCACCATCGGGCGGGGACGATACTCCGGGGAGGCGGCCCGGTGCCATACCCGGGTCGTACGGCCCCCCTCCCGTGTCAGCCCTTGACCGACCCCGCCGCGAGTCCCTTCATGACCCGCTGATTGAGGAACAGGTAGAGCAGCAGCGTCCCGAAGATGCTGACGCAGATCGCGGCGAAGAGCGGCCCGTACTGGATCTGGCCGTACTGGCCGGTGAAGTTGAGCAGCCCCACCTGGATGGTGCGCAGGTCCTCGCTGTTGGTGAACGTCAGCGCGATGAGCAGGTCGTTCCAGAGGAAGAAGAACTGCACCAGCCCGACCGTGAAGATCGCGTTGCGCACCACCGGCACGCCGATCGACCAGAACTGACGGATGACCCCGGCGCCGTCGAGCGTCGCCGCCTCGAACATCTCACGCGGTACGGCACGGAAGTACGTCGCGACCATGAACACCGTGAGCGGCAGCCCGGAGGCGGTGTACGTGATGATCAGCGGCCACAGGCTGCCGGTCAGTCCGAGGTTGAAGTAGATCGAGAACAGCGGCAGCAGCACCATCTGGCCCGGCACCATGATTCCCGCCAGGAACAGCAGCAGGATCGTGCCGCGTCCCTTCCACACCAGGACTTCGAGCGCGAACGCCGCTGCCACGCCGATCGCCAGAGTGATGAACAGCGCCGGGAACACGGTGAGGATGCTGTTCAGGATGTAGCGGCCGAGGTTGCCGGTCGTGAACGCGCTCACGTAGTTGCCGACATCCCAGCTGTTAGGGAGGGTCCAGAACGGGTCGTTGAGGAACTCGTCCTGCGTCTTGAACGAGCCGAGGAAGATCCAGATCAGTGGATAGATCTCGATGATCAGCAACAGCATGATCACGATGTTCATAGGCAGCCGGCGGAGGAACCGACCGGCGCCGGGCTTGCGCTCCTCGGCGGGGTGCTTGAAGGAGACGTCGCGGTCGAGGTCGTCGGTGACAGCGGTCATGGTTCAGGCTTTCGTGAGGTCGCGCCGGGAGCCGCGGAAGATGAAGACGGTGACGATGAGGCACAGGATGGTCAGCATCAGGGCGATGGTCGAGCCGTACCCGTAGTCGCCGTACGTGAAGGCGGTCTGGAACATGTACAGCGTGAGTGGAGTGGTCGCGTTGCCGGGGCCGCCGTTCGTCAGGGCGACGACCGAGTCGAACACTTTCAGCGTCCCGTTGATGCTGAAGATGATGCTCGACAGCAGGACCGGCGCGGAGAGCGGGAGGATGATGCGTCGCACGAGCGACCAGCCGCCCGCGCCGTCGAGCCGGGCCGACTCGATGATCTCATCCGGGATGTCGACCAGGCCGGCGAACAGCAGCACGGCGTAGAAGCCCATCGACCGCCAGATGTCCATGATGATCAGCACCCAGAAGGCGCTGTCCGCGTGGCCGAGGAAGTCCGTCCCCGTGCCACCGAAGGCCTGGATCAGCGCATTGGCCGGGCCTGGCTGGGGTGTCAGCTGGAACATCCGCTGGAACAGCAGGGAGACGGCCACTGTGGGGAGCACCACCGGGAAGAACACGACCGTGCGGACGAAGCTCGACGCCCGCCGGAGGAAGAAGACGTACAGCAGCGCGAGCAGGTAGCCGACGGCTACCTGGCCGACCGTGACGACGATCGCGTACCTGAGGGTGAAGCCCAGGGCGTTCCACGCGTTCGGATCCGTGAAGAACGTCTGGAAGTTCTTCAACCCGGCGAAGGTGAACCCCGAGATGAGTCCGCCCGAGAAGAAGGTGTAGCCGAACGACCAGAGGATCGGGATGAGCGTGATGGCCGTGTAGACCAGCAGCGCCGGGCCGACCAGGAGGAGGGCGGTGCGCCGACTCCCGAGCACAGAGTTCATGGTGCGATTGCTTTCTGATAGACGCGGGGTGCGGCGATTCGCGCGCCGCACCCCGCGTTGCACATTACTGGCCGAGCGCCGACTGGACCTGCTGCATGAAGTCCGCGCCGGAGAGGGAGCCGTTGCCGAGGGAGCCGCCGTTGGACTGGCTGGCGGTGGTCGCCTTGGAGTTGAACAGCGCCTCGAACCACAGCACCGACGACTTCGAGCTGGTGATCTGGTCCTGCACGGTCTTGGTCAGCGCCGGCAGGTCGCTCGGCGTCGAGCTCAGCTTGAAGCCGGAGATCACGCCGCTCTTCTTGAGCACCTCGTCGCCATAGCCCTGCGCGATGCACTTGAGCCAGGCGGCGCCGCCCTTGCTGTAGGCCGCCTTGCTCATCATGAGCGGCTGGCCGACGTTCGCCGGCGTCTGGTCGATGCTGCCCTTGCCGCCGGAGACCTCGGGGAAGGGCATGAAGCCGATGTTGTCGGCGCCGATCTTGTTCTGGGAGGCGTCGTTGAAGTTGGAGAGGATCCATGAGCCCATGTAGAACATGCCGGCCTGGCCGCTGAGGAACTGGTTGGTCGCTCCGTTGTAGTCGGTGGATGCGACGCCCTGGCCGAACGCGCCGGCCTTGCCCAGCTTGGACACCTCGTCGGCGGCCTTCACGTACTTCGAGTCGGTGAGCTTGGCCTTGCCGTCCGCGACATCCTGCAGGGCGTCCGGTCCGAGGTCACGGAAGATGTAGGCGCCGACGAAGCGCGTGATCGGCCAGCCGTCCTTGCCGTCGCCGGCGAACGGCTGGATGCCCTTCGACTGCAGCTTCTCGGCCGCGGCGGTCAGCTCGTCCCAGGTGCCGGGAACCTCGATGCCGTTGTCGCTGAAGATCTTCTTGTTGTACCAGATGCCCTCGATGTTGAGCTCGTTGGGCAGCGCGTAGGCGTCGTCCTGGCCGTAAAGCTTGGAGATGGTGGACTTGGCCACCGGGAGCAGCTGGTCCTCGAGGCCGTCCTTCTTCAGCTCGGCGCTGATGTCGACGAGCTTGCCGCCTTTGATGAACTGCTTCGCGAGGTCGGGGGTGTTCGGGCTGACGAAGATGCTGGGGAGCGCGTTCTGACCGGCCAGCAGCTGAAGCTTCTGGTCGTGCTGGGTCTGCTCGTCCGCGTCGGTCTTGATGGCGTTCGACTTCTGCGCGGCCTGGCAGCCGGCGGTGGAGAGAGCCTTGAGGGTGTCGTTCGGGGTGGAGTTGCTGGTAAGGCCGAGCGTCGTGAAATTGCCGCTGCTGCTGCCACCGCCCCCGCCGCTCCCCGAGCACCCGGTCAGAGCGAGCGCTCCGGCGGCGATGACGGCGCCGATGACGGCGAGCCGCCGTGAGCGTCGGTGTGCTGTGATCACTTTTCCTCCTTGAAAAGGGTCGCGTCCGAAGTCGCGAACGTGATTAGAACGTTTCAAGCGGTATGAAAGCATACGCCTCCGCAGACTGTCAACACTCGTGGCGAAGTCGTTATCCTGCTTGGGGATGGTCGCTCGCTCGCCGCCTTGAAACGTTCTAACTTTTCGCGGTAGCCTTCGAGGAATCGGCCGGGTCCCACATCCGGCCGGGGACCTGCATCCACTCGAGGAGGAGTACATGACCGTCGCCGTCGAACAGCCGCGCTTCGAGCGCCGCGACAGCGGACCGGCGCTCGGGATCGGCACCGCCGAACCGCGCCTCAGCTGGCGCACGCGCGCCGACGACCCGGAGTGGACCCAGACCGGCTACGACGTCGAGGTGCGTCGCGGCGGCGAGGCGCGGGTGTTCCCGGTCGACAGCGCGGACTCGCTCTACGTGCCCTGGCCGGACGCTCCCCTGCGCTCGCGGGAGCAGGCGGAGATCCGCATCCGGGTCCGCGGCGACGGCGGTGTCGTCTCCGGATGGTCGGAGCCCGCGCTCGTCGACGCCGGCGTACTCGACGCGGCCGGCTGGACCGCGCAGGCCGTCGGTCCCGGCGCCCTGCCCGCCGACCGCGACGCCGGAGCCGTGCTGCTCCGCCGAGAGTTCGAGCTGCCGGACGGCACCGTCCGCGCAGTGATGCGCGCCACCGCGCTCGGCGTCTTCGAGGCCGAGCTCAACGGACGCCGCATCGGCGACGATGCCCTGGCGCCGGGATGGACGGCGTACGAACACCGTCTGCGCGTCGTCTCCTACGACGTCACCGACCTCGTCCGGCCCGGCGGCAACGCGATCGGCGCCTGGCTCGCCGACGGCTGGTACCGCGGGCGCATCGGCTTCAACGGCGGCACGCGCGGACTGTACGGCGACCGCACGGCCTTCTTCGCCGAGCTCGAGCTCACCGCCGCCGACGGCACGGTCACCACCGTGGTGACCGACGCCTCCTGGCGCACGCACTCCTCCCCGATCGAGCGCACCGGGCTGTACGACGGCGAGCGCTTCGACGCCGCGGCCCACCTGCCAGGCTGGTCGCGGGCCGGCTTCGACGACACGGGATGGGCGCCCGTCGAGGTCGTCCCCCTCGACACCGGCCTCCTGGTGAACCCGGACGGTCCGCCGGTCCGCTGCACCGGGGAGCTGCGTCCGGTCACCGCGACCCTGTTGGACGGCGACCGCATCCTCCTCGACTTCGGCCAGAACTTCGCCGGACGACTCCGGCTGCGGGCCGCCTCGTCCCCCGCCGGCGCGCAGCTCACGCTCCGGCACGCCGAGGTGCTGCAGGACGGGGAGCTCTATACCCGGCCGCTGAGGCTGGCCGCGCAGACCGACGAGTACGTCGCCGACGGCGGCCCCATCGACTGGGAGCCGCGGTTCACCATCCACGGCTTCCGGTACGCCGAGGTGTCCGGCTGGACCGGCGACCCGCGCGACCTCGAGGTCGTCGGGAGGGTCTACCACTCGGACATGCGCCGGACCGGCACCTTCGCGTCCTCCGATCCGCTGGTCGACCGGTTGCACGAGAACGTCGTGTGGAGCATGCGCAGCAACTTCGTGGACATCCCGACGGACTGTCCGCAGCGGGACGAGCGACTGGGCTGGACCGGCGACATCCAGGTGTTCGCCCCCACCGCCGCCGGCCTCTTCGACGTCTCGGGCTTCCTCGCCTCCTGGCTGAAGGACGTCGCGGCCGAGCAACTGCCGGACGGCACCATCCCCTGGTACGTCCCGGTCGTCCCCGGTGGCGACTTCTGGACGCCGATCCAGCCGGGCGCCGTCTGGGGCGACGTGGCCGTGCTCACTCCGTGGACGCTGTACCAGCACTACGGCGACCGGCGGGTGCTCGCCGACCAGTACGACAGCGCGCGCGGCTGGGTGGACCTGCTGGAGCGTCTCGCCGGCCCCACCCGTCTCTGGAACACCGGCATGCAGCTCGGCGACTGGCTCGACCCCACCGCGCCGCCGGAGGATCCGACGGTCGCGAAGACCGACAAGTACCTCGTGGCCTCCGCCTATTTCGCGCGGTCGGCGTCCGTGCTGTCCCTCATCGCGGCCGAGCTGGGCCACGAGGCCGACGCTCGCCGGTACTCGGCGCTGGCGGCCGAGGCGCGCACCGCGTTCCGCGACGAGTACGTGCGCCCGGACGGCGCCCTCACGAACGAGGCGCAGACGGCGTACGCCCTGGCCATCGCCTTCGACCTCTTCGACGCCGGCGAGCTGGCGGCCGCCGGCGAGCGCCTGGCCGCTCTGGTTGCGGAGGACGGGTATCGCATCGGCACCGGCTTCGCGGGCACGCCCATCATCGCCGACGCCCTCAGCAAGGGCGGGCAGACCGAGACCGCCTACCGTCTGCTGCTCGAGCGGGAGTGCCCGTCGTGGCTCTACACCGTGCTCTCGGGAGCGACCACGATCTGGGAGCGCTGGGACAGCCTCCTTCCCGACGGCACGGTCAATCCGGGCGAGATGACATCGTTCAATCACTACGCCCTCGGATCGGTCGCGGATTGGCTGCACACCACGGTTGCAGGTCTCGCGCCGGCGGCGCCCGGGTTCCGCCGCATCCGGGTGGCACCGCAGCCGGGCGGCGGGATGACGCGTGCCTCCCGCGAGCTCGATACGCCGTACGGGCGGGCTGCCGTCTCGTGGACGCTGCGCGACGACGTGTTCGACCTGTCCGTGGAGGTGCCTACGGGGACCGAGGCCGAGGTCGTGCTGCCGAGCGGCCGGGTCGAGATCGTCCACGCGGGCCGTCATCGCTTCGCCGAGCCGGCCGACGCCTCCGTTCCCATCCCCACGCCATGATCTGGTACTACCCGCCGCGCCAGTACGAGCTCGGGCTGCTGCACGAGCTCGTACGCGCGGGATTCGCGGCGAACCGGCATGTCGACTACACGGGCAACGCCGGGCGGATGGCGACGGCGGCGGACTTCCGGGTCGACGGCGGACCGGTCTTCCGCGTCATCGGCGAGCCGCCCGTCCTCGTCCTGGAGCGTCCCGCCGCCACCGTTGAGGCCCGGCTCGACGGCGGAGAGTGGACGCCGGCCCGCGAGCTGCGGGCGCACGGCGACGCCGCACCGCACGTCGAGCCCGAGCCGATCGTCCGCATCCCTCTGGAACTGCGCGACGGACTCTGGGAGGCGGACGGGCCGCTGCTGGGACGGCCGGTGTTCGCGGCGGCCGGGCAGCCGGTGGTCGCCTCCGGCGAGTCGCGCGAGGAGGCACTGGCGGATCCCGAGCTGGCCGAGACGCGGCACGATGTCGTCCGTCGTCCGGACGGCCTGTGGACCACGGTGCACCGCCTGGGTTTCCGCTATCTCCGCGTGGAGGGCGACGGACCGCTCGGCTCGGTGAGCGTGGAGGCCGCGCAGCGTCCGGTACGCCGCCGTGGCTCGTTCGCCTGCTCCGACGAACGCCTGACCCGGATCTGGGAGGTCAGCGCCGACACCCTCCACGCCTGCATGCAGGGGCTGATGCTCGACGGAGTGAAGCGCGACCGGATGCCGTGGATCGGCGACCAGGCGCTGAACGTCCTCGCCAACGCCTACGCCTTCGGCGACGGGGAGATCGTCGCCGACAGCCTCACCGCGCTGGGCCGGCCGACCTCGGGCTACGTGAACGGCATCGCCGACTACTCGCTCTGGTGGCTCATCGCGACCGGCTTCTACGCGCGCTCGTTCGACGCCTCCGCCTACCTCGCAGCGGAGGCGGACCACGTGCATGACTTCGTCGAGCGGCTGGCCGGTCTCGCGGGCGCGGACGGCTTCCTTCGTCCCGCGCCGACCGGCGACGACTTCCAGCGCCTCGTCTTCATCGACTGGGGCGTTCACATCGACACGGGCCGCGACTCCACCGCGCTGCAGGTGCTCTGGTATTGGGCGCTGAGCTCCGCCGCGAGCGTGCTGCGCACCGTCGGCGACCCCGCCGGATGGCGGTGGGACGCGCTGGCCGCGACGGTCCTCGCCTCGCTGCGGCGCACGGCATGGGACGCCGAGGCGGGCGCCTGGCGCGAGTACGCGGACGGCAACTCGCCGGTGTCGTCGTACCCGAACTTCCTCGCGGTCCTGGCGGGCATCGACGACGGTCTCACCGCCGGAGGGCGAGAGCTCCTGCTGGGCACGCCGCAGGCGGGCACCCCGTTCATGACCGGCTTCCTGCTCCGCGCGCTCATCGCCCTCGGGGAGGAGGACGCCGCGGTCGAACGCATCCGCGCGCTGTGGGGCGGGATGATCGACGCCGGCGCACGCAGCTTCTGGGAGGAGTTCGCTGACGACCGGCCCGGACTCTCCCCCTACGAGATGTACGGCCGGCCATTCGGCAAGAGCCTCTGCCACGCCTGGTCGTCCTCCCCCGCCGCCCTGCTGCCCGAGGCGGTGCTCGGCATCCGCCCCCTCGCCGACGGCTGGACCCGGTTCTCGGTCGCCCCGCACCTGGGCGACCTGGAGTGGGCGGAGGCGCGCATCCCCGCGCCCCAGGGCGACATCGTGGTCCGCGCGGACGCTCGCGGCGTGAGCGTGGAGGCGCCCCCGGGCGCCGTGCTGGTCGTGCCGGGCGGTGAGCGGGCCGCCGCGCTCTCCGTGAGGCTGCCTTCCGCCTAGGATGTTCGCATGATGCGCAAGACCGGCGTGCGGGGCGGCGCCTCCGGGCCGCCGAACATGCACCATGTGGCCGAGCTGGCCGGCGTGTCGGTCGCGACGGTGTCCAACGTCTTGAACCATCCGGAGAAGGTGGCGGACAGCACGCGCAGCAAGGTCGAGGACGCCATCGAGAAGCTCGGCTTCACGCTCAACCAGACCGCCCGCGCCCTGCGCTCCGGCGAGGCGCGCACGATCGGTCTCGTCGTCGTCGATCTCACCAACTCGCTCTTCGTCGATGTGGCGCGCGGCGCCCAGACCCAGGCGCAGGCGAACCTCTTCACCCTCCAGCTCGCGAGCGCGAACAACTCCCTCGAGATGCAGGACGCGCACCTCGCCTTCTTCGACAGCGCTCGCGTGTCGGGTGTGGTGCTGGCGCCGATGCAGGAGTCCGACGAGCAGATCGCCCGCGTGCGACGGCACGGCCGCCCGGTCGTGGTCGTGAACTTCGATTCGCGGCTGACGGACTCGTGCCGCGTGCTGATCGACAACGAACGCGCCGGCTATATCGCCGCGAAGCACCTCATCGACCTCGGCCGGACGCGCATCGCCTTCGTCGCCGCGCGAGACGACTATCAGCCGGTGCACGACCGCCGCCGCGGCGCGCGCCGTGCCGTCGAGGAGGCCGGCGGGGCGGTCGAGCTGGTGGAGCTCGACACCGACGACCTCGACCCGCCCGGCGGCGCCGACGCCGGACGTCAGCTCGCCGCGATGCCGGAGGACGAACGACCGGATGCGGTGCTCGCCGTCACCGACCTGCTCGCCATGGCGATCATCAACGAGCTCACCAGTGCCGGCATCCGCGTCCCCGAGGACGTGGCGGTCATGGGCTGCGACCACAACTCCGCCGCGTGGGGCGGCGCGATCCCGCTCACCTCCGTCGCCATGCAGGGCGAGGAGATGGGCCGGGCCGCCGTCGACCTGCTGCTGGGAGAGCTACGCGACGAGCAGGACGGGCATGTCCATCGCCGCGTGCTGCTCGCTCCCCACCTGGTCGTGCGCGAGAGCACTGTGGGCCGCGAGCGGGTGGCGACGTCGGCCGTCTGAGCCCGTCACCCGCCCTGGGGTAGCCGGGCCTGTTCGCCCGGAGAACTCTGAAACGTTAAAAACCCTTGCGTTCCGCGTGAGTGATGCGATACCGTCGCCCACCATTAGAACGTTTAAATCGTTCTGACGGGTACGGGGATCGCCCGGCCGGAATTCTCGACGAAGAGGAGTTCACATGACCAGACCGTTCACCACCCGACTCCGGCGGTGGGTCGTTCCCGCCACTGCGGTCGGCCTGCTCGCCGGCGCGATCACCGCCGGGCCGGCGCTCGCATCGGGCCCCTACCCCGCGGTCCGCTCCGACAAGGTGCCCGCGGGCTGCCCGTGGATGGACACCACGAAGTCGCCCCAGAAGCGCGCCCAGCTGCTGCTCGCGGCGAGCACGCTGGACCAGAAGCTCCGCTGGCTGGACGAGCAGGCGGCGAACAACCCGACGCAGACGACGTTCAACGGCGTGACCTATCCGGCGCAGGTGCCGTGCACGCCCAAGGTCGTCTACTCTGACGGTCCCGACTACGTCCGTGGCGCATCCGGCGTCACGATCTTCCCGGCCCAGCTGTCGCTCGCGTCGTCGTTCGACGCCGACCTGGCCTACGCGAAGGGTAAGGCGCAGGGCGACGAGGCGTTCCGCTCCGGCCTCAACGGCCTCCTCTCGCCGCAGATCACCTCCGCACGCACCGTGCTGGACGGTCGGATCACCGACTCGTTCGGCGAGGACTCGCTGCTCAGCGGCGACCTGGCGGCGGCGCAGACCTCCGGCATCCAGACCGGCAACCCGGAGGAGCCGGTGATGTCGGTGCTGAAGCACTACATCGCCAACGAGCAGGAGCTGGACCGCCAGACCAGCTCGTCGAACCTCGACGGCCGCACGTTGCGCGAGGTGTACGACCTGGCCTTCCAGATCGCGGTGCAGAAGAGCGATCCGGCCGGCGTCATGTGCTCGTACAACCAAGTGAACGGCGTGTATGCGTGCGAGAACACGATCCTGAACAACCTGCTGAAGGCGGGCGGCTGGGACGGCTACGTGGTCTCCGACTTCGGGTCCGTCCATTCGACCGCGCCGTCGCTGAACGCGGGTCTCGACCAGGAGCTCAACCGCCCGATCTACTACACGCCGGCCAACATCCGGGCGGCGATCGACAACGGCTCGACCAGCATCGCCCAGGTGGACGCCGCGGCGTCGCGCGTAGTCATGTCGTACATCCGGACCGGGCTGTTCGATCACCCGCTGCCCACCACGCCGAGCACCAGCGCCTCCAACGCGGCCAACCGGAGCGTCGCCGAGCGGATCGCCGAGCGCGGCGCCGTCCTGCTGCAGAACACCGACAGCGTCCTGCCGCTCACGAAGAAGACGAAGACGATCGCGATCATCGGCCCGACCGCGTCCAAGACCCCGACCAACGGCGTCAGCGCTGCGACAGTCTGCGCCATCCACAACTTCGGACCGGCGACCGCCTGCCCGAACGTCGTGGCGCCCCTGGATGCGATCACCGAGCGAGCCGCGAAGGCCGGCGCGACGGTGACGTTCGACAGCGGCTCCGACCCGGCGGCCGCCGCCGCAGCCGCGGCGAAGGCGGATGTGGCGATCGTGTTCGGCTACGACGTGCAGGGCGAGGGCGCCGACCGCACCTCGCTCTCGCTCGACGGCAACGGGGACGCTCTCATCGCGACCGTCGCCGCAGCCAACCCGAACACCGTGGCGGTGCTCGAGACCGGATCCGCGACCGACATGCCGTGGCTCTCGTCGGTGAAGGGCGTCATCCAGGCGTGGTACCCGGGCGAGCAGGGCGGCACAGCACTGGCCCGGCTGATCTACGGAGACGCGAACTTCAGCGGCAAGCTCCCGATCACCTTCCCGAAGTCGCTCGCCGAGACGCCCACGAACACCCCGGCGCAGTACCCCGGACTCGTCAACGGGCAGGTCGCACGCCCCGCCGGAGACAAGTCCATCCGCCAGGTGCAGTACAGCGAGGGCCTGGCGATCGGCTACAAGTGGTACCAGAGCAACGGCGTGGAGCCGCTGTTCCCGTTCGGGTACGGCCTCTCGTACACCGCGTTCGACTACAGCAAGCTGCAGCTCGCGCCGGCCGTGATCAACAAGGCCAACACGTCGCTCAAGGTGTCGTTCACGGTGACGAACACCGGCAAGACGACCGGGACGACGACGCCGCAGGTGTACCTGACTCTTCCGGCGTCCACCGGTGAGCCGGGCTCCCGCCTGGTGTCGTTCGAGCCCGTGACCCTGCGCGGCGGCGAGAGCAAGCGCGTCACGGTGACGATCGATCCGACCTCGGTCGACAAGCCGCTGTCGTACTACAGCACCGCGGCGAACGCCTGGACCACGGCCCCGGGCACCTACCGCGTCACGGTGGGCGACTCGTCGAAGGCGTCGCTCGCCGCGACCTTCACGGTCGCAGGCTGACGTACCCTAGCGAATATCGGGAAGCGGCAGTCCGTCTCGGGCTGCCGCTTCCTGGCGTCAGCCCAGCACCGCCCCGATCTCGTCCAGCGTGAGGGACGGCACGAAGGTCGGCTGCTCGTACAGGTGCTGCAGGTCTTCGGTGTCGATGGCGACCAGACGCGAGGCGTCCACCGTGTCGTCCCCGCCGCCCAGAGTCCACGCGCTGTGCCACAGCCCCGCCAGGGTGACCGCGCCGTCCACCATCAGGCCCGCGGTCTGCGCGCCGAAGTCGCCCCACAGCGCGTCGGTCACGGCGACAGAGGCGTCGTCGGGCTTGCTCGCGACCGCGGCGTACGCCTCCACCAGCGCGCGAGGGTCGACGGCCCGGGCCGATCGGTCCATCAGCGCGACGACGGCGACGGCGGCGTCCGCGGCCGTGCCGAGCGGCGCCGGCCACGTCGCCTTCGGGAGCGCCGCCGCGATCCCCTCGACGAGCTCGGTCTCGTGGCGGTCGACCATCGTCGTCTCGTACGCGGAGTGCACGCCCTTGCCGGTGCCGTCCGGGAGCCCGTCGGACAGGTACGACCCGTGGAGCGGCTGGCACGCGTCGCCGACGTAGTGGGCGACGAGTCCGGCCGCCGCGACGAACCGCACCGCGTCTCCCGCCCGCGCGGCGGCGACCAGCTCGCCGAAGAACTGCTGCACGCGGAACGGCAGCAGCCCGCGGTCGTCCGGCGCCGTCTTCCCGAGCCGCGTGTAGTAGTCCTGCCACACCGGCACGGTGACCTGCGCCGGATCGGCGACGCAGCGCTCCCGCAGGGTGGCGCCGACGAGCGGCTGGTCAATGTCCGCGTAATGGTTGGGGTGCTCAGGGCCGGAGCGGAAGGCGGTGTCGCGGCCGCCCGGCACCGCCGAGGGCAGGTTCTTCCAGATCAGGTCCGGCACGTCGGCCAGCGGGACGAATCCCTTCTGAGCGTTCGCGTCGCGCAGCTCGGCCGACACCTCCCGCCCCTGCGGTCCGATGCGCACGCTGATCCGGTCGGCGTTCGCCGCCAGCAGCGTCCGCAGCGCACCCTCCGGGACCTGCTCGCACGCGAACGACGCGATCGTGTAGTGCCCGGTCTTCCCCCAGTACGGATGCAGCGCTCCCGAGCGGTACACCGTCAGTTCCCCATCGCTCATGGGACGGATGCTACCCACACCCGATGACACGCCGGTGAAGCGATATTCTGGGGCTCCCCGTAGCTACGGGTATGGGGAACAGTGCCAGAGCCGGGTCGAGCGATCGGTCCGGCTCTGGTCCTCGCGGGCGCTAGCTGCGATCGTGCAGTGTCACGTGGTAGCCGTCGGGGTCGGCGAACGTGAAGGTCCGGCCGAATGGCCCGTCGACCGGCTCGGAGACGATGGTGTGGCCATCCGCCTCGAGAGCGTCGTGGATCGCCTGCACGTCGGTCGCCTTCAGCCAGAGTGCGACCCCGATCCCCGGCTGCGTCAGCGAGGCGAGGTCGGTGCCGGGCAGCGGGTCGCGCAGCGCGAAGGCGACCGGCGACGCCTCGAAGACGACGGCGTGCGGAGGGCCGGCGGGCGAGCGGACCAGCCCGAGGTACCGCTCGTAGAACCGCTGTGAGGCGTCGAGGTCTCGCACCTGCAGCGAGATGAAGTCGGGTCCGATGGCGGGCATGGTGTTCTCCTTCGTCGCGTGTCAGTTTTCTGACATGACTCACTGTATGTCAGAATACTGACATGAGTCAAGAGCGCGCCGGCATCGACCTCGACACGTCCCTCGGCTATCTGCTGAAGGAAGCATCCAGCGCTCTGCGCGCGGCGATGGAGGAGGTGCTCCGCCCGCTCGGCATGAACATCACCCACTACTCGTGCCTCGAGCTGCTGGCCCAGCGGCCCGGGCTCTCGAACTCCGACCTCGCGCGTGGCACGTTCGTGACGCGCCAGACGATGAACGTGCTCCTCCAAGCCCTCGAACGGGACGGCGAGGTCGTCCGCGCCGCCGAGGCGCCCGTCGGCAAGGCCCTGCCGACCCGGCTCACCGAGAAGGGTCGCCAGAGGCTCGGCGCCGCGACGGCCGCGGTACGCCAGGTGGAGCTGAGGATGCTCGCCGGCCTGACGGAGGAGGAGCAGGCGGCCGCCTTCCGCATCCTCCGCGGGATGGTGACGTCGCTGCGGGGCTGACCGGCGGCGTCAGACCGACGCCGTGCGGATGCGCACCTCCCGCTCCATCCGCTTCTCGTGCCGCTCCCGGCCCTTGATCGCCTCGAGCTCCCGGCTCTTCGGCGGTGCGTTGGTGACCAGCTGGTCGAGCATCGTGCGGGTGGCGGCGGCGATCTCGTCGATGGCCTGGTCGAACGCGGCCGCGTTCGCGCGGGAAGGACGCGTGGAGCCGCTCACCTTGCGGACGAACTGCAGCGCGGCCTCCCGCACCTCATCGTCGGTCGTCGGCGGCTCGAAGTTGTGAAGGCAGCGGATGTTGCGGCACATGCCGCCGACGATACGCCTACTCGTGCGGCGGCAGGGTGATCGCGCCGGTCATCGCGCCCTCCGCCGACACGGCGGAGTCGGACTCGACGAGGGTGCGCTCGATGTGGTCGCGAAGCGAGCTCATGGTGGTTCCTAACGTGCTGAAGACAACCGGGATATCCTGCGACATCCTGGCTGAGAGATCGCAGAGGACATGCCACGTGCTTTACATAACGTAACCATTTATGGGGCGAGAGAGCATTTCTCGTTTCTGAGAGCATGGACAGGTTCCGTCGGGGGCCGGACCTCCTGCGGGCATTCACCAGAGTAAAAGGAACCCCTCATGAGCACCCTGCCCCCTCCTCCCGCGCCCGAGCAGCAGTACGCCGCGCCGGCACCGACCAAGGCCGGGAACGGCCTCGGCATCGCCGCGCTCGTTCTCGGCATCCTCGCGCTCATCGGCGCCTTCATCCCGTTCCTCAACTACGGCGCCTGGTTCCTGGGCCTCATCGGCCTGATCCTCGGCATCATCGGGCTCGTTCAGAAGAACCGCAAGAAGGGCACCGCGCTCACCGGGACGATCCTCTCGGGCGTGGCGATCATCCTCTCGATCGTGCTGTCCATCGTCTACACCGCCGCCTTCGCGAGCGCCGTGCACGATGAGATCAAGAAGCAGGACGCGGCCGACGCCGCCGCCGCGTCGCAGCCGGTCGAGATCGTCTATGACGTGACCGGGTCGGCTGCCGCCTCCTCGATCACCTACACGACGTACACCGACGGCGGCTCGCAGTCGGAGAGCGCCGACGGCCAGGCGCTGCCGTGGACCAAGTCGATCACCGTCAAGAAGGGCGGCACCTTCGACTTCAGCAGCTTCAGCCTGACGGCCACTACCGGCGCGGACGGCGGAGACGTCGACTGCAAGATCACCGTGGCCGGCAAGGTCGTGTCCGAGCAGAAGGCATCCGGCCAGTACGCCATCGCCTCCTGCGTCGCGACGGGCACCGGCGACAAGTAACCGGCATCGCCCCGGCGGCCGCGCCGCCGGGGCGACCGGCATCCTCCGATGATGAATGCACCCGCCGGGTGGTACCCGGACCCCGAATACCCCGGCCAGCAGCGCTACTGGGACGGCTCAGCCTGGACGGCGAACCGCGCCCCGGTCGCGACGGCGGCTCCGGCGACGGCGGCTCCGGCTCCGGCGGCGACCGCGACTGCCACGGCCTCGTCCCTCCCGACGATCGCCCTTGTGCTCGCCATCTTCGGCTTCGTCCTCGGGATCATCCCCTTTGCAGCCTGGTTCGCGTGGCTGCTGTTCGTGCCCTCGGTCATCCTGGCCGTCCGCTCGCTGACGCGACGGGATGGTGGGCGCGGGATGTCCATCGCGTCCCTGATCATCGTGGGAGTCGGCTGGCTGATCTCCCTCGTCATGGGCCTCGGCTCGTTCGGCGCCCTGTCGCAGAGTCGGGATCCGGCGCCGGCAGCGGCCCCACCGGCGACCACCGCGACCCCGAGTGCGTCGCCAAGCGCTCCCTCCCCCACCCCGCCACCCGCTCCTTCCGCGTCGCCGCTGCCGGGGGTAGGCCAGACGGTGACGAGCCGTGCCGGGGTCGGCTTCACCGTCACCGCCGTGCAGTGCGGGCTCGACGCCCAGGACGGCGTCATCGACACGATCACCCCGAAGGGGCAGTTCTGCCGCCTCGACTTCACGGTCGCCAACGGCAGCCCGCAGCCTCAGGATCTGACGCGCTGGGACATCTACGGGTACATCGGCAAGAGCCGCTACGAGGCCGAGGACCAGCTCGGCCGATTCGGCGACAGCTACTTCTCGACCACCGTGAACCCGGGCCTGAGCGTCCCGTGCACCGTGTACTTCGACGTCCCTCCCGGAGCCTCCCTCGACCGCGTCAAGCTGATGACCGACTGGTGGGGCGGCGACGGCGCGACGGTGGCCCTCAGGTAGCGGCCGGGTCAACGAACGTCGCCAGCGCCTCCTCCGGGTCGACGAGGTACGTCGACAGCATCCGCCCGGTCCCCGGCCCGAGGTCGCGCGCGTTGTGCGGCGTCCCCGGCGGGATGAGGAAGCCGCTTCCCGCCTCGAGGTGCAGCGTCTCGGCGTCGTGGATGCGCATCTCCACCGTCCCGGCCAGGATGTAGCCGACCTCCTCCCCCGGGTGCGTGTGCCAGCCGGACTCGACGCCCTCCGGGATCTCCGTCAGCACCTGCACGATGATCCGGCCCGGGATGGACGACGGGGCGCGCTGCACCTCGGTGCGGTGGAGGCGCGCAGTGAGGTCGTCGCGCTGCTCGGCGGTCATCGGCCGACCGCCTCGCGTGCACGCAGGATGACGTCCGTCACCGCCCGCGGCTGCGAGACCATGATCAGGTGCGAGCCCTCCATCGTGGTCAGCTCCGCACCCGCGGCCTTGGCCATCGCGAGGAGCACGTCGGAGCCGGCCGCCTTGTCGCCGGTCGCGACGACCGCCCAGGAGGGCACGTGCTTCCACGCGGGTGCGCCGTTCTTCTCCTCGAACGCGGAGGCGGCGACGGGACGCTGCGACGCGGCCAGCACTTTCCCCACCTCGGGCGGGAGGTCGCCGGCGAAGACGCGCGGGAACTCCGCCTCGGCGACGAACAGCTCGACCGCGGGCTGCCCGTCGGGTCCGGGGAAGTTCTTCTGCACCAGCGCAGGCCCGAGGGCGCTGTCGCGCGAGGTGCCCTCGATCTCGCCGAGCGCCTGGCCGTCGTCGGGCGCGAAACCGGAGACGAACACCAGGCCCCTCACCGCGTCCAGCCCCGTGCCGGCGTTGCTGATGATGGCGCCGCCGTAGGAGTGGCCGACCAGGAGGACCGGACCGCCCAGCTGCTCGATCACGCTCCGCAGGTACGCCGAGTCGAACGCGATGCCCCGCAGGGCGATCGCGGGGACGAGGACGGGCACGCCCGCCTCCTGAAGCAACTGCGTGACGCCCGCCCAGCTGGCGCCGTCGGCGAATGCGCCATGGACCAGGACGACGGTGACATCGCCCTCCCGAGTATCCGACATGGTTTCTCCCCTTCGATCATCCCGACGATGCGCACAGAGTAGGGCGGTTTTACCTCGCTCGGCTAGAAGAATTCGTGGTCTGCGCATCCGATCGACCCCATCGCGGGGAATGACTTCACGAGGGGCTCCGCCCGGAGCGCCGATGAGACGAAGGGGTTCATCATGATGAGGAAGCGGTGGTGGCGGATCGGGGTGATCTCCGCCGCGGTGCTCGCGCTGATCGGGGTGTCGGCGGCACCCGCGAACGCGGCTCCCCAGCAGACCTGGCGGTCGTTCGGGATCTCGCAGGTGTCGGTCTTCCACGGCGTCCCGGCGACGCCGGTGGACGTGTACGTGAACCACATCCGGGTGCTGAACGACTTCCAGCCCGGGACGTTCGCCGGCCCGTACCTGCTGCCCTCCGGCACCTACCGGCTGGCGATCACGGCGGCCGACGCGAAGAACGACAGCAGCCCGGTCATCGGACCGGTCACCGTCACCTTCGCCCGCAACACCAGCTACACCGTCGCCGCCCATCTCACCGCCGCAGGCGCACCCACCGCGTCGGTCTTCACGAACGACCTCTCGAAGACGCCGTACGGCCAGGGTCGGCTGGTCGTGCGGCACACCGCCGCCGCGCCCGCCGTGGACGTCCTCGCGGGCGGCACGCCGGTCATCCGGTCGCTCACCAACCCGAACCAGGCGGCGCTCGTGCTGCCGGCCGGGACGGTGAACGCGTCGGTCGCCCTGGCCGGGACCACAGCACCGGTGATCGGCCCGGCGGCGGTGCCGGTCGCGTCCCGCCAGAACACGATCGTCTACGCCTGGGGCAGCGCGTCCGCCGGAAACCTGACGGTCGCCGTCCAGACACTGAGACAAGGGAGCCTGCTGTCCTTCCCATGGATGATCCGGCACTGAGTACCACCCGGCCGGCGGGCACAGCACCAACCCGCCTGCCGGGCACGCCCGCCCCGCGGAGGCGGATGGTCGAGCAGCACGTCGGCGCCGCTGTGCACGCCTTCCTGGGCCCGTCGTGGGTCGTCCTCCTCTCGGCGCGGGCCACCCGCGCGGGGCGGAGGGAGTTCCGCCGCCGGCTAGCCGGACCGGTCGAGTTGAGACCCGGATGCGAGGCGACCGGGGTCGAGCGGATGACCGAGACCGACGTGCTCGCCCTGCTCCGCGCACACGGAGCGCCCGAGGAGTGCGTGCTCGTCAAGGACGGCCTGCTGGAGGACGAGGTGACCGACCTGGCATCCGCCCTGCACCGGGTGCTCCAGAGCCGCGAGGGCGCCCTGGTCTCCTGCCTGGCCGGGCGACTCTGCTTCCTGCAATGCGACGGCGGACGCACCCGCGCGGTACTCGCCGTCGCCGACACCACCGACCGAGGGGATGGGATGGACCATGTCGAAGACAGCCGATGACCTGGCACGGGCGGTCGCCGAACTGGCGGGCAGCCTGCCGGGCGAGCCCACAGAGGAGCAGGTCGCGCCGCTCCTCGCGGGCCTGAGCAGGCGCGAGCGCGCCGTGGTGGCGCTGTTCTTCGAGCGATTGGCCGAGGGCGAGCGCGGACTGAGCGCCGCCGGCTGACCCCCGGGGTCGACGATCAGCCGGCTACGGGCGTCGCGGTCGCGATGACGTTGTCCCGATAATGACCGGTGGCGTCGTCGAACACCCCTCCGCAGGTGATCAGCACCAGCTTCGCCGGTCCGCCCGAGACGAAGTAGGAGGTCAGCGAGCCGGGCGCCTTCGCGGGCTGAGCCACGCCGTCGATCCGGAACGACCGGGTGCCGTCGGCTCCGGCGAGGGTCACCTCCGTACCCGGGCTCGCGTCCTTCAGCTTCGCGAAGGGACCGATGCCGTCCCACGCGTCCACGTGCGCCACGACGACGATCGTGCCGCGCTCGTCTCGCATTCCGGAGGAGAACCGGTACCACCCGGCGGTGTGCGACTCCGCCGGGATACTGACGTCGCCCCTCCCGTCGAGACCCACCGCGACGACGGGAATGTCGATGCCGAGCGCCGGCACGGCGACACGCTCGGGAGCCACCGGCGGAGGCCCTTGCGGGTTCGCGCGGCTGTCGATGTCGGTCCGGGGAATCGGCCCGAGCGACGGGTCCGAGGGAGTCGGCGTCGGCGAGACGGGCGGAGTGCGGGACGGGGCCGCGGATGCCGCGACCGTCGACGCGCCCGAAGCGCAGCCGGTGAGCGCGCCCAGCACGAGGGCGGCGGCCAGAGCCGCCGCCCCCGCGAGGGTCCCCGGACGTCGGGTCATCCGCGGACGGACTCCGCCCGCTTGCGCCGGGCGATCATTAGGACAGCGCCGGCCGCCGCGAGCAAGGCGATCCCGGCACCCGCCCAGAGGGCGACCTGCTCGCCCTGCGCCGCCTGGTCGGCCCGGTAGGCGGCGCCGGTGGTGCCCGCCTGGACGCCGTTCGGCGGGGTCCCCAGGCCGTCGACGGTCTGGATCATCAGCGCGAGGTTCTTGTCGGTCGCGCTGCCCCACGCGTACACGATCGTGTTCGTGCCGTCCTTGATGGTCACGTCGGCCGGCCCGATGAGAGCGGGCTCGGTGGTCCCGGTCGCCGTCACGGACGCGGACACAGTTCCGGCGGGCAGCTCCAGCTTCTGCTCGTTCGGGTTGGTGAGGTTGCTGACGACCGCCTTGCCGCCGGCGACCACGTCCACCGCCGGAGCGGCGGCCACATGGCGCACCGTCAGGCGGCCCTGCCCGGCCGCGGTGGCCGAGGTGTCGTTGGCGAACAGGGTCGCGGTCGGCTTGCCGGAGGCGTCGAGATGCGCGACCGCGGAGTAGTTGCCGCCGGCGCCGAGCGTGAGGTCGATCGGCCCGATCACCGGACTGTCGGTCGCCGACGCGGCGCCGACCTTGGTGATGGAGACGCTGTAGGTCCCGGCCGCCAGCGTCAGGGGGCCGGCCATGGTGCCCGGCTGGAAGTTCTTGACGGTGTCCGTTCCGTTCACCCAGACGTCGACCGGGGTGCCGGGCACTCCGTGGATCACGGAGAGCTGGGCGTCGGATCCGGCCGCCGTGGCGGGCGCGGCGCCGACCGCGAGTGCAAAGGCCGCGACCGCGACGGCGGCTGCGGAGACTGCTCTGATCTTCATCGATCCTCCTTGGGATGTCGGGCGCCGGTCAGCGCCGCATGCCCATACCTTCCGGAGGAACGCGGGTTCGGATGCAGTGCGGTCAGCTGGAGGCTGTGAGTTCGCCGCGAACGATGCTGTTGCCCGAGTGACCCGGCTTCCCGTTCAGGGGCTGCTGCGAGATGTCGACGACCGGATAGTCGGCCGCGGCGATGTTGGGAGGCATGACGAACGTCCCGGAGCCACCGTCCAGCAGGCCGACACTGATCGACTTCGTCAGGTCGCTGCTCATCAGCCAGACCTCGCGGTAGTCCGAGCTCCCGGAGTCCACGGCCGGCGATTCGAGGTCGATCTCGAGGATCGTGGTGCCATCCGGCCGGCGTTCCATCGTCGCGGTGCCGCTCGAGGTCGACCAGGCGGGAAGGCCCGCCAGCGTCGCCTGCGCTTCCACCTGGGCCGTCGGCCGGAGGAACAGCACGGCCGCCACGACAGCGGCCACCGCCAGGACGCCGATCCCGGAGAGCACTGCCACCCAGCGACGGCGGGACGCGGTGCTCCGACGGCCGCGCCGAGGCACGGTGTGAACGGGTTGCGGCGGCGGAACGGAATCCTCTGCCCGCTGTTCGCCGGCACGGGCCGTCTCGGGGGCCGCCTCCATCGTCAGTTGGGCGCGGATCCCCTCCCACACCGCCGGGGACGGTTCCATGAGCGGGAAGTCCACCGGCCCGTTCTCACGTGCTGCGCGGGTGACGCGCATGAGCCGGTCGAGCTCGGACCGGCACTCCTCGCAGCCCATCACGTGCTCGACGTCGGCCTCGTCGACGTCGGGATCGCCGAGCGCGAGCATGGCGAGGGCGTCGGGATCGCTATGCGTCATCGCCGTCCTCCAATCGCGCTCGCAGCCGCAGCAGGCTGCGCCGGATGTGACTCTTGACGGTGCCCAGCGGCAGGTCGAGCTGCGCCGCGATCTGCGTGTGCGTCAGCCGATCGTAGAACGCCATCCGCATGATCCGTTGCGGAACGGGGTCGAGTTGCTCGAGCTCCTGGCTCATCTCGACGCTGTCCGCGATCTCGTCGGTCCAGGTCAGCGACTGCAGGTAGACGCTCTCCATGAGCGCCTGCAGCTCGCGCTGCCGCTTCGCCCGGGCCTCGTACGCGTCCACGATCTTGTGCCGCGTGATCGCCATCAGCCAGGTGCTGAGCTTCGCGCGGGACGGATCGAAGGAGGCCCGGCTCTGCCACGCGGCGACGAACACCTGCTGCGTCACGTCCTCCGCATCGGCGATGTCGCCGAGCGAACGCAGCGCGAGCGTGTAGACCAGCCTGCCCCAGCGCTGGTACAGCCGCTCGATCGCGTCCACCTCGCCGGACTGCAGCCCCGCGATCAGTGAACGCTCGGTGTCATCCACGAGTTCATCATCGCCCGTCAGGCGGAATCGCGCCACACGATGGGCGTGTCGAGCACGAGGCCGCCGGCGCTGGTGTCGCCCGTGCGGATCTGCTCGAGCACCGCGTCCGCGGCCGAGCGGCCCAGTCCTTCGGCCGGCTGGTGGACCGTCGACAGGAGCGGCGTGGTGCGTGTCGCCCACGAGCTGTCGTCGAAGCCGACCAGCCCGACGTCGCGCGGGATGTGACGGCCGGCCTCGTGCAGCGTCTGTATGGCGCCCGCGGCCACGGCGTCGGAGGCGGCGACCACCCCGTCGATGTCGGGAGCGCGCTCGAGCAGGGTGCGCATCCCGTCGGCACCGTCGTTGAACGAGTACAGGGGCACGGGCACGACGAGCTCGGGGTCGTAGGCGATCCCGAGCGCCTCACGGAACCCGGCCAGGCGGTCGGCCCCGGAGTCGCGGTCGAGGGCGGCCGCGATCATGCCGATCCGGCGGCGGCCGGTCTGCATCAGGCGCCGGGTGATCGCGGCGGAGGCTCCCCGGTTGTCGATGCCGATGAAGGGCGCGGTGATGCCCGGCGGGTGTCCGACGAACGCGGCGGGCAGGCCCAGGCGCTCGATGACCGAGAGGATCGGGTCGCGGTCGCGCGCGGACACCACGATGGCGCCGTCGACGAAACCGCCGCTGAGGTAGCGCGAGACCCGGTCGGTGTCGCGGTCGGAGTCCACGATCAGGCACACCATCTGGTAGTCGTGGTCCGACAGCGCGGCGTTCGCGCCGAGCATGATGACGCCGATGTTCGGGTCCTCCAGGAACACCGAGTGCGGCTCGTGGACGATGAAGCCGACCGCCTGCGTGCGCTGCCGCACCAGGCTCCGGGCCGCCGTGTTCGGGGTGTAGCCGACCTTGCGGATCGCCGCCTCGATCGCCTGCCGCGCCTCGCTCGAGACGTAGTGGGCGCCGTTGACGTAGCGCGATACGGTCCCGCGGGAGACGCCCGCCTCGAGCGCCACGTCCATCACGGTGGCGCGGCGGCGGGGTTCGGTCATGGAGGCAGTCTAGGGGATGCGGGAGCTTGACAGACGGAATGCGGCCTGCTTAGTCTGTGCACGTTCACAGTCCCGCCCTGACTGGTTCTCGGCGACACAGACTGTGCACGTTCCCACAAGATCGATCGGAACGCGCTCGCCACGGTGTGTGCACGTTCACAGAATGGCAAAGGAGCCACAGTGCTCATCCCCGACGCGGACGGCATGATCCTCGGGTGCGACTACAACCCCGAGCAGTGGGATCGCGCCGTCTGGCACGAGGACATCGCACTGATGCGCGAGCTCGGGGTCGGGCTCGTCGCCATCAACATCTTCGGCTGGGCGCAGGTCAACCCCGCCAAGGGCGTGTGGGACTTCTCGGCGCTGGACGAGATCATCGGACTCCTCCACGATGCTGGTATCCGGGTGAACCTCGGCACCGCCACGTCGTCGACGCCGGCGTGGCTCACGACGCTGCACCCCGAACTCCTCCCCGTCGCGATCGACGGCACCCGCCGCTTCCCCGGCGGCCGTCAGGCGTTCTGTCCGAGCTCGCCGGTCTACCGTCGCTACGCTCTCGCACTGGTTGAGCGCATCGCCGAGCGCTACGGCGACCACCCCGCCGTGGCCCTCTGGCACGTCTCGAACGAGATCGGCTGCCACAACGCCCTCTGCTACTGCGACGAGAGCGCGGCGGCGTTCCGCGGCTGGCTCCGCGACCGCTACGAGACGGTCGAGCGGCTCAACGAGGCCTGGGGCACCGCGTTCTGGAGCCAGCGCTACGGAGCGTGGGACGAGATCCTTCCGCCGCTCGCCACGCTGTCCACCCGCAACCCGGCCCAGGTCGTCGACTTCCACCGGTTCTCGTCCGACACTCTGCTCGATCACTTCCGCGCCGAGGCGGAGGTCATCCGCCGCCACAGCGACCGCCCGGTGACGACCAACCTCATGAACGCCGCCCACATCCAGAACATGGACTACTGGAGCTGGACCGGCGACCTCGACCTCATCGCGAACGACCACTACCTCGACGACCGCCTGGAGGACCCGACCACCGAGCTGGCCTTCGCCGCCGACCTCACCCGCGGCCTCGCGCAGGGCCGTCCGTGGATGCTCATGGAGACGTCCACCGGAGCCGTCAACTGGCAGCCCGTGAACCTGGCCAAGGCTCCCGGCCAGCTGCTCCGGAACGCGCTCACGCACGTGGCGCGCGGCGCCGACGCGATCTGCTTCTTCCAGTGGCGCGCCTCGGTGCGCGGCTCCGAGAAGTTCCACTCGGCCCTGTTGCCGCACGCCGGCACCGACTCGGCGACCTGGCGCGAGGCGCAGGAGCTCTCCCGTGCGCTCGGCGCCCTCTCCGAGGTGACCGGCACCACCGTGCGGGCGGAGGTCGCGATCGTGTTCTCCTGGCAGTCGTGGTGGGCCGCGAACGGCGACAACCTGCCCAGCCAGAACGTCCGTTACCTCGAGCAGGTGCACGCGGTCTACCGCGCCCTGCGCGCGGCGGGCGTGACCGTCGACGTCGTCGCCCCGGGCTCCGACCTGACCGGCTACCGGCTGGTGGCCGTCCCAGCGCTGTACTCGCTCACCGAGAGCCAGGCGGCCGGCCTGCACCGCTACGTCGAAGAGGGCGGCCACGCCGTCGTCACGTTCTTCAGCGGCCTCGTCGATGAGGAGCAGGCGGTCGTCACCGGAGGCTACCCCGGGCTCCTGCGCGACCTGCTCGGCGTCCGGGTGGACGAGTTCACCCCGCTCGTGCCGGGCGACAGCGTGCGCCTCGCGTCGGGACGCGCCGGCGCGGTCTGGAGCGAGCGCGGCCGCGCGACAACGGCCGCCGTCGTCGACACCTTCGCCGAGGGCCCCGCCGCCGGCAGTCCCGCGATCACCCGCAACGCGTACGGCGACGGCACGGCCTGGTACGTCGCGACCGAGCTCGACCAGCTCGACCTCGACGACCTGGTCCGCGAAGCCCTCGACGGCGCCGGCGTCGCCCCCCTCGCCGCCGGCGCCGCCGAGCTGGACGTCACCCGCCGCGTCGGAGGCGACGGCACCTCGTTCCTGTTCGCCATCAACCACGGCGACCACGACGTGGAGCTGGCCTCGACCGGCGTCGACCTGCTCTCCGGCGAGCGCCTGGAGACCTCCGTCGTCGTCCCCGCGGGCGGCGTCCGCATCATCCGCGAGGACGCCGCGCCCGTCCTCGTCCCCGCCGGCGATGCCGGGATCAGCAGAGAGGAGGCGTCATGACCGTGACGTCCGCCACCGCGCGGGCCGAGGCGCCCGCGCGCCCGCCCCGCCGCCGCATCCGGACTCCGCACAAGCGCGCGATCATCGCGCTGGTCGCGCCGTTCCTGGTGCTGTTCGCCCTGTTCTACGCGCTGCCCGTGGCCTACGCGGTGTGGGAGTCGCTCCTCGTCGTCCAGCGCGACGGCACCTTCGGCCCCGCCACCGAGGTCTTCGGCGGTCTGCAGCAGTACGCGCTGGTGTTCCAGGACCAGGCCTTCTGGGGATCCGTCGGCCGCGTCCTCCTGTTCGGCGTCGTACAGGTGCCGGTCATGCTCGGGCTCGCGCTCGTGTTCGCCCTGCTGCTCGACTCCCCGCTCGTGAAGGGCAAGCGGTTCTTCCGTCTCGCCTACTTCGTCCCCTACGCGGTGCCCGGCGTCATCGCGGCGATCATGTGGGGCTTCCTGTTCTCGCCGAACCTGTCGCCGTTCGCGGCGCTGACCAAGGCGGTCCCGTTCCTGGGCGCCGACCTCGTGCTGTGGTCGATCGCCAACGTCGTGACCTGGGTCTACGTCGGCTACAACATGCTCATCATCTACTCGGCGCTGCTCGCGGTGCCGCAGGAGATCTACGAGGCGGCGCGGCTCGACGGCGCCGGACAGTTCCGGATGGCGTGGTCGATCAAGATCCCGATCGTGCGGCCCGCGATCCTCATGACCGCCGTGTTCTCGATCATCGGAACGCTGCAGCTGCTCGCCGAACCGCAGGTGTTCGCGTCCTTCAGCTCCGCGGTGACGAGCACCTACACGCCGAACATGACGATCTACGCGACCAGCTCGCTCCCGAACTACAACCTCGCCGCCGCGTTCAGCGTCGTGCTGGCGCTGGCCACCTTCATCCTCTCGTTCACCTTCCTGAAGGTGACGCAGCGAAAGGGGCAGGACGCATGACCGCCGAGACCCTCATCCCCGTCCCGACCGGCCAGCGTGCCGAACGCGAGGAGCGCCGCCGCAGCCGTCGCGGCTCCCGCGGGACCGGACCGAAGCAGAGCCCGGTGTCCCGTGCCGTGGCGATGACCGTCATGGTCGTCTTCACGCTCTACACGCTCATCCCGCTGTGGTGGCTGGTCGTCGCGTCCTCCAAGTCGCGCGGGCAGCTGCTGACGACCAACGGCCTGTGGTTCGCCGACTTCAACCTGTTCAAGAACATCGGCGACATGCTGGCCTACGGCGACGGCATCTTCGGCCGGTGGATGCTCAACAGCATCCTGTACGCCGGCGTCGGCGGATTCCTGGCGACCCTGCTCGCCGGGATGTGCGGCTACGCCCTCGCGAAGTACCGCTTCCGTGGCCGCGAGACGCTGTTCAACGTCGTCCTCGGCGGCGTGCTGGTGCCGGCGACCGCCCTGGCCCTCCCGCTGTTCCTGCTGTTCAGCAAGGTGCAGCTCACCGACACGATCTGGGCCGTGCTGCTCCCCTCGATCGTCAGCCCGTTCGGCGTCTACCTGAGCCGCATCTTCGCGGCGGCGAGCGTGCCGGACGAGCTCATGGAGGCTGCGCGGCTCGACGGATCGGGCGAGCTGCGGACCTTCTTCACCATCGCGGTGCGGCTCATGACGCCGGCGCTCGTGACGGTGTTCCTGTTCCAGTTCGTCGCGATCTGGAACAACTTCTTCCTGCCCCTGATCATGCTGCGATCCACCGAGCTGTTCCCGGTCACCTTCGGCCTCTACACGTGGAACACGCAGATCAACCAGGTCCCGGAGCTGCGCACCTTCGTGCTCTCCGGCGCCTTCCTGTCCATCATCCCCCTCGTCGTCACGTTCCTGCTGCTCCAGCGCTACTGGCGGAACGGCCTCGGCTCCGGCTCGCTCAAGTAGCCGGCGCCCGACGACCCCAAGCTCCCGGCATCGAAGCCGGGTGGATCACACCGAGAGAAGGATCACAATGCGATACCCGAAGAGAATCGCCGCCATCGCCGCCCTCGCGGTGAGCGCGACGGTCGCCCTGGCCGGCTGCTCCTCGTCGTCGTCGGGTTCCGGCGACACCGCGGCCGCCTGCGCCCCCGCCAAGGGCAAGGTCACGCTCGACTTCACCACCTGGGTGCCCGGCATGGCCGACGTCGTGAAGCTCTGGAACGACAAGAACCCCGACATCCAGGTCAAGGTGCAGGAGGGCCCGAACGGCAACAACGGCACCTACAAGAACTTCTTCAACGAGGTCAAGGCGGGCAACGCCCCCGACCTCGGTCAGGTCGAGTACGACGCCCTCCCGAACTTCCGGGTGCAGAACGCCCTCGCGGACCTCAGCGCGTGTTCCGCGGTCGTCAAGGCGAAGAGCGACTTCGTCGACTGGACCTGGAACCAGGTCTCGCTCGGCTCCGACAAGAGCGTCTACGGCATCCCGCAGGACTCCGGCCCCATGGCGCTGTTCTACCGCAAGGACCTCTTCGAGAAGAACGGCATCGCCGTCCCGAAGACCTGGGACGAGTACAAGGAGGCCGCGAAGAAGATCCGCGCGCTCGGCGGCTACATCACCAACTTCTCGCAGACCGACATCAACCAGTTCGCCGGCTTCGTCTGGCAGGCCGGCGGCCAGTGGTTCGCCAACGACGGCAAGGACTGGACGGTGGACCTGACCAGCAGCGAGTCCACCAAGGTCGCCGACTACTGGAACGGCCTGATCAAGGACGGCCTCGTATCCACCGTCCCGGCGTGGACCGACGAGTGGAACAACGCCTACAACTCGGGCCAGGCCTGGACCTGGAACTCGGCCGTCTGGGGAGCCAACTCCATCTCGTCCGGCGCTCCGGACACCGCCGGCGACTGGGCCGTCGCGCCGTCGCCGCAGTGGTCGGCGGGCGACGACGCGGCCGGCAACTGGGGCGGCAGCTCGGTGGTCTCGTTCACCGGCTCGAAGCACCTCTATGAGGCGACCAAGTTCGCACTCTGGCTGAACACCTCCGACGAGGCGCTCACCGCCCTGAACAAGGCGGCCAACCTGTACCCGGCGACCAAGAAGGGGCTGAAGCTCCCCGCGCTGCAGCAGGGCGTCGACTTCTACGGCGGCCAGAAGATCTACGACGTCTTCGCTCAGGCCTCGTCGCAGGTCAAGCCTGACTTCACCTGGGGCCCGACCATGACCCAGACGTACGCCGACGTCTCCGACGGGTTCAAGGGTGCAGTCAGCGGCAGCGGCACGCTCACCGACGCGCTGAAGTCGGCTCAGGAGTCGACGATCAAGGCGCTGAAGGCGCAGTCGATCCCCGTGAAGGGCTGATCGCGCCCGACGCGACGAAGATGGACGGGGCAGGCGCCGAGCCTGCCCCGTCCGCATGTGAAGAGGAGAACCGCGTGCCCATGCAGTGCATCCACCTGACGGCCGGCGGCGTGAGCGTACTGCTCGACGTGGCCGACGACCGGCTGCCCGCCGTCGCCTACTGGGGCGCGGCGCTCGGAGAGCTGGATGCGGCGGCCGCGCGGGATGTCGTCACCGCGGGCGCACGCCCGGTCGTGGCGAACACCCCCGACGTCGCGACTCGGCTCTCGCTGCTCCCGGAGCAGCACACCGGCTGGCTCGGCCGTCCCGGTCTCAGCGGCAACCGCGACGACGGCGGCGCCTGGTCGCCGTGGTTCCGGGTGGTGTCGGTCGACACCGGCACGGCCACGGTGCGCGACGCGCTGGCCACCCTTCCCGGCGGAACGGTGCGGATCGTCGCCCGCGACGACGAGGCCGCCCTCGAGGTCGCCTTCGAGATCGAGCTGACGCCGCAGGGCGTCCTCCGCATCGCAGCGACCCTCACCAACCACGGCGCGACCTACCGGCTCGACGACCTCTCGCTCGCCCTGCCCGTCCCCGCCCGCGCCCGCGAGCTGCTCGACTTCGCCGGCCGCTGGGGCAAGGAGCGCACCCCGCAGCGCTCGGCGCTGACGGTCGGCGCCCACGTCCGGGAGGGCCGGCGCGGCCACACCGGCGCCGACGCCGCCACCCTGCTCACCGTCGGCGAGCCCGGGTTCGGCTTCGCGCGCGGCGAGGTGTGGGGCCTCCACGTCGGCTTCAGCGGCGACCACCGCCACTACGCCGAGCGACTCTCCGGCGGCGAACAGGTCGTCGGCGGCGGCGAGCTGCTGCTCCCCGGCGAGATCGTGCTCGGCACCGGAGAGAGCTATCGGACGCCGTGGGTCTACGGCGTCTACGGCGACGGTCTCGACGACCAGGCCGGTCGGCTGCACCGCTGGCTGCGGTCGCGTCCACAGCATCCCCGCCGCCCGCGTCCGGTCACGCTCAACGTCTGGGAGGCGGTCTACTTCGACCACGACCTGGCGAAGCTCACCGCGCTCGCCGACCGCGCCGCCGCGCTCGGCGTCGAACGGTACGTGCTCGACGACGGCTGGTTCCGGCACCGCCGCAACGATCGCGCCGGACTCGGCGACTGGTACGTCGACGAGACGGTCTGGCCCGACGGACTCGCGCCACTGATCGACCACGTGCGCGCGCTCGGCATGGAGTTCGGCCTCTGGTTCGAGCCCGAGATGGTCAACGTGGACTCCGACCTGGCCCGCGCACATCCCGAGTGGATCATGCAGACCGGCGGCCGTCTCCCGGTGGAGGCGCGGCATCAGCAGGTGCTGAACCTGGGCATCCCCGAGGCGTACGACCATATCCGCGACCGGATGGTCGACATCCTGTCGCACAACGACATCGCCTACATCAAGTGGGACCACAACCGCGACCTGGTGGACGCCGGCAGCTGGCCCTCCGGCCGCCCGGGCGTGCACGCGCAGACCCTCGCCGCGTACCGGCTGATGGACGAGCTGAAGGGGCGCTTCCCGGCGCTCGAGATCGAGTCGTGCAGCTCCGGCGGCGCCCGCGTCGACCTCGGGGTGATCGAACGCACCGACCGGGTGTGGGTGTCCGACTGCATCGACCCGCTGGAGCGTCAGGGCATGATGCGCTGGACGCAGCAGCTGCTCCCGCCGGAGCTGCTCGGCGCACACATCGCCTCCGGTCGCTCGCACACCACCCACCGCGTCCACTCGCTCGCGTTCCGTGCGGCGAGCGCGCTGTTCGGCCACCTCGGGATCGAGTGGGACCTGACGCAGGCGTCCGACGCCGAGCTGGAGCAGCTGCGCGAGTGGATCGCGTTCCACACCGAGAACCGCGAGCTGCTGCACGCTGGTGAGCTGGTGCGGATGGACGAGGTCGACCCGTCGCTGCAGATCAGCGGGGTGGTCGCGCCGGACCGCCGCCGGGCGCTGTTCGCACTGGCATACGTGGCGCGCTCCGACGTTGCTCCGATCGGCCTCATCACCCTGCGCGGGCTGGACGCCGAGCGCCGCTACCGCGTCCGCCTCCTGCCGCTGGGCGCGCCCCGCGGCGAGGGAGAGACACCCGCCTGGGCGGCCGATCCGGACGGCGTCGTGCTGACCGGTGCCGCGCTCACGCGGGCCGGCGTGATGTCGCCGGTGTCGTATCCCGACACCGTGTGGCTGGTGGAGGCGACCGCGGTCGACTGACGGATGTGCTCCGCGCTTGACTTCAAGCGCTTGCCGACCTGCTCGCCACCGGCGCCGCCGTGCGCGCGACCGTCCGCTCGCTCGACCGCGAGGACGAGGTGCGCGCCGCTGTGCGCCGTACCGGCGCGGACGACGCCGCCCTTTCGTTCGCGGCCGCGTCCCTCACCGACGACGAGGGATGGGCCGACGCACTCGCCGGCATCGAGGAGGTGCACCACACGGCCTCGCCGATGATCCTCGCGACCACGCCCGACGAGGTGGTCGTCCCGGCGCGCGATGGCGCCCTGCGGGTGCTCCGCGCCGCCCGCGACGCCGTTGCCCGCCGGGTCGTGCTCACCTCGTCGTTCGCCGCCGTCGGCTACTCGCCCAAACCGGTGCGCAAGTACGACGAGAGCGACTGGACCGACCCGGCCACCCCCGGACTGCCCGCCTACCCGCTGTCGAAGGCCCGACGATGACGTTCCTCGACGTCGCGAACGTGCTGCGCGAACGTCTCGGCGCGCTCGCCTCCCGGGTCACGACGGAGGAGCTGCCCGGCGACGAGCCCGCACCGCTGGTGATCCACAACGAACGGGCGAAGCGGGAGCTCGGACTCCGTTTCCGGCCGACCGTCGACACGATCGTCGAGACCGCGGAGAGCCTGCGCGACCTGGGCCTGCTGGCCGGAACGGGCAGCCTGTCAAGATCCTGAGCATCGCTGGACGCGCCTCCCGAACCGGTCTACCGTCTGTCGTCGGTCTATGTCGTCTCCTCGCATGGGCCGCGGAAGGAAGCACGTGTCCCTTGATCTGTCCCCCTCACCCCAGCTCAGCGCCCGGTTCTCGCCCGACGCGACCGGGGAGCTGATCGTCGACGGCGTGCCCCAGAGATTCGCCGCGGAGAGCACGGAGCGCCTGCGCGAGGCCGTTCTCGGCCGCGTCGGCGAGATCGCGGCCGCCGCAGGCCGTCCCGTCCGCCTGACCGTCTCGGACGAGGAGGGCGACTGGCTGCTCGCCGTGCATCCGGACGGCAGCATCGGCGACGAGGAGGCGCTGTCCGTCGCCCAGGGCGCCGAGCTCGCGCCCGTCTCGTCGCGCCCGGCCACCACGCGCGAGATTCCGACAACCGAGGCACCCACGCGCGAGGCGCTCCCGCGGGAGTCGTTCCTCTACGTCGAGCGTCCGCGTCCCGACCGGGCCAAGCAGGGCCTCCGCGGCGCGCTCGCCCGCGCCGGCATGCCCCTCTCCCCCTCCGCCGCCGAGCTGCGGGAGCGGGCGGAGCTGGATGCGGTGAGCCGCCACTGGGCCGGTCCCCGCACGATCGCGATCGTCAACGGCAAGGGCGGCGCCAACAAGACGCCGACCACGGCCCTCCTGTCCGCCGTCTTCGCGCGCAACGGCGGCTCGGGCGTCCTCGCCTGGGACAACAACGAGACGCGCGGCACCCTCGGCTGGCGCACCGAGAAGGACGACCACGACGCGACGGTGCAGTCGCTGCTGCCCGCCACCGACTCCCTCATGTCGGCCGGCGCCCGCACCGCCGATATCGGGCACTTCGTGCACCACCAGAACGCCGACAAGTACGACGTGCTGCGCTCGAACCCGACCATGCTCGCCACCGAGCAGCGCATCTCGAGCGAGGACTTCGATCGCCTCCACACCGTGGCCACCAAGTTCTACCGGCTGGTGATCATCGACAGCGGAAACGACGAGTCGGCCGAGCGCTGGCTGCGGATGATCGACCACACCGACCAGCTCGTCATCGCGACCACCGCGCTCGGCGAGCACGCGGAGGCCGGCGCGCTCCTCCTCGAGGCTCTGCTGCAACGGGATGCGCACTCGGCTCGGCTGGCGCACGAGGCCGTCGTGATCGTGTCCCAGTCCGAGCGCACGGGACCGGCCGCCGACGTCCGCCGGGTCGCCGCGGGCTTCGAGCCGCTCGCCCGCAGCGCGGTGACCATCCCGTTCGACCCGGAGATGCACGGTGGCCGACTGTCGTTCGAGTCGCTCGCGCCGCGCACGCGGCGGGCGTGGCTGCACGCGGCGGCGGCGGTGGCCGAGGGACTCTAGCGAGAAGGGATCTTGTGCGGCGGCCCGGTCGCCCAGCAGACTTCGTCGCGTACGCTGCCGGTCCGCGCAGCGACCCGGTTCCTCACACCCGAAGGAGTCGCACCATGCCCCTGACCTCCGCCGAACGCGACGAGATCGACGCCGCCAACGCCTCCGGACGCACGCCCGTGGTCTTCGTCCACGGCCTGTGGCTGCTGTCGAGCAGCTGGCAGCCGTGGCGCGCCCTGTTCGAGGAGCAGGGCTTCGCGACGATCGCACCGGGCTGGCCCGACGACCCCGAGACGGTGGAGCAGGCCAAGTCCGACCCGGACGTCTTCGCCGGCAAGATGGTCCGCCAGGTCACGGACCACTACGCGGAGGCGATCGACGCCCTCGACCAGGCGCCCGTCGTGATCGGCCACAGCTTCGGCGGCCTGATCGCCCAGAAGCTGGCGGGCGAGTCGAAGAACGCGGTCACGGTAGCGATCGACGCGGCGCAGTTCAAGGGCGTCACGGCGCTCCCTGCGTCGGCCCTGAAGGCCGGGGCACCGGCGCTGCTGAAGTTCAACCACTCCAAGCACGGCGTCACGCTCACCTACGAGCAGTTCGCGTACGGCTGGACGAACGCCGTCTCCGACGAGGAGGGTCGCGCGCTGTACGAGAAGTACCACGTGCCCGCCTCGGGTGTGCCGATCTTCCAGGCGGCCACGGCCAACTTCAATCCGTTCGCCGAGACGAAGGTCGTCACCGACAACCACGACCGCGGACCGCTGCTCCTGATCGCCGGCTCCGAGGACCACACGGTGCCGCAGTCCGTCGTCGAGAACGAGTACCGCATCCAGCAGAAGAACCCGGGCGTGACCGAGCTGGTCGTGATCCCCAACCGCGGCCACTCGCTCATCATCGACTCGGGATGGCGCGAGGTCGCCGACGAGGCGCTGGAGTTCGTGCAGCGGCACGCGCCGGCGGCCGCGTAGTCACCGTTATCGGTCTGGACTTCCTCGACCTGGAGCGGCAGCTCGGAGAGGACATGATCGGTGGACGGCATCGCTGTCTTCTGATGGCAATGCAGGTAAGCGCGTAACACTCGAAGTCGGGTGGAGTCACGTGGGCGCATACGTGGCGACCTCGGCCTGCCCGAAGTGGTACTTCTGACGCAGCCAGAGGGTCTTCCCGATCGCCTCGGCATGGGTCTTGTTCGCCTGGCGATGCAGGTTCCTGGTGCTCAGCCCGCCAACCTCGATGCGGTCGATAGTCGACGTCTAGTCACGTCGAGATCGGCCGAGGAATCGGCGTCACGTTAGCTCCTGGACGACGTCTCCTATCTATAGATGCTCTTCACGGATTGATGTCTGGAATGTTTGCGAGTGTCTGCGAACCCAGAAAGGAACGAAGATCATCGTGTCTTCCAAGCGCACATTCGCCACGGCGATTGCAGCTTCCATCGCAGCGACGGCGGCATTCGTCGCCCCGGCAGCAGCCCAGGCCGACCCCCTCCCGAACGCACCGCAACTCGTGGACCGTCATGCCGGCAGCGACCGATTCGAAACCTCCGTCGCCGTTTCACAAGCCGGACACCCCGACGGCGCCACGGTCGCATACATCACGAGCGCTCTCGGCTTCGCAGATGCCCTCTCCAGCGCACCTGTGGCCGTAGGCCACGATGGCTCGCTGCTGCTCACGCTGCCATGGCAGCTTCCTGCGGCGGTCAGTGCAGAACTTACCCGCTTGCACCCGGATCGCATCGTCATCGTTGGAGGAACCGCCGCGGTCAGCACCACGGTCGAGCGCGCCCTCACCACCTTCGCCGGAACCGTGCAACGCGTCAGTGGTGCAGACAGGTTCGCGACCTCGCGAGCTCTCGCGGATACCTTCACCGGTCCGGTAGACACCGTTTACCTGGCAAGCGGATTCGACTACCCAGACGCCCTCTCCGCTGGCGCGGCCGCAGGCACCACAGGCGGCCCGGTACTTCTCCTCGACACCCGCACCGGCGCACTCGACGCCGCGACGACGGCCGTCATCCGAAAGCTCCAGCCCTCGTCGATCGCCGTGGTCGGCGGTGCCGCAGCCGTTCCCGAGAGCACGCTCACGCAAGCGAAAACGCTGGCCGCCTCGGTAGTTCGGCTAGGAGGAAGCGACCGGTTCGAAACCTCGGCCAAAGTCGCGGATACGTTCCCGGCGGGTGCCACCGGATACATCGCCTCTGGCCTGAACTACCCCGACGCCCTCGTCGGCTCTGTCATCGCCGGCGCCAGCAAGCGACCCCTCTACATCACCCGGCCAACGAGCCTGACCTGTCCCATCTGGTACAGCATGCTCGAACGCGGCATCAGCGACCTCACCGCGGTTGGTGGAACACAGTCCCTCACCGACACCGTCACAGAGCCCGGCTGCGACGCTCTACCCCCGACCTACTTCCCCGCCGACACCCCTTGAACGGAGGCCCCGCAGAAATCTGCGGGGCCTTCTGCATCGGCGCGCTGCTCATCCGGGACGGCTGGCAAGAGGTCGACGTCCGAGAACGTGTCTCGGGAGCCGTGCGCGGGGCCAGACAGCGCCTCAGCCCAGCTCGCGGCGCATGATCCACCGGACGCCGCCGCCGGAGTGCGCGTCGGTGGCCTGCAGCCGGTGGAAGCCGTGGCGCTCGAACAGGTCGACCGTCCCCACGTAGCCGCTGATCACATCCACGCGGTCGCCCCCGGTGTCGACCGGGTAGCCCTCGACCAGGGCCGCGCCGTTCGCCCGCGCGTGGTCGACCGCGCCGTCGAGGAGCTCGTGCATGAGCCCGCGCTTGCGGAAGCCGCCGCGCACGACGAAGCAGACGATCGACCACGGGTCGCGGTCCTCGTCCACGTGCGGGATGGTGCGCGAGTTCATGAGGCGGCGGTACGTGGACTTCGGCGCGACGCTGCACCAGCCGGCCACCTCGCCGTCCGCATAGACGAGCACGCCCGGTCCGGGCTGCGTCTCGCACTCGTGCTGCATGTAGGCGACGCGCTCCGGCATCCCGAGCCGCGCGTCCCGGTACGACATGCACACGCACCCTCCGCCGCCCGGCTTGCGCGGCACCATGAACGTCGCGAAGTCGTCGAAGCGGCCCGTCGCGGGCAGGACTTCGATGCTCATGGGCCGAGCGTAGCGGGTGCGTCAGACACCGCGCCTCTCGATCGGCGCTCAGAACAGCGCCGAGACTCCCGTCGCCACGCTGTAGATCGCGAGCCCCGCCAGCGCCCCGACGACCGTGCCGTTGATGCGGATGAACTGCAGATCGCGGCCGACCTGCGTCTCGATCTTCTCGGTCGTCTCGGCCGGGTCCCACGACTGCACGGTCTCGGTGATGACGTGGGCGATGTCGCTCCGGTAGCTGGTCACGAGGTGGAGCGCCGCGCCGGTCAGCCGGGCGTTCAGGGACGCCCGCAGCTCATCGTCCGCGCGGATGCGACGTGCCGCATCCGCGACGAAGGCATCCACGCGGCGCCGCAGTTCGCCGTCCTCGTCGGCGAGCGCGTCGATCGCCGCTGCGCGGGCGGCCTGCCAGGTGGAGGCGGCCAGCTCCCGGATGCGCGGATCGTCGAACGCGCGGCCCTTCGCCGCCTCGAGCCGCTCGATGGTCGCGTCGTCGTGCTGCAGCCGGTCGGCGAGCTGGGCGAGGTACTCGTCGAGCGAGCGGCGGAGGCGGTGGTCGGGGTCGTCGCGGACGGTCCGGACCAGATGTCGCGCTTCGGCGTGGAGGCGCTCATCGATCGCACGGTCGACGAACGACGGGAGCCACGACGGCAGCCGCCGCGACACCACGGATCCGAACGCCTCGGGATTCGCGGCGAGCCACTCGTCCAGCCGATCCAGCAGCAGGTCCACGGCGTCCCTGTGTCCGCCCGAGCTGAGCACCCGCTCGCCGAGCCGGCCGAGGGGCGGTCCCCAGAGCGGAGCGACCACATGCGTGCGGACGACCGCCTCCATCGCCTCCCGCATCCGGTCGTCGTCGACGAGGCCGGCGAGCCCGGTCACCCCCTGGAACGCCTCGGCCACCACCCGCCGCGCGTTCCGGGGTTCCGCGAGCCAGTCGGCGGCGGCGCCGGCCAGGTCTATCGTGCCCAGCTTGCCGGCCACGACCTCGTCCGACAGGAAGTTGGTCTCCACGAAGGCGCCCAGCGTCGCGCCGATCTCGTCCTTGCGGTTCGGAATGATCGCCGTGTGCGGGATGCGCAGACCGAGCGGATACCGGAACAGCGCGGTCACGGCGAACCAGTCGGCGAGCGCGCCCACCATGGCGCCCTCGGCGGCCGCCCGCACGAAGCCGAGCCAGGGATAGCGGTTCTGCAGCGCGAAGGACACGGCGAACACGACGGCGGCCACCACCAGCAGGCTCGTGGCGAGCGCCTTCATCCGCCGCAGGGCGAGCCGTCGTTCGGCGTCGGTGGGGAGCGTGGTCACGGTGGGAACGGTACTCGCGCCCGAACCTCAAGGGACCGACGAACACCCAGCTAGCGCGCCTACGCTGAGAACATCTCGGGCGTTTGCCCACATCCTCGGCTGGGAAGTCGTCGCACCCGCGGAGGACAGCATGACCGCACCCACCCTCGGCCCCGTCCTGCGGACCAAGCCTCGCACTGGCGACCGCCCGGCGGTGACCAGCACCTACAACGAGCTGCTCGGCCGCGTCCGCGGCGAAGGACTCCTGGAACGGCGCCGCGGCTTCTACATCGGGGTGTTCGCCGCCCTCGTCGTGGGCCTCGGCGGCGCGGTGGCGGGTTTCATCCTGTTGGGCGACTCCTGGTTCCAGCTGCTGATCGCGGCCGCCCTCGGGCTGATCTTCACCCAGTTCGCCTTCCTGGGCCACGAGGCGTCCCACCGGCAGGTCTTCGCCTCCGGACCCGTCAACGACCGCGCCGGACGGCTCATCGCCACGTGGCTGGTCGGGATGAGCTACCAGTGGTGGATGACGAAGCACACGCGGCACCACGCCAACCCCAACACCGCGGGCAAAGACCCGGACATCGCGTGGGACACGATCTCGTTCACCGAACAGGACGCCGCCCGCCAGCGCGGCCTGCTCGCCGTCATCACGCGCAGGCAGGGCTACCTCTTCTTCCCGCTGCTTCTGCTGGAAGGCGTCAACCTCCACATAACCTCCGTCCGGTCGCTGCTGGCGCGGGGACCGGTCGAACGCCGCGGCAGCGAACTCGTCGCGATCGGCCTCCGGCTCTCCGTCTACGTCGCCATCGTGTTCCTGATGCTGCCGGTCGGCATGGCGTTCGCCTTCCTCGGGGTGCAGCTCGCCGTGTTCGGCGTCTACATGGGCGCCTCGTTCGCCCCCAACCACAAGGGGATGCCGCTCCTGCCGGCCGGATCGCGCGTCGACTTCCTCAACAAGCAGGTTCTGACCTCCCGCAACATCCGCGGCGGGCACGGAATGAGCATCCTGATGGGCGGGCTCAACCACCAGATCGAGCACCACCTGTTCCCGAACATGCCCCGGCCCGCCCTTCGCCGGGCACGCGAGCTCGTGCGCGAGCACTGCGCGGTGCACGACATCCCGTACACCGAGACCGGGCTCGTGAACTCCTACCGGATCGTCATCCGCTACCTCAACCGCGTCGGACTCGCCGCCCGCGACCCCTTCGACTGCCCCGCCGCGCACCGCTTCCGGCGTGCGTGAGACGCCCCCACCAGCGTCCGGGTGTGTCAACCAGGTGCGGTCGGACGATCGAGGAGGACGGTGAGGAGATGGATGTCACCGTCTACGTCGTCATGATCCCGCACGAGATCACGCCCATGGTGGTCGGCGTGTATTTCGAGCTGGCCGAGGCGGAAGCGGCGGCCGAGGCGTCTCAGGACTTCACGGTGGTGGACAGCTCCCTCCTCCACGCCTGACAGTCCCCTCCATCCGGTAGACGCGGCCACCCGAATGCAGGCAGACTCGAAGAACACCCTCCGGTAGACGTGAAGCTTCGATTGGCACGATCTTTGCCCCCTTCCGGACCGATCCAGGAGGGCAACACGATGGGCTTCCTCAGCTACGAGAACCACGAGTTCACCATGGACGACCGCATGCTCGCGCATCTGCACGTCGTCATCATCAACAAACTCCGCCACGGTCAGAGCTTCGCCCTGAGCTGGAAGGACACCCAGTCGGCGGGCGGTGGCCGCACCAGCGTGTGGATCAACCCCACGAGCAACGTCGTCTTCCACTTCGACGGCTCGCGCACGCCCGCGCTGAACCGCGCGTGGCTGACGCAGCTCGCCGAGTCGGCTGACGGCTCACGCGGCCTGGTCGTCGCCCGCGAAGAGGACGCCATCGCCGCGTTGCAGCCGGCGTCCTAGCCGGCCCTGCCCACGCGCCACTCCGACCGCAGCAGGCCCATCACCACGATGTCCTCGTACCCGCCTCGAACCCAGGCGTGCTCGCGCTGGCGCCCCTCCAGGACGAACCCGGCCTTCTCGTAGGCCCGGATCGCTGCCTGATTGGACGAGATCGCCTGCAGGTGGACACGACGCAGGTTGCAGCGCACGAAGGCGAACTCGACGATGCGCTGGATCGCGGCCGTGCCGACCCCCCTCCCCCGGGCCTCCGGAAGGAGGGCGATCCCGACCTCAGCGTGGCGCGCGAGGTCATCGAACGAGAACAGGGACACGCTGCCGACCGCCGCGCCGTCCACCTCCACGACGAAGCTCACGCTCTTGTCCGGGCCGCCGTCCAGCTGGGCCAGGCGCCTCTCGTACGCGTCGCGGGTGAGCGGGGACGGCATCGACGGGGTGCGCTCGTCCCACGTTCCGAGATCGGAGGCGATGGCGTACAGCACATCGAGGTCCGCCTCGGTGCGCGGCCTCAGGGTGACGTCGATCGGGCCTGACATACACCGAACCCTATCGAGACCGACCGCCCACCAGGTCATCGGTCAGGATGCGCGCTGCGCGACGGGCGGCGCCGACGATCGCGGCGTCGTCCGCGCTCGTGGTGGCTGCGGCCTGCACGGCGGCGTTGATCGAGAGCAGGGCCATGCGGAGGACGACCAGATCCTCCGGCGTGCGGTCCGGCAGTAGGGCGCTCAGCTCGTCCGCGAGCCGGGACAGCCCTGAAGCGGCGCGCGGTGTCTCGCCGTCGCCCGTCAGACCGGCCAGCAGTCGCGGGTTCGCCGCCAGGAACCGGATGCCCTGCAGCTTCTCCGCGGTGAACGAGTCCACCCAGCGGGACACCGCGGCTGCAACGAGGGCGGGTTCCGGCTGCTGATCGCGAACCCATGCGACGAGTTCTTCGGCCTCGTCTCCGCGCTGGTCGAGGAGGGATCGGAGGATCGCCTCCTTGCCGTCGAAGTAATAGTAGAGCGACGCCTTGTTGATGCCGAGCTCGTCGGCGATCTGCCGCAACGAGGTGGCCTCGTAGCCCTGCTCGGTGAACAGCCGCAGGGCGACCTGCTGCGCCAGCTCCCTGGTGCGTCCGCCACGACGTCGAGTCTCCATGCTCCCAGCCTACCTACTGCGGGGTAGATAATCTACCTATCGTTAGGTAGATTAGAGCCCGTGACCGAATACACCATCGTCCGTGACTACCCCTACCCGATCGATGAGGTCTGGGCGGTGCTGACCGAGCCGGAACAGGTCGCCCGGTGGACCACCACTGGGCGGGGAGGCAGACCCGAGGGCTTCGCCGCCGTGCCGGGCACCCGCTTCCGATTCGTGGGCAAGCCGACGATGGGGTGGGCCGGCGTCGTCTACTGCGAGGTGATCGCGGTGGATGCGCCCCGCTCGCTGCACTACACATGGAAGGGCGACGAGGACTCGGACGAGGTCACCGACGTGACCTACCTCCTCGAAGAGATTCCGGACGGCACCCGCTTCACCTGGCACCACAGCGGGTTCACCGGCGTGGGCGGCTACGCGATGTCGAAGCTACTCGGCAACGTCCGCAAGAAGATGCTGACCGAGGGCGTGCCTCCCGTGCTCGAGGCGTACCACCGAGCGCTGCAGTAGCGGGGACTGCCGTCAGTCGCGCACGACCAGCGACGCTTGGCCAGCCGTTTGGGATCATCAGGCGGCTCCTGTGGATGTTACATAACCCCCACGATGAGAAGCGCCGTGTAGATCGCCCAGCATCCGGCGGCGATGTAGCCTCCGACGCTTTGAACGGGCTTGCCCTTCTTTCCGTTGTAGACGCCGAAGACGACGAAGAAGGCAGACAGCGTGCCGAACGTGACGGGATCGATCAGGCGCGCCAGATCACCGTGATTTCCGATTCCGAGGATGATCTGGACGGCGATGCTCGTGATCACGATTCCGATGAGAACGCACATCGCGACATAGAGTGCGGACCAACGGCGTGCGCGTGAGGTGGTAGTCATGTGGACGTCTTTTCTAGGCGATACACGCTTTTATGCCGTAGATCGAGGACAACGTCGCCCATACGGCAATCCCCGACGTCGTGCTGACAAGTCCAGCAGCCGCCCCGGCGATGGCGATGATGCAGTCCAAGCTCGCTCGCTTGGGGTTGCCCGGCTGCCCGTTGAGTTTGAGGTAATACGTGTAGGCCACCCGGCCGTTGTAGTACATCTGGAGGCGCGACCCCTTACACATGGTCAGCGGTGTGCCTGGCTTGAGAAAGTAGCTGCTGCCATTGGTGAGCACGCAGTTGTAGGAGTACGCGCTCGTGGAGGGATCGGCCACGACGGGGAAGGCGGTGTGCTCGGTGAAGTCGATCACCTGGGTGAGGGTGTTTCCCACGATCTCGTAGTGAGTGGGTACAGCTTTTCCGTGGGCGTCCTTTGCCCATGCGTTGCCGAACACACGCAGCGGTGCTCCGTCGCCAGCGACGATGGCGATGACACCCTGAGGCGACTGGACGAGCGAGGCCCCGCTTGGAACCTCAATCGGGTAGTCGTACCGTTTGGGTGCTTTGGCGTTGTCGATGACGGTGCTGATCTGCACCCGGCCGTCCTTATGTACGACGGGGACAGTGGAGGACCCGTTCTTGTTGTTATAGACCACCACCCCAGCCTTCTGTGAGCGGACGGCTTTGCTGGCCTTGCCCGCGAATGGCAGCCCGATGGTCACATCCGAGCCCGTTCCGGGGGTCTCCAGCTTCACGCCAGATGACGCGTTCTCGGACACCAGCACCACCGATCCGTCATCCAGGTTCGCCTTGGCCGCCTCAGTGGAATTGGACGTCGTCGCGGCCAGATTCGACAAGGTAGCCGGCGCGACATGCTGCACTGCCGCCACGGCATCCGCTGCCTTCGTCTCATCTGTCGACTTCGCCGCGAACCCTGTCAGTAAGGCCCCGAGGACACCAGCACTACCGGCCACAGCGACCACCATCACGAATCGCTGCTTCATACGAATGAAGCACCTCCCGTCGTTCATCATCGAAGACGGAGAGAACCTCCGTCACCCAATGAGACGCACAGGACACGCGAACGTGACGCAGCGGTGTACGAATGGCGCGCAGATTTAGAAAGGCGTCATACATGATGCGCAGATGGTGGACTCTTTGTGGGCAGTCCCCGCTGCAGTAGCGAGGACCGCCGTCAGTCGCGCACGACCAGCGATGCGTACTCGGGGTGCCCGTCGACGAACGTCTTGACGATCGGGCACTCGACGCGCACGCTGAGCCCTTCGTCACGCAGCGCGTCGAGTACCCGGCGCACGAGTGCAGTCGCAACGCCCTGTCCGCGGAACTCGGGGAACACGGACGTGGCGATCAGCGTCACCTCGTCCCCTTGGCGCGAGTACGTGATCCCGCCGAGGAGGGTGTCGCCGCTGATGGCGTCGTACGTGCGGGTCTGCTCGTTGTCCTCGACGTAGAACTCGATGCCCGGACCGATCTCCGCGTCCGACGCGACCTCGTCGACCAGGACCTGCTGCGTCTCGCTCAGCGTCCCGGTGCCGTCCGGGTAGCCGGCTTCATCCGGGTACTCGAATCCCCCGCTGTCGGTGTCGCTCATCCGCTCCTCCTCCGGTCGTCTCGCCTTCTCGAACGCTATCGTCGCTGCGGCAACCTGCGCGAGCCCCGCAGGGTCGGATTCGCGTTACGCCGCATGACGGAGCGGGTGCGCTCTCTCCGGGCGGCCTCCCATGCTGGTCTGCATGACCCGCCAGATCCGCTTCAACGCCTTCGACATGAACTGCGTCGCCCACCAGTCCTCCGGGATGTGGCGTCACCCCGAGGACCAGGCCTGGCGCTACAAGGACCTCACCTACTGGACCGAGCTCGCTAAGCTGCTCGAGCGCGGCACCTTCGACGGCATCTTCATCGCCGACGTGCTCGGTACCTACGACGTCTATGGCGGCAGCAACGAGGCCGCGATCCGGCACGGCGCCCAGGTGCCTGTCAACGACCCGCTCCTGCTGGTCTCGGCGATGGCGTTGGTCACCGAGAATCTCGGCTTCGGGATCACCGCCGGCACCGCGTACGAGCACCCGTATCCATTCGCCCGCCGGATGTCGACGTTGGACCACCTCACCAACGGCCGCGTCGGCTGGAACGTGGTCACCGGATACCTGCCCTCCGCCGCACGGAACATGGGCCACGACGACCAACTGCAGCACGACGACCGCTACGACCACGCCGACGAGTACCTGGAGGTGCTCTACAAGCTGTGGGAGGGGTCGTGGGAGGACGACGCCGTCATCCGCGATCGCGAGTCCGGCGTCTTCACGGACCCGTCGAAGGTGCACGAGATCGGGCACAAGGGAAAGCACTTCACGGTCCCCGGCATCCACCTGTCGGAGCCGAGCCCGCAGCGCACCCCGGTGATCTACCAGGCCGGCGCGTCCAAGCGCGGGATCGGTTTCGCGGCCGAGAACGCCGAGGCGATCTTCGTCGCCGCCTCCACGAAGGAGGGCCTGAAGGCCACCGTCGGCAAGCTCCGCGACGCGCTCGAAGCCGCCGGTCGCGACCGCTATTCGGCGCGGATCTACACGCTTCTGACGATCATCACCGACGAGACGAGCGAAAAGGCGCAGGCGAAGTACGAGGACTTCCTGCAGTACACGAGCGACGAGGGTGCGCTCGTCTTCATGTCCGGGTGGATGGGCGTGGACCTGTCCCAGTACGACCTCGACGAGCCGATCGGCAACGTCGACAGCAACGCGATCCAGTCGGCGGTCTCCAACTTCCAGCGGCCGAATGCGGACGGCGGCGAGTGGACGGTCCGCGACATCGGCCGCAACGGCGCGATCGGCGGCCTCGGCCCCTTCATCGTCGGCTCGGCCTCCGAGGTCGCCGACACTCTCCAGGAGTGGGTGGAGGACACCGACGTCGACGGTTTCAACCTGGCCTACGCGATCACCCCCGGCACCTTCGAGGACATTGTCGAGTTCGTCATCCCGGAGCTGCGCAAGCGCGGCGCCTACCCGGAGGAGTACGCACCCGGAACGCTCCGGAACAAGCTGCACGGCGCGGGCGACCGTCTGCCGGCGTCACACCGCGGTGCGCGGTACAAGGTGGGCGCAGCGGCGGCCGCGGAAGCATGACCTCGATCGCCTCGTGACCTGCGGTTCTGCTCACGTGTGACCGAGCGCATCCTGCGGGAGGCATAGAGTCGGGTTCACACCCATCCCGACGATCGGAGGACCCCGTGCGCACGGTTCGACTCGGCAGCAGCGGCCTGGAGATCAGCGGGCTCGTCCTCGGGATGATGTCCTACGGCGACCCCGGACGCGGCAGTCACCCGTGGAGCGTCGGCATCGACGAGGCGCGTCCGTTCGTGCGGAAGGCCTTCGAGGCGGGCGTCACGACCTTCGACACGGCGAACGTGTACTCCCTCGGCTCCAGCGAGGAGTTCACCGGCGCCCTGCTCGCGGAGCTCGGTCCGCGAGAGGACGTGCAGATCTTCACCAAGGTGTTCCAGCGGATGCGCGGCGGGCGCAACGGCGCCGGTCTCTCCCGGGCGGCGATCCTGCACGAGATCGACGCGTCGCTCACCCGGCTCGGAACCGACTACGTCGACCTGTACCAGATCCACCGGTTCGACCCGACGGTCCCGATGGAGGAGACGATGGAGGCACTGCACGACGTCATCAAGGCGGGCAAGGCGCGCTACATCGGCGCGTCGAGCATGTGGGCGTGGCAGTTCGCCGAGCTCCAGCGCGTCGCCGAGGTGAACCACTGGACGAAGTTCGTGTCGATGCAGGACCAGTACAACCTCCTCGACCGCGAGGAGGAGCGGGAGATGCACCCGTTCTGCCGGGCGACCGGTGTCGGCGTGCTGCCGTGGAGCCCGCTCGCGCGTGGCCGGCTGACCCGCCCGTGGGATGCGCCCGGCTCCGGCAGCCGCGCGGACACGGACGAGTTCGGCAAGACGCTGTACCGCGCCCAGGAGGAGTCGAACCGCGCGATCGTGGACGCGGTAGCCGCGATCGCCGACGAACGGCACGTCCCGATGGCGCAGGTGGCGCTCGCGTGGGTCGCGAGCCGCGACGCGGTCACGGCGCCGATCGTCGGCGCGACGAAACCGCACCACATCGACGACGCCGTCGCCGCGCTCGAGCTCGCGCTGACGGATGACGGGGTCGCCCGGCTCGAAGCCGCCTACACGCCGCGGGAGCCGGCCGGGTTCTGACCGGGACGGCGCTGAGGACGCCTCTGGGTCGCCCCGCTCACACCCGCTCGAACACCGCCGCGAGCGCCTGCCCGCCGCCGATGCACATGGTCTCGAGGGACAGCGTCCCGTCGAGAGCGGGGAGCTCGTGCGCGAGCGTCGCGAGCATCCGGAGCCCGGTGGCCCCGATGGGATGCCCGATCGATATGCCGCTCCCCCGCGGGTTCACCCGCGGGTCCTCCGCGTCGATGCCCCAGTCCGCCAGGCAGGCGAGCACCTGCACGGCGAACGCCTCGTTGAGCTCGATGATGTCGAGGTCCGGCCAGGCTATGCCGGCGCGCTGGAGGGCGCGGTTCGCGGCGGGGACGGGCGCGACGCCGAAGATCGCCGGGTCGTTGCCCGCCACAGCCCACGAGCGGAGGCGGAGCAGCGGCGTCAGCCCCAGCTCGGCGGCGTGCTGCGGCGTGGTGACGATCGCGGCGGCCGCCGCATCGTTCTGTCCGCTGGAGTTGCCGGCCGTGACGGTCGCGTCGGGGTCGTCGCGGCCGAGGATCGGCCGGAGTGCGGCGAGCGCCTCGAGCGTCGTATCGGCGCGGGGGTGCTCGTCACGGTCGACGACGACCTCGCCGCGTCGGCCGGGCACGGTCACCGGCACGAGCTCCGCGTCGAACGCTCCGGACTCCTGGGCGGCGACCGCGCGCTGGTGCGATCGAAGCGCGTACGCGTCCTGCGCCTCCCGGGGTATGCCGTACCGGCGACGGATCTCCTCCGCCGAGCCGACATTGCCCTCCGGCGTCGGGAAGTTGCGTCCGCCGACCGTCTCGCGTCCGCGCGCGAGAGCGTCGTGCAGCAGCAGGCCGCCGGGCGGCAGCCCGCGTCGCCCCTGCTCGGTGTAGAGCGGCGCGTTCGACATCGACTCGGCGCCGAGGGCGATCAGGACGTCGCTCGCACCCGTCTGCACCTCCATCGCCGCGTTGATGACCGCCTGCAGCCCCGAGCCGCAGCGACGGTCCAGCTGGTAGCCGGTCGTGGTCACCGGGAAGCCGGCGTTCAGCGCGGCGACGCGCCCGAACGCGGGCGCCTCCATGGTCGGGTACCCCTGGGAGCCGATCACGCCCTCCACCGAGGCCGGATCGACGCCGGTCCGCTCCAGCACCGCGCGCAGCACGATCTCCGCCAGCGCCAGAGCGGGGACGGGCGCGAGCGCGCCGCCCATCCGGCCCACCGGTGTGCGCAGCGGCGAGCAGATGACGACCTCGCGCAGCTCAGGCATCGACGGCCTCCAGCGCGACGGTCAGGGGCGCCCCGGTGGCCTCGACGACCTGCTGCTCGGTCACGTCCGGTGCGAGCTCGCGCAGCACCAGGCCGTCATCGGTGACGTCGATGACCGCGAGGTCCGTGATGATGCGGTCGACGCATCCACGGCCGGTGAGCGGGAGGGTGCACTGCTCCACCAGCTTCGGCGTTCCGTCCTTCGCGACGTGCTCCATGACGACGGTGACGCGCTCGGCGCCGTTCACCAGGTCCATCGCGCCGCCCATCCCCTTGACCATCTTGCCGGGGACGGCCCAGTTGGCGATGTCGCCGGTGGCGGAGACCTGCATGGCCCCCAGCACCGCGGTGGCGATGCGGCCGCCGCGGATCATCCCGAAGCTGGCGGCCGAGTCGAAGTAGCTCGCGCCCGGGAGCACGGTCACGGTCTCCTTGCCGGCGTTGATGAGCTTCGGGTCCTCCTCGCCCTCCCACGGGTAGGGGCCGACGCCGAGGATTCCGTTCTCCGAGTGCAGCACGACGTGCACGCCGTCGGGCAGGTGGTTCGGGATGAGCGTGGGCAGCCCGATTCCGAGGTTGACGTACGAGCCGTCCTCCAGCTCCAGGGCGGCGCGGGCGGCCATCTCGTCGCGGGTGCGCGGCATCCTCAGGCTCCTTCCGGACGGGTGCGGACGGTGGTCTTCTCGATCGGGAGGTCGGCGGACTGCTCGGGCGTCAGCGCGACCACCCGGTCCACGTAGATGCCGGGCAGGTGGATGTCGTCCGGGCCGAGCACCCCGGGCTCGACCAGCTCGTCCACCTCGGCGATGGTGATGCGCCCGGCCATGGCGGCGAGCGGGTTGAAGTTCCGCGTCGACTTCTCGAACCGGAGGTTGCCGTGGCGGTCGCCGACAGCAGCCCGCACGAGGCCGAAGTCGGTGCGGATCGCAGTCTCCAGCACGTACTCGCGCGCGTGTCCGAAGACGTCGAACGGACGCAGCTCCTTCGGCGCGCTGGCCTCGGCGACCGAGCCGTCCGGCGCGTAGCGGATGGGCATCCCGCCGTCGGAGACCGCGGTGCCCGCTCCCGTCGCGGTGAAGAACGCGGGGATGCCGACGCCGCCCGCCCGCAGCCGTTCCGCGAGCGTGCCCTGCGGAGTCAGCTCCACCTCGACCTCGCCGCCGAGGTACTGGCGGGCGAACTCCTTGTTCTCGCCGATGTAGCTCGCGATCACGCGGCGGATGCGGCCGGCGGCGAGCAGCTCGCCCAGCCCCCAGCCGTCCACGCCGCAGTTGTTGCTGACGACCTCCAGGCCGCCGACCCCGCGCGCCAGCAGAGCGCGGATGGTCACGATCGGCACGCCGGACAGGCCGAAGCCGCCGACGGCGAGGGAGGCGCCGTCCGGGATGTCGGCCACGGCGTCCGCCGCCGACTCGTACGTTTTATCCATTCGGCTCCTCCGTCTGTTCTGAAGTCGTCTCTGCGAAGACCTCGCGCAGGACCGCCATCGCGCTGTTCGCGGCCGGCAGACCGGCGTAGAGCGCGGTGTGGTGCACGACCTCCGCGATCTCGGTGCGCGTGAGGCCGTTCCGCAGGGCGGCGCGCACGTGCATCCGGAACTCGTTCTCGTGGCCGCCGGTGATGAGGCTGGCGAGAGTCGCGATCGACCGCTGCGAGCGCGACAGCTGCGGGCGCGACCACACCTCGCCCCACGCGTACCGGGTGATGAAGTCCTGGAAGGCGGCGGTCTCGGGGGTGATCGCCGCGGTGGCCCGGTCCACGTGGGCGTCGCCGAGCACCGCCCGGCGCACCCGCATCCCGGCCTCGGCGGTCCCCGGGTCGGCGATGGCCGTCCGCAGCAGGTCCGCCGCGGCCTCGGGGTCCTCCAGCGGGATCAGGTGGCCAGCGTCCGGAAGCTCGGCGAACCGTGCGCCGGGGATGCCGGCCGCCAGCTCGCGCATCAGGGCGGGCGTCGTCACGGCGTCGTGCGCGCCGGCGACGATGACCGCGGGAGCGCCGACCGCCCCGAGGTCCGCGCGGCGGTCGAAGGCGGCGAGCGCTTCGCAGCACAGCGCGTACGACTCGTCGTCGATGTCGAGGAGCGTCCGGAGCGCCTGTCCGCCGGGTCCGTCCGGGTGGGCGTCGAGGTAGCCGGGCGCGAACCAGCGCTCGGCGCTGCCGGCGACGACCGAGGCGGTCCCGGAGGCGCGGACCTGCGCGGCGCGCTGCGCCCATCCCTCCGGAGTGCCGATCGCCGCACCTGAGCAGAACATCGTCAGGCTGCGCACCCGTTCCGGAACCGTGAGGGCGAGCTCGAGGGCGACCGCACCGCCGAGGGAGTCGCCCGCGACGTGGAAGGCGCCGCCCCCGACCTCTTCGACCACGTCGAGGACGCCCCGGGCGAGGTCCCCGACGGTGAAGGCGCCCCGGGCCGCCGGCGACGCCCCATGTCCGGGGAGGTCGACGCGGAGGACGCGCGGGCGGTCGGCCGAGCGCGCGAAGGCGGCGACGACCCCGTCCCACAACTCCGTGGTCGTTCCCAGCGACGGCAGGAGCACGAGGAGCGGCGTGGCCTCCGCGGTCGGCGCGGCAGCGGCGACCGACCCCCGCAGTCGGAGGGCGGTCACGATCGTCCTCCGTCCGCGAGCCGCTCGAACCTGCTCAGCGCCGCGTCCACGACGGTTGCTGCACGCGGGATCCCGGTTGCCGGGCCGTCCGGGCGACGCACCTGGATGACGAGGTCACCCGCCGCATGTTCGAGGAGCGACGCGCTCTCGGCCGCCAGCCGCAGTGTCTCACGCCAGGCCTGCCACTCGGCGTGCCACTCCCCGGCCGGCCGGGCGTCATAGCTGAGCGAGGCCGTCTGCACGACGGCCAAGGGACCGCCGACCCGCAGGCCGTTCGCGACGAGGAGGACGGCGTCCACAGGATTCCGCTTGTGCGGCATCGCCGATGAGCCGCCGCCGTGGATCGGCGTCGCGATCTGGTCCCGCGCCAGCAGGGCGAGGTCGCGGCCGATGCGTCCGCCCGCCGAGCAGACGCTCGCGCTCGCGCGCGTCACCGCGAGAACGGGTGAGCGGTCGGTATGCCAGGCGCGCGCCGGGTCCGTCAGCCCGAGCACGGCCGCCATCCGTCGCCGGAGTTCGTGGACGGCGTCCGGATGCCCGGAGAGCCGTGCGAACGCGTCGCCGTCGCCAACAGCGCCGCCCAGCTGCAGCGGGAACGCGACCGCGTCGACCGTCTCGAGGGCGGAGGAGATGACATCGAGCCAGCCGCCGATCACCGCTCCGAGGGTGGAGGTCTCCGCCTCCTGCGTCAGGGTGCGGACCGCGAACGGCGTGCCGCGGTGCTCGCGCGCCAGCGCGGCGAGGCTCGACCCGGCGGCGACGAGACCAGCCCGTGCGGTCGTCAGCACATCGCGGGAGATCAGCATGAGCGCCGTGTCCATCACATCCTGGCTCGTCATGCCCTGATGCACGAGCGCGCCGCCCTGCTGGCGGAGCGCCTGCGCCAGGCCGACGATCGGAACGCCCGCCCGCCGAGAGTCGCGAAGCAGAGACGCGCGGTCCAGGTCTCCCGCCTCCAGCGTGGAGGTGGTCTCCACCCCGAGCAGGCCGCCCCAGGCGCCGAGGTGCGCGCGTTCCACATCGACCATGGCGTCCAGGATCCGGTCGTCGGAGGCGATGGTCCCCGCCTCACCCGCGGGCTCCAGCAGCCCCCAGTCGAACGCGTCAGCCACGGCCGTCCCCTACGAAGTCGAGGAACACGGTCTCGTCGTCGCCCTGCAGGTGGATGTCGAAGCGGTAGCTGCGCTCGCCGTCCTGCTCGACCAGCAGGGTGCGCCGGCGCTCGACGGGGACGCGCTCCAGGAACGGGTCCTCCTCCGCGAAGTACGCGCGCGTGAAGAGGTGGTGCAGCAGGCCTCGCGCGAACACGGTCACCAGGATGTACGGCGCGCGCCCGTCGGCGGGCGCACCCGGCCGCACCGTGGTGAAGGTGTAGTGCCCCGCGCGGTCGACCGCGGCTCGGCCGAAGCCGGTCACCGTATACCCGTCGCGGTGCAGGCTCCCGCGCTGGCGGATGGGCCTTCCTGCGGCGTCGGGGCCCCAGATCTCGAGGATCGCATCCGGCACCGGCTCGCCCGCACCGTCGTACACCGTGCCGTGCAGGCGGATGGACGCGGGGTCCGCCCTCGACGCCACCTCCGCGTCGCCGTCGTACGGCAGCGCGTAGCCGAAGAACGGCCCGACCGTCTGCGAGGGGGTCTGTTCAGGCATGGTCGCCCTCCTCCGGCTCCATCCACGTGGCCCTGCTGCCGGTCAGCACGATGTCCCAGCGGTAGCCCATCGCCCACTCCGGCACGCTCAGGTCGTGATCGTAGCTCGCCTTGAGCCGCTCGCGGGCGGCCGGATCGACGATGGACTGGTAGATCGGGTCCAGGGCGAACAGCGGGTCGGTCGGGAAGTACATCTGGGTCACGAGCCGCTGGGTGAACTCCGACCCGAACAGCGAGAAGTGGATGTGCGCCGGCCGCCAGGCGTTGCGGTGGTTCTTCCAGGGGTACGGCCCCGGCTTGATGGTGACGAAGCGGTACGAACCATCGTCGCCCGTGATGGTGCGACCGACCCCGGTGAAGTTGGGGTCGAGGGGCGCGGGATGCTGGTCGCGCTTGTGCACGTACCGGCCCGACGCGTTCGCCTGCCACACCTCGATCAGCTGCCCGCGCACCGGCCGCCCCTCGCCGTCGAGCACCCGGCCGGACACGATGATCCGCTCTCCCAGTGGCTCGCCGCTGTGCTGGATGGTCAGGTCGCTCTCCTCCGGCGCCACATCCGAGTGGCCGAACGCCGGCGAGACGAGCTCGATCTCCTCCGGGTCCGCGCGCACCAGCTCGTGCTTCGGGTGGCGCAGCGTCGAGCTGCGGTAGGGCGCGAAATCGCGCAACGGATGCGTCGGCAGCGGTCGCGACGCGGCGGCGGCCGCCTGCGCCTCCGCGATCTCGCGCGTGATCTGGTCCTGGGTCGCTTCGGTCATCGTTCCACCTCAGAAGGGAAGGCCCGCGTACTGCTCGGCGAGCGCCGCCTGAGCGTGACGGGACCCGGTCGTGTACTCCAGCTGCCCCACCTGGCTGCGGTACCGGAAGGCGCGGGTCGACGCATCCTCGATCTCCCGGTGCACGTGCAGCATCTCCGTCATCCACTGCGAGAACTGCTGCACCTTCCACTGCCGGGCCAGGGCCGCCGCGCTGTAGCGGGCCAGGAGGGACGGGTCACCCCGGTAGGACGCGGCGATGGACCGGCCGAGAAGGGTGACGTCGGCGATGGCGGAGTTGAGCCCCTTGGCGCCGGTCGGCGGCACGATGTGGCCCGCGTCGCCCGCCAGGAACAGCCGCCCGTATTGGAGCGTCGAGGCGACGAAGCTGCGCATCGGCGTGATCGACTTCTCCGTGATCGTCCCCTCGTACAGCGTCCAGCCGTCGACGCCGAGCCGGTTCTGGAGCTGGTCCCAGATCCGGTCGTCTGACCACTCGTCGATGGTCTCCGACGGATCCACCTGGAGGTAGAGCCGCGACACCTGCGGCGAACGCATGGAATGCATGGCGAAGCCGTCGGGATGCAGCGCGTAGATCAGGTCGTCGGTCGACGGCGCCACATCGGCCAGGATGCCGAGCCAGGCGTACGGGTAGCCGCGCTCCAGCGCGGTGACGCCGGGAATGGCCGGACGGCAGACGCCGTGGTAGCCGTCCGCGCCGACGACGAGGTCGCAGTCGATGCGCTCGCCGTCGCCCGTGAGGAGGTACGGCGCGTCGGTGTCGATATCGCGGGGGCTCACGCCCTCCACCTCGAAGCGGACGTCGGAGCCGAGACGGTCGTGCTCCGCCAGCAGGTGCGCCACGAGGGCCTGCTGGCCGTAGACGGTGACCGTGCGGCCGACCAGGTCCACGAAGTCGAGGTGATGACGCGTGCCCTCGTACTGCAGGTAGATGCCGTGATGGGTGAGTCCGCGCGCCTCCAGGTCGGCATCGAGCCCGAGGTCGCGCAGGATGTCGACGGAGCCCTGCTCGAGCACCCCGGCGCGGATGCGCCCGAGCACGTACTCGCGGCTCTTCTGCTCGAGGATGACGAAGTCGATGCCCGCACGGCGCAGGATGTGGCCGAGGAGGAGCCCCGCGGGACCCGCTCCGACGATGGCGACCTGGGTGCGCATGCTCTGCCTCTCACGACGTCGGGAAGGTGTGTCCATGCTCGCCGCGCCGGGAGGCGTGCGCGGACGGGTTTCCGTCCAGTGGAAGACGAATCCCGTCCCCTACGGCGCGGCCGACCGCAGGGCGTCCGTGATCCCGCGGGCCGCCATTCGCACGCCCAGCGCGAATTGCGGCTCGTCCTTGCGCTCCGCGTGCGCGATGATCGAGACCGCCGCGACGACCTCGCCGCCCGCATCCCGGATCGGCGCCGCGACGGAGAACGCGCCGCGCGTCAGCTCCTCGACCGTGACCGAGAGGCCGGTCGCCCGGATCTCCGCCAGGCGCGACCGCAGTTCCCGTTCGCCCGTCATCGTGTTGGGCAGGAACTTCCGCGGTCCGGCGGCGACGACCGCGTCGAAGACCTCGGGCCGCGAGTGCGCGAGCAGCACCAGCCCCACGCCCGTCGCGTGCAAGGGCAGCTCGGTGCCGACGTCGCTGATGACCGGGACGGCGCCGCGACCGGAGAGACGATCCAGGTAGACCGCGCCGAGGCCGTCCCGGATCGCGAGGTGGACGTGCTCCCCCGTCGCCTCCAAAAGATCGTCCAGGTACGGGCGCGCCACCTCGCGCAGCCGCCGCGCAGTCGGCTGTCGAGCGCCGAGTCGCCAGAGCCGGATGCCGACGCGGTAGCGGCCGTCCTCCCGCGGACCAGACCACCCCAGTCGACCCACTCGGACAGCAGTCGGTGCGTCGTCGAGACCGGCAGGGCGGCGCGGCGGGACACCTCGCTCAGCGTGAGCTCGTCGCCACGCTCGAAGGCGTCGGCGATCGCGAAGACCCGAGCGGCGACGCTCCGGTGATCCGCTGCCCCTCCCGCCATGCCGTCAGCCTAGATCAGACCCCGGACCCGCTCGGGCTGATCAGCCGTCCGGGGGCACGGCCGGCTGATTCAGGCTCCGGCGATCCAATGGCGGGTGACGTTCTGCACGTGCGAGCCGTCCAGATCGCTCAGCTTGATGCCCGCGAACTTCCGGGCCGCCTCGGACGTCTGGATGCGAGCAGCCGGATCCGGGTCGGCCAGGGCCGCGACGATCGCCTCGGCCACGCCGTCGGCGGTCTGAGCGGCAGCGGGATCGAAGGCGGCGGCGGTCCGGGCGAGGTACGCGTCCAGGAGGCCGGCATACGGAGTCCCCTGCACCGGCAGCGGCTCCTGCGCCTGCACGTTCGAGACGAACTCCGTGCTCACGGCTCCCGGCTCCACGACCGTCACCCGCACTCCCAGGGCGGACGCGACGGGCGCCAGCGACTCCATGAAGCCTTCGACGGCGAACTTCGCTGCGCAGTACGCCTCGTTGAAAGGCTGCCCGACGACGCCGCCGACGCTCGAGACGGTGATGAGCCGACCGCCGGCCTCCCGCAGGAGGGGCAGTGCGGCCTTGGTCACCGCGACGACGCCGAAGAAGTTGACCTCCATCACCGAGCGGACGGCCGCAAGGGACTCGACCTCGATGCTGCCGAGGTGGCCGGCGCCGGCGTTGTTCACCACGGCGTCGAGACGGCCGTACGTCGACCGCAGGTACGCGAAGCAGGCCTCGATCGAGTCCGGATCGGTCACATCCAGGGCGTGGATGTCGGGCTCCACCCCCGCCGCCTCGGACGCCGCCCGCAAGGGACCGGCCCTCCCCGTGTCCCTCATGGTCGCGACGACGCGGAAGCCCCGCTGCGCCGCATGGACGGCGGTCGCGAGACCGATGCCGGAGGAGGTGCCCGTGACGAGCACGACGGATTCGCTCATGTCCGCATTCTGCACCCGCCGCCGCCGCTCACGGACGCTCAGTACAGGCCGAGCTCATCCGCCACGCGGTCGGTGGCGGCCATGCGTTCCGTCGCGACGCTCCCCAGTCGCTCCAGGACTCCCGCCACGACCGTCTCGACCAGAGCGAGCACGGGAGTCAGGGCGTCGAACGGCGACGGCGCCGCCGTCTCGCTCGGCAGCACCACATCCGCATCGGACGCGATCGGCGACAGCCAGGCATCCGTGAAGAGGATGACCGGCAGGTGATCGCGGTGCGCCTGCGCGGCGAGGGCGAGGAGGTGCGGCTCATAGCGCCGGTAGTCGAAGACCACGAGGAGATCGTGCCGCGTGAGATCCGCGGCCTGGGCGGCGCGCGCCGACGGCTCGGGAGCGAGCACGGACACCCCCGGGCGGAGCTGCTGCAGGTGCTGCGCGAGCAGCTGACCCAGCAGTCCGCTGTAGCGTCCACCCGCGACGAAGACGCGGCGGGCGTCGGCGAGCAGGGCGATCGAGCGGTCCAGATCGTGAGGGACCAGCCGCTCGAACGTTCGCTGCAGCGTCCCGACCGCGATCTCGGCGGCACGCTCGACGAGGTCGACGCGGGGATCGCCCGGGACCTCGCCGCGCGCGTAGATCGTGCTCGGCGACGCCGACCGCTCGTCCAGATCCTCGCGGAGCGCACGCTGGAAGTCCGGGAACCCCGTATAGCCGAGCCGCGTGACGAATCGGACGACCGTGGGCCCACTGACCCCGGACCGCTCGGCAAGCCGGGCCACCGTCTCGAACCCGGCCGACGGATAGGAGGCCAGCAGCACGCGCGCGACCTTGCGCTCGGCGGGCGAGCACTCCCCCATCCGCTGCCGGATCGACTCGGCCACCCCGGGCTGCGACATGCCTCCACCTCCGGCTCCGACAGTAGCGGGTCCGGTCACCGTGGATGCCGTGGACGAGCTGTTCACGGTGTCCCCGCGCGCGCCCCGCGCAGGATCAGTCCGCAGAGCAGCGCCACCCGATCGGGCACCCCTGCGAGATCCAGCCACTCGGCCGGCGAGTGGTCGCCGCCCCCGACCGGGCCGACGCCGTCGAGCACCGGGATGCCGCCCGCTGCGACGAAGTTGGCGTCGGACGCCCCGCCGGTCGCAGCGCCGCGGAGCGGGAGGCCGAGCTCGCCACCGAGCTGCTGCGCGAGCGCCAGGAGCCGGCCGGTGGATGCCGCTTCGAGCGGCGGGCAGACGTCGTCCCGCACCACCGAGATCACGGCCCCGGCGACCGCGGGTGCGGCCGCCCGGCGGTCGATGGCGTCGAGGACGGCCACGAGGTCGGCGCGACGCTCGGCGCGCACCTCGACGGAGAGGCTCGCCTCGGCGGCCACCACGTTGGAGCGGGTTCCCGCCTCCAGCCGTCCGACGTTCACCGTCAGACCCTCCCGCGATCCGGAGAGCGCCTGCAGCTCGACGGTCAAGTGCGCCGCTTCGAGCGCCGCGTTGATTCCGCGCTGCGGCTCGACGCCGGAGTGGGCGGCGCGCCCCTCGACCTGGACGCGCACCTCGGCGATGCCCTTGCGCGCGGCGACCAGGTCTCCGTTCTCGCGCGCCGACTCCATGCACAGCGCGATGTCCGCCTCTGTCGCCAGCGAGTGCAGGATCTCACGGCTGGCGGGAGACCCCACCTCCTCGTCCGGCGTGAAGGCGACGATGAGCTCCCCGAAGTCGTCGCGCCCGGACGAAGCCAGGGTGCGGATCGCGTGGAGCGTGGCCGCGACCCCGGCCTTGTCGTCGCAGACACCGGGGCCGAAGGCTCGCGCCCCCTCCTCCCGGTACGGCCGCGCGACCGCCGTCCCCCGCGGGAAGACCGTGTCGAGGTGCGCGAACACCAGCACCACCCCCGTTCCGCTGCCCTGCCTGCGGCCCACGACGACCGCCCCGAAGCGCTGCCCTGCGACGGCCGGGGTGGGTACGGATTCGACCGAGAAGCCGCACGCGCTGAGGCTGCGGGCCGCCCACTCACCGGCCCGGTCCACGCCCGCGCGATCCATCGAGCCCGAGTCGATTCCGACCAGGTGGGCGAGATCGGCCCGGAACGACGGCATCGCGGCGGCGGCCGCATCCCTGAGTGCGAGGAGTTCGGTGCTGGTGAGACGCGGCCCGGCCGGAACGGTGTCCGTCATGCCGCTCACAGCACCTTCGACAGGAAGGCCCGCGTGCGCGCCTCCTGCGGCTCGACCAGCACCTGCTGCGGGGTCCCCGACTCGACCACCACGCCGCCGTCCATGAAGACGGCCGTGTCGGCGACTTCGCGCGCGAACCCGGTCTCGTGCGTGACGACGATCATCGTCATCCCGGACTCGGCGAGTCCCCGCATCACGTCGAGAACCTCCCCGACCAGCTCGGGGTCGAGGGCACTCGTGGGCTCGTCGAAGAGCATCAGCTCGGGATCCATCGCGAGCGCCCGAGCGATGGCGACGCGCTGCTGCTGGCCCCCGGAGAGCGCGGACGGGTACTGTCCGGCCTTCGCGCCGAGGCCCACCTGTTCCAGGAGCTCCATCGCCTTGGCCCGCGCCTCCACCCTCGGCCGGCGGAGCACCTGGATCTGCGCCTCCACCACGTTCTCGGCCGCAGTCATGTGCGGGAAGAGGTTGAAGCGCTGGAACACCATGCCGACACGCCGTCGCTGCGCGGCCGCCTCGCGCTCGCGAAGCTCGAACAGCTTGCCGCCGCGTTCCGCATAGCCGACCGTCTCACCGTCGACCCGGATGCGGCCGGCGTCCGGCCGCTCCAGGTGGTTGATGCAGCGGAGGAACGTCGACTTGCCCGAGCCGCTGGGACCGAGCAGGCAGGCGACCTGTCCCCGCTCCACCTCGAGCGAGATCCCCTTCAGCACCTCCAGGGCGCCGAAGCGCTTGCGGACGTCCTCCGCCTGCACCATCGCGCTCATCGGTCGGCTCCCTTCCAGAGGCCGGCGATCCGGTCGGCGAGGCTCGGCCGGTGCGCCACGACGCCGCGCCCGAAACGCCTCTCCAACCACATCTGCGGGATGGTGAGGATGCTCGTCAGGATCAGGTACCAGATCCCGGCCACGATCAGCAGCGGGATGATCTTGAAGTTCTGCGCGTACGCGGTCTGGATGTTGCTCATCAGGTCGTGGCCGGCGATCACCGCCACCAGCGACGTCGTCTTCAGCATCGTGATCACCTCGTTGCCCATGGGGGGCACGATCATCCGCATCGCCTGCGGGAGGACGACTCGGCGCAACGTCGTGCCCGACGTCATGCCGAGCGCGTGCGCCGCCTCCGTCTGGCCGGGATCGACGGCCAGGATGCCCGCGCGGACGATCTCGCCCGCGTACGCCATCTCGTTCAGCCCGAGGGCGAGGAGTGCCGCGACGGTCGCCGGGATGAGGTCTGCCGTCGAGACCGACCAGAACTGGATGCTCGTGAACGGGATGCCGATCACGAGCTTCGGGATGAACGCGCCGATGAAGCCCCAGAAGATCAGCTGGAGGAGCACCGGCGTTCCGCGGAACACCCAGACGAAGAGGCCGCTCACGACCCGCAGCACCGGGTTCGGCGAGAGCCGCATGACGGCGATGACGATGCCGCCCGCCAGCCCGATCGCCATGGCGGCGATCGTCAGGTAGATGGTCGTCGCGAGACCGCTCAGAGTGGTCGGGGCGAACAGGTACGCGCCGACCGTCGGCCAGTCCAGGGTCGGGTTCTGGGCGAAGCCGATCACGAAGAGCGCCGAGGCCACCCCGACGACGATCGCCGCGATCCATCGACCCGGGTGACGCAGCGGGACGGTCTGGATGGGCGCGATCGGCCGCACGGCGTCGTGCCGCGGCGGGAGCGCGGTGTGCGGTGCGGTCGTCACTGCTGCTTCGCCCCGTTGATCGTGGCCTTCGGAACCGCGATCCCGGCGACACCGTAGTGGTCGAGGATCTTGCCGTAGGTGCCGTCGTCCATGAGGGACTGCAGGGCCCCCTGGATGGCGTCCGCCAGCTTGTCTCCCTTCATGACGCCGATGCCGTTGAGCGTGGCGTCGTAGCCGGTGGGCGCCGCGGGGTCCTCGACGACCTGGAAGGTCTTCCCGTCGTTCGTCGACTTGGCGACGTAGCCGGCGCTCGGCTTCGTCGCGACACTGGCGACGACCTTGCCGCTGGTGATGGCGAGCTGGCCGTCGGAGTCCTTGGGGAACTCGGACAGCGCGATCGGCTTCTTGCCCTTGGCGCTGCACTCGTCCTGCCAGGTCGCGACGAGCTCCACCTGCTTCGTCCCGCTCTGTGCAGCGACCGGCTTGCCGCACAGATCGAGGAACGTGCGGATCTTGTCGGGGTTGCCCTTCTTCACGAGGATGCCGGTGCCGGAGGCGGAGTAATCGACGAAGTCGAGCACGTCCATCCGGGCGACGCTCGAGGTCATGGCGGACATCGCGGCCTGGAACTTGCCCGCCTGCATCGCGGGGATGATGCCGTCGAACGTCTGCTGCGCGAACTGGAGCTTCACACCGAGCTTCGCCCCGATCGCCTGGCCGAGGTCGTAGTCGACTCCGGTGATGGTGTCGCTGCCCTCGGACGCGTAGAACTCGAACGGCGCGTAGGGGACGTCCGAGGCGACGGCAACGGTGCCGGCGTCCACGTACTTCTGCGGGAGGAGGGCGCGAGCCGCCTTGTCGACGGAGATGCTGACGCCGTCGACGGTGACGGATGCGGCGGCGGCCGGTTCGGCCGCTCCGGTCGAGGAGCATCCGACGACGGTCGCCGACAGAGCGGCGAGCACGATCGTCGCGGCGCTGAGACGAAGAGGTGTGCGGAACGAAGGAGCCACGGGCGGGCCTTTCCTTGGTCGGGATGAGGGACTCCGCCAGCTTGTAACAAACGTTTCTATTTGTCTAGATTTTTCTTGATTTGTAATCCCCGGTACGTCGGTGCGCCCGCTGCGGCGGGAGCCAGTAGAAGAGGATCAGGAACGCGAACACCACGATCCCGCCGATCGGCAGGAAGTCGAACATCACGTGGTGGTTGGCCCAGACCAGGCCGATCAGCAGGAACGTGACGACCTAGGCCAGATACGACGGCCAGAGCTGCAGCAGCTCGTCGAGCAGATGCGCCGCGTCCGACGGCACGTGGATCTCGAGAATGAGCAGCGTGATCGCGATGGCGAAGACCCCGTCACTGAACGCCTCGACGCGGCCGGTTCCCGGCAGACGGACCTCCACGTCGACATTCTGGTGGTGCCCTTCGACGGAGTGCAACATCTCATCCGGCTCTTGCTTTCCGACCCCGAGACCTCCATAGTTAGGTATGTGCCTAACTATTCCGTCGAGCTGGATGCCGTGCTGCGGGCCCTCGCCGATCCGACGCGACGCGCGGTCGTCGAGCGGCTCGCGAAGGCACCGGCGATCGTCTCCGAGCTCGCGGAGCCGTTCCCCATGGCGCTGCCCTCCTTCTTGCAGCACCTCGGCATCCTCGAGCGGGCCGGCGTCGTCGTCTCCGAGAAGCACGGCCGCGTCCGCACGGTCAGCCTGCGCCCGGGAGCGCTCGACGTCCTCCACGTCTGGCTCGGCGAGCAGCGCACGCCCGCCGAGCGTCAAGCCGACCAGCTCGGCATCCACCTCATCCGCACCGCTCCGAAGGAGTACTGACATGACACGCGTCCGCATGGACCTCTTCGCCTCACTCGACGGCTATACGCCGAAACCCGAGGGCGCCACGCCCCAGGAGCCCATGGGTCCCGACTGGGGCCGTCTCACCGCAGCCTGGGCGGGCACCCGCACCTTCCACGAGAAGATCTTCGGCGACACTGCGGGTGCCGGAACGACCGGCGTCGACGATGCATACGCCAGGGCCTTCTTCGAGAACATCGGCGCCGAGATCATGGGCGCCGGGATGTTCGGCCTCCACGCGTTCCCCGACGACCCCGAGTGGAAGGGATGGTGGGGCGACCGGCCGCCGTTCGGGACGCCCGTGTACGTGCTCACGCACAGTGCGCAGCGGCCTCCCATCGACATGGAGGGCGGGACGACGTTCCACTTCCGCGACACCTCGGTCGAGGAGGTGCTGGCCGAGGCGACGGAGGCCGCGTCCGCGTCGGGGAAGGACGTCCGGATCGGCGGCGGCTATGAGACCGCGCGCTCTTTCCTCCGCGCCGGGCTGGTCGACGACCTGCACCTGATGGTCGCCCCAATCTTCCTGGGCCGCGGACATCGGCTCTTCGATGACCTCGCCGGGTTCGACTCCGCCTACACCGTGACGTCGGAGGTCGCCGAGACCGGCGTGATCCACGTCACCCTCACCCGCTAGAGGCAGGGGGCACGGATGATGACAGAACGACGGATCGCGCGCTCCGGCTTCTCGTTGAGCCGCGACTACCCCGCACCGATCGAGCGCGTGTGGGACGCGTTCGCCGATGAGGACGAGAAGCTCCGCTGGTGGGGCGCCGGCGACGCGATGGAGGAGGCCCGCGAGTGGGCGTTCGACTTCCGCGTCGGCGGCCGCGACATCGCCGAGGCGAAGTTCCACAACGGACCGGTGTCCCGCTATGTGGCCACCTACACCGACATCGTCGAGCACAACCGCATCGTGACCACGTACGACATGTGGCTGGACGGCGACCACATGTCCACCTCGGTGGCCTCGCTCGAGTTCGAACCGGTCGACGGCGGAACGCGGTACACCCACACCGAGCACGGCGTCTTCTTCGACCGGTTCTGGGACGACGGAGACGGGCGCGAGCAGGGCACGAAGGGCCTGATCGAGACGCTCGGCCGCTACCTCGCGACGGGTTCGCGCTGACCGGTCCCGTCTCCCGCTTCCCGCGGAGGGCGACCGACGCCATACTGACCGCATGAGCGACACGGGGCGGGGCGCATCGGGTGGGAACAGGTTCGTCGAGTTCCTCAAACGCAAATGGCTCGCCATCGTGCTGGTCGTCCTGCTCATCGTCATCGCGATTCAGAACGGGGTGGGAGGCGATAAGGCGACCATCTTCGTGCTGTGGGGTCAGGTGCAGCTGCCGACGTGGCTCCTGGTGCTGATCGTCTTCGTCATCGGGGGGATCACCGGCTGGGTGCTCGCCCGCAACCGCGCGGCCCGCAAGGCGCGCCGCTGATCGGCTCGCGTCACCCGCGGGTCGCGACCTGCGCGCGGTACGACGCCAGGAACGTGCCCGCGTAGAGCGCTGCCGCCACCAGGAAGCCGGTGGCCATCACGTAGGACGCCCAATCGCTCCCGATCGAGATCGTCAGCACCCCGGCGAGGAACGTGATCGCTATCACCACGAGCCCCCACACCGCCAACCGGATGCCGAGCTGCGCCTGCCGGGCGGCGAGGAGCAGCCGGACGGCGATCACGACCAGGCCGATCGCGATCAGCATGTGCAGGATGATGACGACCCAGTCGACGGCCACGGCGAAGCCGCCCTCCGGCTCGCCGATGAGATTGGCGGCCATGCCCAGCAGGTACTGCACGGCCAGCGCGATCAGCGCCTCGCGGGACCGGCGGCGCAGGCGATCGGGCGCGTCGCTCGCAGCGGTGGATGCGGACATGCCGTCCTCCTCGTGGTTGCGGATCGGCTGCGGTCGGGGACATTCTGCTCCGTCGGGGCGCGTCCGGGGAGAGCGGATCCGTTTGAATGGACTCGACCGCCGAACCGCCCAGAGGGAGCAGCATGCGCACCAGAACCGCCGTCGTCGTCGGAACGGGAGTCGCAGGGGCGTCGACCGCGTTCGCCCTCAGCCGGCACGGTGTCGCCGCCACGCTCGTGGATGCCGAGCTCACCGGCCAGGCGACAGCCGCGGGGGCGGGGATCATCCAGCCGTGGAGCTCCGCCGCCGACGGGGCCTTCTACGACCTGTACGCCGCGGGCGCCGACTTCTACCCCGAGCTGATCGCGCAGCTGTCCGCGGTCGGGGTGCCCGACATCGGCTACCGGCGGTCCGGAGCGCTCGTCGTCAACCGCGACGCCGCCGTCATCGACGAGGTGGAGGATCGGCTCGCCGCGCGTAGGACCACGGCCGCCGCGATGGGCGACGTCACCCGGGTCTCCGCGGAACGCGCCCGCGAGTTGTTCCCTCCCCTGGGTGACGGCTTCGCGGGCATCCACATCGCTGGCGGGGCGCGCGTGGACGGACGGGCGCTGCGGGCCGGGCTCCTCGCGGGCGCGCGGGCGCTCGGGGCGTCCGTCGTACCGGGCACGGCGGCCGTGTCCCCGACCGACGCCGGTGGATGGTCGGTGCGGGTGGACGGGCGCGCCCTCGAGGCGGACGCCCTGGTCCTCGCCACCGGCGCCTGGACCGACCGCGTGCTCGAGCCGTTCGGCCGCCGCGTGGGGGTGGAGCCGCAGCGGGGCCAGATCACCCACCTCCGGGTCGGTTCCGCGGACACGCGTGACTGGCCCTCCGTAAATCCCGTCGCCAGCCACTACCTCGTCGCGTTCGACGACTCCCGCGTCGCCGTCGGCGCCACCCGGGAGACCGGCAGCGGCTTCGACCCGCGCGTCACCGCCGAGGGCCAGCGCCAGGTGCTGGAGAACGCCCTCGCGGTCGCGCCGGGACTCGCGGACGCGACCCTGATCGAGACCCGCGTGGGCCTCCGCCCGCTCCCGAACGGCGAGCTACCCACGGTCGGCGCCCTCGACGGCGTCGACGGCGTCTACCTCAACGCCGGCTTCGGCGCGGCCGGGCTGACGATGGGCCCGCTCGTCGGCGACCTGCTCGCGGCGGCCGTCGTCGATCAGTCGGCCGATTCGCTCTCCCGGTATTTGTCCAATTCGTAGACCGGAAGGCGGACAACCCCGCGGAAGAAGACCGTCCGGATCTTCCCCGCTGCGATCAGCCGGTGGACGGCCAGCTCCGAGATCCCCAGGTATGCGGCGGCCTTCTGGGGCAGCAGCAGAACAGGTTCGTCCATGCAGGGAAGCTAACCGCCGCACCTGTGAATGCACGCTCCCGGTCGTATGAACCGAACCGCTATCGTCCGCGCCTCCGGGTCAGGATGAGATGCGCCACCATCGCCGTCCATCCGGTCTGGTGGGAGGCGCCCAGCCCCTGACCGGTGTCGCCGTCGAAGTACTCGTAGAAGAGGATGTTGTCGCGCCACCGCGGATCGGTGGAGAGCAGCGGGTAGCGCGCATCCGACGGCCGGACACCGTCCTCGCCCGGCAGGAACAGCGAGATCAGACGCCGCGAGAGGTCGGCCGCCGCCTGGCCGGGCGTCATCGCCGTCCCCGAGCCGAGCGGATCCTCGATCCGGACGCCGGTCTCGCCGTGGGACTCGTACTGCCTCAGGGATGCGATCAGCAGCGCGTTGAGCGGGAACCACACCGGTCCGCGCCAGTTCGAGTTGCCCCCGAAGAGCGCGGAGGTGGACTCGGCGGGCTCGTAGTCGACCGACGCCTCGACTCCCCCGACCTCCACGACGAATGGATGCTCCCGGTGGTACGCGGAGACGCCCCGGATGCCGTGGTCGCTCAGCAGCGCCGCCGGGTCGAACACCTCCTTCAGGACGCTCGTCAGCCGCTCCGGCGACACCAGAGCGAGCAGATAGGTCGCTCGCGCGCCGAACCGCCGCGGGTGGAAGGCCGCCCCCAGCTCCGGGTGCCTGTCGAGGTACCGACGCAGGATCGCACGGAACTCGGGAAGGGTGCTGATCCCCGGGTCGTCGAACGACAGGGACGCCACCACCGGGACCAGCCCCACCAGGGAGCGCACCTTCAAGGGGACGTCGCGACCGTCCGCCAGGTGCAGGACGTCGTAGAAGAACGCGTCGTCCTCGTCCCACATCCCGGAGCCGTTGGCGGAGGCGGCGATCCGCAGGAACTGCTCGGCGAACTTCACGGCGATGTCCTCGTACACGTCGTCCGAGCGGGCCAGCCGCAGGGCGATCTCCAGGAGGTCGAGCGCGTACGCGGCCATCCATCCTGTCGCATCCGCCTGCTCCAGGATGCCGACGCTCGGGGAGAGCGTCGACCGGTTCAGCGGCGCGATGTTGTCGAGGCCCATGAAGCCGCCCTCGAACAGGTCGTCGTCATCGGCGTCCTTGCTGTTCGTCCACCAGGTGTAGTTCATCAGCAGCTTGTGCAGGACGCGGGCGAGGAACCGCTCGTCCGTCCCGCCGTCGATGAGGAACACCTGGAGGGCCGCCCAGGCGTGGGTCGGCGGATTGACGTCCGAGAAGTTCCACTCGTAGGCGGGCAGCTGGCCGTCCGGGTGCATGTACCACTCGCGGAGCAGCAGGATGAGCTGGGCCTTGGCGAAGGCCGGGTCGATGTGCGCCATGGTCACGCAGTGGAAGGCGAGGTCCCAGGAGGCGAACCAGGGGTACTCCCACGGGTCGGGCATGAGGATGACGTCGTCGGCGTCGAAGTGCCGCCAGTCGCCATTGCGGACGAGGCCCCGGCCGCTGGGCGGGGTGGGACCGGCGGGATCGCCGTCGAGCCACTTGCTCACGTTGAAGTGGAAGTACTGCTTCGACCACAGCAGACCCGCGAACGCCTGGCGCATCACGCGGGCCTCGTCCGGGTCGGAGGGGCTCCCCGGGATCGCCGCGTAGAAGGCGTCGGCCTCCGCCTTGCGGCGACTCATGACCTCCTCGAAACCGGAGCCGAAGTCCCACGCGTCCGCCTCCGCATCCGGCGCCGCCAGCCGCACCCGGATCTCGCGTGTCTCCCCCGGGCCCAGGGTGAGCTCGTAGTGCAGGGCGCTCTTCGTCCCCACCCGGTCCGGGTTCACCGTCGCGGCGCCGCTCACGACGTGATCGTTGATCCCGTCCTTCGGGTACGGAGGCGAGCCCGCGGCGTTGAAGAGCCGGCCCGTGTTCGTCTCGTTCTCGCAGAACAGGGGGTCCGGTGCGCCGTCGCCGCCGAGGGTCACCGCACCGCCGGGTCCGGTGCCCACGACGTTCGCGCCATCCCACCGCAACTCCGGTTTGGCCACGTCGTAACCCCACGACCACGTGTTGCGGTACCAGAGAGTAGGCAGCACATGGAGGGACGCGGCCTCCGGGCCCGCGTTCTCGACCGTGATGCGCATGAGCAGGTCGTGCGGGCCGGCCTTCGCGTAGTCGACCGTCACCACCCAGTACCGGCCGTCGTCGAAGATCCCGGTGTCGACGAGCTCGTACTCCGGTTCGAGCCGGCCCCGCGCCGCATTCGTCTCGATCAGGTTCTCGTACGGGAAGGCGGCCTGCGGGTAGTGGTACCGCCAGGTGTTCCACGAGTGCGTCGGCGTGCCGTCGAGGTACCACCAGTACTCCTTGACGTCTTCGCCGTGGTTGCCCTGCGGTCCGGTCAGCCCGAACATCCGCTCCTTCAGGATGGGGTCCGTCCCGTTCCACAGGGCGAGCCCGAGGCACCAGTTCTGCCGGAGGTCGCTGAAGGCGGCCATGCCGTCCTCGTTCCAGCGGTATGCGCGACTGCGGGCGTGGTCGTGGGGGAAGAACTCCCAGGCATCCCCATCGGCGCTGTAGTCCTCCCGCACCGTGCCCCAGGCACGTTCGGACACGTACGGTCCCCAGTCCCGCCACGCCGCCGTGCCGTCCTCGGCCTGCTGGAGGCGCTCGGACTCGGCTCCGTGCATGGCGTCGGTCACTCGTCGGCCGCCGGATGCTCCCGCAGCACGTTCCAGCCGTCCGCGGGGAGCACGGTCACCTCGCCGTCGAACCCCGGTGCGTGGGCGAAGAACGTCGCGCCGTCGGAGTCCTCCGCGGGACCGCCGAAGACCGCGAGCAGCTCCTCCCCCGTCGGCGAGCGCAGCACGTAGGCGCGCTTCGGGGTCAGCGTGGTGAGGTCCAGTACCGGCTCCGGCTCCATGCTCATGTGGGTCAGGCTACTGACCTGCCGCCGTCTGCTCCCGCACCCCCGCCGCAGGCAGCAGGATGTCGTCGAGCACGCTGAGCAGGAACGCCCGGTCGACAGGTTTGCGCAGCACCAGCACCCGGTACGACGCCATGGACGGGCCGAGCAGCGCCAGCTGCTCGATGTCGGCGTCGGGCCGGATCTCGCCGCGGTCGGCAGCCCGCTGCAAAAGCTTGCGGTTGATCGCGGCGCGCGGCTCGACGATGGCTGCGTTGACGGCGTCGCCGAACTCCGGATTCTCGGCGAGCATCGAGACGAGGCCGGCCATGACCCGCAGCTTCTTCTCGGCGTCGACGACGTTGTGCGGCTTCATGATGGCAATGAGGTCGCCGCGGAGGGTTCCGGTGTCGGGAAGGTCGGACGGGTCGAGGTCCGACTTCTTCATGCACGCGACCGCCTCGACGACCAGATCGGCCTTCGACGGCCAGCGGCGGTAGACCGTCGCCTTCCCGGCTTTTGCGCGTGCGGCGACCATATCCATGGTCATGCGGTCGTAGCCGACCTCGGCCAGCACATCGAGGGCGGCGTCGAGGATCTCGGGGTCGCGGGTGTGGTCCCGCTTGCGCCCGAGCTTCGTCGCCGGGGCTGAAGTGTCCGTCACGGAATAAAGTCTAGATGAATTTCTGAACAAAAGAGATCCGGAACTTGCCAGTTTCGTATATGCTGACCCCCATGTCGCAGACTTCCCCCTCCTCACCGACGGCCGCACCCGACGCGCCCGCGCCCTCCACCCGGCGCTGGTGGACGCTCGTCACGGTCGCCTTGGCCCAGCTGATGGTCGTGCTCGACTCGACCGTCGCCAACATCGCCTTGCCCTCCGCGCAGGCCGACCTCGGCTTCTCGAACGCCGACCGGCAGTGGGTCGTGACCGCCTACTCCCTCGCCTTCGGCAGCCTCCTTCTGTTCGGCGGCCGCCTCTCCGATCTCATCGGCCGCAAGCGGGCGTTCATCATCGGCCTCATCGGCTTCGCGGGCGCGTCGGCGCTCGGCGGCGCCGCCGGAACGTTCGGGATGCTCGTGGGAGCGCGCGCCCTCCAGGGCGCGTTCGGCGCGCTGCTGGCCCCGACCGCCCTCGCCGTGCTGACCACCACCTTCACCGTGCCGAAGGAGCGCGCCCGCGCGTTCGGCATCTTCGGAGCCATCGCGGGTGCGGGCGGCGCCGTCGGCCTCCTCCTCGGCGGCGTGCTCACCGAGCAGCTCGACTGGCGCTGGAACCTCTACATCAACGTGGTCATCGCCATCGTCGCGATCGTCGGCGCGGCCCTCTTCGTCACCACGGTCCCGCGCAGCGGACCCCGGCCGAAGCTGGACGTCCCCGGGACGCTGCTCGTCTCCGCCGCCCTGTTCTCCCTCGTCTACGGCTTCTCGAACGCCGAGTCCGACGGCTGGGACTCGCCGCTCTCCTGGGCGTTCCTCGCCGCCTCCGGGGTGCTGCTGATCGCCTTCGTGCTGTGGCAGCGCCGGGCCGCGCACCCCCTCCTGCCGCTGCCCATCGTCCTGGACCGCAACCGCGGCGCGTCGTACAGTGCCATCCTCATCGCCGGCGCCGGGATGTTCGGGATCTTCCTCTTCGTCACGTATTACCTCCAGGCCACCCTGCGCTTCACCCCCATCCAGACCGGCCTCGGCTTCCTCCCGATGATCGTGATGCTGGTGCTCGCGGCGCAGCTGTCGACGAACATCTTCGTCCCGCGCTTCGGCCCGAAGGTCATGGTCCCGATCGGCATGACGATCGCCGCATCCGGCATGGTCTACCTGACGCACCTGGGCGTGACGGCGAACTACGCCGCCGACCTCCTGCCGCCGCTCATGATCCTGGGATTCGGGATGGGCTCCACGATGCCCGCGGCCATCCAGACAGCGACGCTCGGGGTGGACCGCCGCTACGCCGGCGTCGCGTCGGCGATGGTCAACACGAGCCAGCAGGTCGGAGGCTCGATCGGCACGGCGCTCCTGAACACACTCGCCGCGACCGCCGCCACCGACTACCTCGCCGCCCACCTGCCCCCGACCCCGTCCGTCGTCGCCGAGGCGGCGGTGCACAGCTACGCCACGGCGTACTGGTGGGGCGCGGGCTTCTTCGCCTTCGGCGCGGTGCTCACCGCCTTCCTGTACCGCCGTCGCTCGGCCGCACCTGCGTCCATCGACCGCGGCGAGGCGTCCGGCGAGCCGACGGACGCGCCGGAGCCGGTGGTGGCTCACTGAGGGCGGCGAGGGGCGCGGAGCGATCCGCGCCCCTCGTGGTTCACGGCGACCTCAGCCGGTGCCCGTCGCGTCACGTTCGACGGGCCGCGGCGAGCGTATGCTCGGGCGACTTCCCTAAGGAGTCGCCATGAATCGGTTTTCGCGTGTCCGGCCGTCGACAGGAGCAGTGGAGCCGATCCGGCAGGCGGGGGCGCACCGCTCCGAGCCGCGAAGCTCCGTCCCGTCGGGGGTGCGTACGGCGTCCGAGTGGTCGTGGCGGCTGCTCACGATCGTCGGGCTGGCGTGGGTCGTGATCCTGCTCGTCGTGCAGTTCCACGAGATCGTCATCGCGCTCCTGGTCGCGCTGCTGGTCACGGCGCTCCTCCAGCCGACGGTGGCCTCGCTCCGGCGGCACGGCTGGCCCAAGTGGCTCGCCATCACGCTCAGCCTGGTGGCCTTCCTCGCCGTCGTCGCGGCGCTGATCGGCCTCGTCGTCTGGCAGGTCCGGGCCGGCCTCCCGCATCTCGAGAAGCAGTCGGCGGCCGCCTACGACCGCGCCCGGGAGGCGCTCCGCCAGCCGCCGTGGAACGTTTCCGACGCCGAGTTCGCCGGGTACATCAAGAACGCGGGCTCCCTCGTGCAGAAGGACGGCGGTGTGCTGCTCGGCGGAGCGCTGCGCGTCGGATCGACGGCCGGGCACATCCTGGCCGGCGCGCTGATCGCGTTGTTCGCGACCATCTTCCTGCTCATCGACGGACGCGGGATCTGGCAGTGGATCACCCGCCTCTTTCCCCGCGGCGGCCGCCCGGCCCTCGACGCCGGCGGGGACGCCGGCTGGCGCACGCTGACGAGCTTCGTGCGCGTCCAGATTCTGGTCGCGGTCGTGAACGGCGTCGGGATCGGCCTGGTCGCCTTCTTCCTCGGGCTCCCCCTGGCCATCCCGATCGGCGTGATCGTGCTGCTGTTCTCCTTCATCCCCGTGATCGGCGCGATCGTGTCCGGCATCATCGCGGTGGCCATCGCCCTGGTATTCGCCGGTCCGGTGCAGGCGATCATCATGCTCGCGGGCGTGCTCCTGGTGCATCTCCTCGAGGCGCACGTGATGCAGCCGCTGCTCGTCGGCGGCGCGGTCAAGGTGCATCCGCTCGCCGTGGTGGTCGGCGTCGCTGCGGGGACCGGCATCGCCGGTGTCCCGGGCGCCCTGTTCGCCGTTCCGCTGATCGCCGTCGCGAACGCCATGATCTCCGCGATGGTCCGGGTGGCCCACGGCACGCTCCCGGCCGATGACCCGGGGCCGGACGCGGTCGAGGCCGGGTAGTACACCGGCCAGCCCGGCGGCCCCACGTCAGTCGTCGATCAGGGGGCCGATGCGCGCCGCCGAGTCCGCGACGAGGGCGAGCAGACCGTCCCTGTCCGCCAGGCGCGCAGCGGGCATGGCGAGCGCGAGGCCGCCGACGAGCCGGTCGTCCTTTCCGCGCACCGGGATGGCCAGGCAGCCGAAGCCGGGCGTGAGCTCCCCCTCCTGCGTGGTGTAGCGGGTCGGCGACGGGATGGTGCGCGCGGCCCGCTCCGCCAGGAGGAGCCTCCCGAGAGCCGACACGGACAGGTCGGTCGTGATGCGCCGCGGGTCGGAGAGCGGGAAGTCGGGGTCCACGTCGACCGGCACGACGTGTCCGTTGCGGAACACCGCGAGGTGGACGCCCCCGCGGATGCGGCCGCGCAGGTCCGCCAGCGTCTCCCGCACGGACAGGGCGGCATCCTGCGCATGGGCGACGTCGGCGAGCTCGGCGACCTTGCGCCCGAGGGCGAAGCCGCGCAGGTCGGGCATCCGGACCAGATACTCGTCCTGCACGAGCAGGTTGATCAGCCGGTAGGTCGTGGCGCGGGGAAGGCCCAACCGATCCGAGAGCTGCTGAGCGGTGACTCCCGGGCCGGCGTGGGCGACGGCTTCCAGGACCGCGAGCGCGCTGTGGATCGCACCCGGCTGCCGACCGCTGAGCTCGCTCACCGCCGTCATGGCGCGCCACCGAGCACATCCTTCGGCGTGGGTTCGTCGTAGAGCCCGATCCGCGCCAGCGCCTGGGTGCGCGTGCGCCGGCAGACCGCATACGCGAGGAGGGCCCCGACGGCGGCCACCGCGAGGATGAAGACCGCGAGCCAGCGCGGTCCGGACACCTCCAGCCAGATGTCGAGCCCGAGCGCAGCCACCAGACCGGTCGCCGCCACGCCCGCCGCCACGGCCGGTCCCACGGTGAACTCGCCGATGCGCCGCAGGAAGAACGGCGTCGCCGCGCAGACGAGCGCGTAAGCGGTCATGTACCCCGCGGCGGCGCAGACGACGACGATCCCCATCGCCTGCCAGGGGTCCATCCCGAACAGGACCAGGGCTGCCGGGACGGCGACCTCGACCGCGACGCCCCACGCGAGCGCGATGTGCGGCGTGCGGAACCGGCGGTGGGTGCGCCCGAGCGCCTGCGGCGCGATCCCCTCCCGCCCGAGCGAGAACAGCACGCGGCCGAGCGCGGTCGTCGACGCCAGGGCGCATGCGATGAACGAGCACGTAAGGGCCGCATCGAGCAGCAGGCCGATCCAGCCGACCCCGGCACGGGAGGCCAGGTCGTTCACCGGGCTCGAACTGCTCGCCAGCGAGCCGCCGAACGCGTCGAACCCCGCGAGCTGCGTGTAGGCCGACAGGAGGTAGAGACCTCCGGCGGCGATCACGGTCCAGCGGATGGTCCGCGGCACGGTGGCGAAGGGCCGGCGCGCCTCCACCCCGAGCGTCGCCGCGCTTTCGAAGCCGACGAAGGCGGTGATGGCGACCGTCGTGCCCGCGGCCAGCTCCGGTCCGCTCACCCCCCGGGGCACGGCGACGGCCGAGAACGCGGTGGGTGGCACCGTGGCCAGGAGCACGCCGATGAGGACCAGGATGGCCGCGATCGAGGCGAGTTCGATGACGAGGGTCACGCGCGCGGAGATGCGGATGCCGCGCCAGAGGACGAGCAGGCACACGCCCCCGAACACCAGCAGCAGCACGATGACCAGCGGCTCGGACCCGGCGACGCCGGCCTCCGTGCGCCGGAGCAGCGTGAGCGTGTAGTAGGCCGCACCCAGCAGCGCGAACATCGCGACGAAGCCGTAGCCGACCAGCATCGCCGCAGCGGTCGCGAAGCCCGCCCGGACGCCGAGACCCCGCGCGGCGAAGGTGTACAGCGAGCCGGTCGCCGCCATCCGGCGGGTGAACTGGTTGATCGCGTAGGCGACGAGCGCCATGAGCACACCGGCGAGCAGGAACGCCAGGAGCGTCCCCGAACCGGCGCGGGCCGCGACAAGGGCCGGGCAGGTCGCGGCCGCAGCAGACGGCGCGACCGCGCCGACCGACTGGGCGAGCACATCCACGAAGCCGAGGCTGCGACGGTCCAGCCCGGCCATCGGCGAGCGCGACGGGAGACCATCGACCGGCCGCGGGTCGGAGATCGCTCGGCTGAGGGCCGTCCTGTTGAGTGCGGTCACGTGCTGCTCCTGCCCGCGAGGCTATGCAGCGCGTGTTGCGAGCGCGTTTCACCGTCGTCACGATCCGGTGACCGCCGAATGCGACAGACGCGTCTCATTTGGCGGGCGCGGACTCTTCACGGGAGCGGAACCCGGGTGCAACACCGGCCATCGAGACTGGCCGCACCCATCCCACCACTCCTGGAGGAGATTCCCATGACGGCAGCACAGGAGCCGCAGGCTCTGCTGGGCGCCCCCACCGCGGTCCGGGGGCCCGGCGCGGCGCGCCAGCTCTCCGGCCGGCTCGGCGTCGGCTCGATCGTGTTCATGGTGGTCGCTGCGGCGGCCCCGCTCACCGTGATCGGCGGCGGCTTCCCCGTCGCTGTGCTGCTCGGCAACGGCGCAGGCGTTCCGAGCATGTTCGCGATCGGCGCGGTCATCCTGCTGTTCTTCTCGGTCGGACTCAGCGCCATGAGCCGGTTCATCCCGCGGCCCGGCGCCTTCTTCACCTACGTCGGGTACGGGATGGGGCGCCCGCTCGGCCTCGCCGCCGCCTACTTGGCCCTTCTGACGTACACGACCGTGCAGGTCGCGGTGTACGGCTACCTCGGCGCCACCCTCGAGTCGTCGGTCGTCGCCCTACACGGCCCCGACCTCCCCTGGTACGTGTACTCGCTCGCGATGATCGCGCTGGTCGGGGTGCTCGGCTACCGCCACATCGAGCTGAGCTCGCGGGTGCTCGGCGTCCTGCTGATCGCCGAGGTCGGCATCGTCATCGTGCTGTCGCTGGTCATCATCGCCACCGGCGGCGCCACGGGCCTGTCGCTGGCCCCGTTCGAACCGGCCACGGTGCTCTCCGGCTCGCCGGGCATCGGGCTCATGTTCGCTCTGGCCGGCTTCATCGGCTTCGAGTCGACGGCGATCTTCCGCGATGAGGCCAAGGAGCCGGAGAAGACCATCCCGCGGGCGACCTACATCGCGGTGATCGCGATCGGGCTGTTCTACACCTTCACGTCCTGGGCGCTGGTCATGGGCTGGGGTCCGGCGAACATCGTGGACGTCGTCGCGAAGGACACGGGCGGATTCATCGTCAACACCGCGGTGCACTACCTCGGGACCGTTGGCGGCGTCATCGTCAACGTGCTGCTGGTCACCAGCCTGTTCGCGTGCGTCCTCTCGTTCCACAACGTCGTCACCCGCTACCAGCACTCGATGTCGAACGCGTCCGTCTTCCCGGCGCGCCTCGGCCGGGTGCACGGCCGACACTCCTCGCCGTACGTGTCGTCGCTCGTCCAGACGGTCACGGCTGCGGTGCTGATCGCCGCGTTCGCCCTGTTCCGCCTGGACCCCGTGTTGCAGGTGTTCACCTGGTTCAGCGGCATTGCGACGCTCGCCATCGTCGTCCTGATGGCCCTGACCTGCCTCGCCGTGATCGTCTACTTCGCCAGGAAGAAGACCGGCGCCGGACTGTGGCGGACGGTGATCGCGCCGATCATCGGACTCTTCGGCCTCGTCGGCGTGACCCTCATCATCGTCGACAACTTCCCGCTCCTCATCGGCGACGTGGACGCGAAGGGCACGCCCGTGCTCGGCCCGCTCTCGATCGCCTTCTTCCTGGCCATGCTCGCCTTCCCCGTCTTCGGGATCGTGCAGGCCGTCGTGCTCCGGCGTCGCAACCGCGCCGCGTACGAGAACATCATCGACACCATCAGCGCCTAGGAGACGCCCGCCATGACGACCGAACTGCCCCTCACCCTGTCCTCCGGCCCCGGAACACCCGCGGGAGTGCTGTCCAGCCTCACCGCGGCCGAGATCGAGGACGTCACCCGCATCCTCGGCATCGCCGGTCTCGTCTCCCCGACCACGCGGTTCGTCTACGTCGGGCTGCTCGAGCCCGACAAGGCCGACGTGCTCGCCGCCCTCGACGGCGGTCCCGTCCCCGACCGCGAGGCGCGGGCGCTGCTGCTCGACGTCTCCACCGGCGCCAGCTGGGATGCGACCGTCTCGCTCACGAAGGACGATGTGGTCACCCTCGTCCCCATCGACGGCTCCCGCGGTCAGGTGCCGATCCTCGAGGAGGAGTTCGAGGCGATCGGCGGCATCCTCGAAGCGGACGCGGGCTGGCTCGCGGCGCTGACCGCCCGGGGCCTCGACCCGGAGCATGTGGTCTACGCACCGCTCTCCCCCGGCTCCTACCCGATCGCCGGGGAGGAGGGCCGGCGCATCATCCGCGTCTTCGCCTTCCGGATGGATCACGCCGACGACCACCCGTGGGCGCACCCGGTCGACGGCCTGTGCGCCTACGTCGACGTGATCGCCAAGGAGGTCACCCAGGTCGTCGACGCCGCTCCGCTGCCCGTGCCGGAGGAACCGGGCAACTTCCAGTTGGAGTCCGAGCGCCCCGCACCCCTGACCGGTCTCAAGCCGATCTCCATCACCCAGCCGGAGGGACCGAGCTTCTCGGTCGACGGCGACACCGTCACCTGGGCGAACTGGTCCTTCTCCCTCGGCTTCGACGCCCGCGAGGGGCTCATCCTGCGGAACCTGGCCTTCGCCGACCCCGACCAGGACGGAGCCGTGCGGCCCGTCATCTACCGCGCATCCATTGCCGAGATGGTGGTGCCGTACGCGGACCCGTCGCCCACGCGCTACTGGCAGAACTACTTCGACACCGGCGAGTACCTGTTCGGACGCTTCGCGAACTCCCTCACGCTCGGCTGCGACTGCCTGGGCGAGATCCGCTACTTCGACGCGGTCCTCTCCGACGAGTTCGGCCGGCCGCGCACGATCGAGAACGCGATCTGCATGCACGAGGAGGACTACGGGACGCTCTGGAAGCACACCGACCTCTTCACCGGCGCGAACGAGGTTCGCCGCAGCCGCCGGCTGGTGATCAGCTTCTTCACCACGGTCGGCAACTACGACTACGGCTTCTACTGGTACCTCTACCTCGACGGCACCATCGAGTGCGAGGCGAAGCTCACGGGCATCCTGTTCACATCGTCGTACATCGAGGGCTCCCCCACCGCGAGCGAGGTCGCGCCCGGACTCGGCGCCCCGTACCACCAGCACCTGTTCTCCGCGCGCCTCGACATGATGGTGGACGGACTCGCCAACGCGGTCGAGGAGGTGGATGCGGTGCGCCTCCCGATCGGCGAGGGCAACCCCTACGGCAACGCCTTCACGAGCCGGACCACGCGCATCCTGAGCGAGTCCGAGGGCGCGCGGGACGCCGACGCCTCCGTCGGCCGGACCTGGCACATCGTCAACACGGAGAAGACGAACCGTCTGGGTCGCCCGACCGGCTACGTCCTCCACGCCGAGCAGAACCCGACGCTGATGGCGGACCCGTCCGCCTCCGTCACCGCGCGTGCCGCCTTCACCACCAAACAGGTGTGGGTGACCCAGTACGCCTCGGACGAGCGGTACCCCGCGGGCGAGTTCGTCAACCAGAACCCGGGCGGCGACGGGCTGCCGGCCTACATGGCCGCCGACCGCTCGCTCGACGGCGAGGACATCGTGCTGTGGCACACGTTCGGGCCGACGCACTTCCCCCGTGTCGAGGACTGGCCGGTGATGCCCGTGGACTACGCCAAGTTCACGCTGAAGCCCTACGGCTTCTTCGGCCGCAACCCCGCCCTCAACGTCCCGGCCGAGGCGCCGGAGCACTGCGCGCCCGGTCACGACGGTCACGCCGGTCACGGCCACGACGGTCACCACCATCACTGATGGTCGAGGCGCTCCACCTCGGCAGCATGCTCCCGGCCACGCTGGGAGCATGCTGCCTGGCCGGCGGCGGTGACCGGCGCTCGGCGACGGCCTGGCTCGGGATGCTCGCCATGCTGGCGGCGATGACGGACACGATGGTCCTGCCCGCGCCGCTCCTCCCCCCGGTCGCGTGGGCGGCGCTGCTGGTCGTGCTGGCGATCGCGACGGCGGCGCGGACGCGGCCCCGGACCGGCGCTGCCGTAGCCCGCGAGACCCACCCGACCATGGGACTGCACCGCGCCCTCCAGGGCCTGCTGATGGCCGGACTCCTCCTCGTCATGTCCGCCCACCAGCACGCCGGTCGCTTGGTCACGCAGGCGACGACCTCGGCGCACGCAGCCCACGCCATGGGCGCGACGTGGCTTCCGTTGGCTCTGGCCGGCGCAGCACTGGCCTTCGCGGCCTATTCCGCCCGACTGCTAGCGCGACGCGGCGCGCGCCGGCTCGACCGTGCGGAGGCCGCGCTCGGAGGGTTCGCGATCGCGGCCATGACGGTCGCGGCGCTCGTGTGAGCTGGTACCCCTGAAACGCAGGGATCTGTTTCAGGAGTCCTGGCCCACCGTCTCGAACGTCTCGGCGACCCAGTCGGCGATGATGCCGGCGACGTACGGCATGTTGTCGATCGAGATGTGCTCGGTGCCGCCCTCGGGGTCGTCGAAGATCCGCAGCTCCCGCTTGGGGCTGTTCACCGCTTGGTCGAACGTCTCATGCGCATACCGCACCGGGATCTGCCGGTCGCCGGCGCCGTGGGTGATCAGCAGCGGCACAGTGATCTGCTCGGCGACGCCGTTCAGGTGCATCCCCGCGGTCTTCTCGATGAAGGCGTCCATCGAGTCCACGCCCCACACCCAGAACACGTGGTCCCAATAGTGCGGCACCGGGTTCTCGCCCTCGCGGTTGCGGCGCGCCTCCTGCACCGCGGCCCAGTTGTGGTTCGCGCCCCACGCGACGGCGAGCTTCAGCCGCTTCTCGAAGGCGGCGGCGCGCGGCGCGTAGTAGCCGCCGAGCGACCAGCCGACGATGCCCAGCCGGTCGACGTCGGCGTTCAGCTCTGACGCGTTCGCCTCGATCCAGTCGACGATCGCCGCCGCCCAGACCTCGGTGTCGTAGCGCGCGGTGAGTCCGCGCAGCCGCAGCGCCTCGCCGGAGCCGGGCGTGTCGATCATGAGGGTGGAGATGCCGCGTTCGGCGAGCATCTTCGGGAACCCTGAGTAGTACATCATCTCCTTGGTCGAGTCGAGACCGTTCCACTGGATGACGACGGGATGCGGACCGTCACCCGGCGCGCGGTAGAAGTAGCCGGGCAGCGAGGACCCCTCGTACGGCACCTCGACGCGGGTGAGCGGGATGCGGCTCAGCTCGACGTGCTTCAGCAGCAGGTCGATGGACTTCTGATAGGCGGCGTTCCGTCCCTCCCACCGCGGCGACTGCAGGCGCTCGGCCTGGGACGTGTAGAGGGACGCGCGGTAGTAGGTCTCGCCCGCGCCGATCCGCCGCCCGGCGGCCTCGTCGGCGGCGGCCTTCGCGACCAGCCGGTCGGCGACCGCGGCCCACGCGGCGTACAGCTCGGCGGTGCCGGCGTCGTCCCCGTTCTGCGAGGCCAGCAGCACCGGCTTGCACGCGCGGTCGACCTCGTCGATGTATCCGCCGTTGTTGAGCGTCGCGACGACCGCGAGGCTCCACACATAGTTGGTCGGGAAGTACATGAACACGAGGGGACTCCTTCTTGCCTGTGGTCAGCGGGCGCCGGCGGCGATGCGGTCGGCGAGGTGCTTGGCGCCGGCCGACGAGGCGAAGCCCCCGTCGACGGGGATGTCGGCGCCGGAGATGTAGGCCGCCGCGTCCGAGAGGAGGAAGGCGACCAGGCCCGCCACGTCGGCGGGCTCGCCGAGCCGTTCGAGCGGGGTGAGGTCGAGCTGCGCCTCGCGCATGGCGCCGGGCGCGTTCGCGGTCATGCCGGTCTCGATGAAGCCGGGGTGGATGGTGTTGACGCGGATGCCGCGCGGGCCGTACTCGGTGGCGGCGACGCGCGAGAGGCCGCGCAGGCCCCACTTGGATGCGGTGTAGGCGGCCGTGTAGTGCCCGGTCAGGCCCGCCACCGAACCGACGTTCACGATCGACGAGCCCGCGGACATCAGCGGTGCGAGGGCGCGCATCCCGAGCATGGGCCCGGTCAGGTTCACGGCCAGCACGCGGTCCCAGTCGTCGCGGGCGGTGTCGGCGATGCCCGCGCGGTGCGTGACGCCCGCATTGTTGACGAGGCCGCGGAGCGGAACGCCGGCCAGCTCGGCTTCGATCGTCGCGGCGAGCGCCGCCCACCCGTCCTCATCCGTCACATCCAGCGTCCACACGTCGATGCCCGACGGGAGGCCGCCCTCCGCCTCGACCACGTCGGTGGCGATCACGCGCGCACCTGCCGCGGCGAGCAGCAGGGCCTCGGCGAGCCCCTGGCCTCGCGCGGCCCCCGTGACGACGACGGTCGAGCCGGCGAGACCGCCGGTGAGTTCCGGGCCGGAGGTCATGGCGCGACCTGGTCCGCCTGCGCCCGCTCGCGCCGGCGGGAGCGGTGCCGCGCGGGCGGGAGGTCGGGCGCCGCGACCGCCGTGCCGACCGGGCCGATCAGCTCGCCGATGCCCTCGACGACCATGCGCACCGTGTCGCCCTCGACCAGCGGGCGCGGGGTGAGCTCCCGCGGCGCCCCCACAGCTCGGCGAGGCAGCCGCCGTTGCCGGTCGTCCCCGACCCGAGCACGTCGCCGGGGACGACGCGGGAGTTGCGGGAGGCGTACGCGACGAGCTCGGGGAACGGCCAGCCCATGTTGGAGACCAGGTCGTGCCCGACGAGCTCGTCGTTCACGAAGACCTCGGCGCGGATCGCGAGGAAGCCGTCGGCGTCGAGGAACGGCTCGAACTCGTCGGCGGTGACAATCCACGGGCCGAGGCTCATCCCGAAGTCCTTGCCCTTCGCCGGTCCCAGGCGCACTTTCATCTCCCGCGACTGCAGGTCGCGTGCGGACCAGTCGTTCATGATCGTGTAGCCGAAGATCGCCGCGCTGGCCTCGTCCGGAGTGAGGTTCGCCTCCCGCGAGCCGGGAGTGCCGCCGACGACGGCCGCCAACTCCAGCTCGAAGTCGAGCCGTTGCGTGACCGGAGGCCGCACGGGCTCGCCGGGGCCGAGGACCGTGTGCGGGTTGGTGAAGTAGAAGGTGGGCGCCTGGTACCACTCGGGCACCACCTCGCTCTTGCCGTCGACGGAGGCGCTGACGCCTTCGACGTGCTCCTCGAACGCCACGAAGTCCCGGATGGATGCGGGCACCAGTGGCGCGAGCAGACGCACGTCCAGCAGGGGGCGGCCGACGGCGTCCGCGACCTGGGCGTGCAGGCGCCGGGCCTCGGCGAGACCGCGCGCCAGCACGTCGGAGACGGTCAGGCCGTCCGGGAACGGCACGACCGCGTCGCCGACGACGAAGCCCTCGCCGACAGCCCCGGTCGTGTCGCTCCAGCGCGCGATCCTCATGCCGGCTCCGCCATCCGGTGCGCGATCCCGAACATCAGCCCGGGCGCGTCCGCGTCCGGGTCGTGGTCGATCTGCCACTGGCCGAGCTGCACCGACGCCTCGACGACCGCCTGGGCGCGAGGCACCCGACGGGCGTGGAACGCATCCCACAGCGCGTCGTCGAGCGCGTCGGCCGAGACCAGCAGCTCGGTCAGCACGACGGCGTCCTCGAGCGCCTGAGCGGCGCCCTGCGCGATCGTGGGCGGACAGCTGTGCGCCGCGTCGCCGATGACCACGGCGCGGCCGCGATTCCAGGGAGCGGGGACGATGTGGTGCGTGAACCAGGTGTAGTTGACGTGCGCCCCGCGCTCCAGGTCGGCGCGGATGTCGTTCCACGGGCCGCCGTACGCCGCTGACTCCTCGATCATGATCGCCGTAGCCTGCTCGTCCGTCAGGCCCTGGCGGTCCTGCGCCGCCTCCACGAGGAAGGCGTACATCGTGTCCTCGCCGGTGGGGGTGTAGCCGGCGATGTAGACCGGGCCGCCGTAGTAGAGCTCGCTGCGCTCCACCGACGCGGGCCGCGAGACGAAGGCGCGCCAGATCCCCATGCCGGTCCGCTGCGGCTCGGTCTCGATGCCGATCAGCCGCCGCACGCCCGAGTTGAGCCCGTCGGCGCCGATGAGCAGGTCGTAGGTGCCGGCCGGACGTCCGCCCACCTCGACGGCGACCCCGTCGGGTCCCTCGGAGACCGCGGTCACGGGGGCGCCGAAGGTGACGGTCGCGCCCGCGGCCTCGGCGTGACGGAGCAGGATGCGCGCGAGATCCGGCCGGTACATCCCGCCGGTCGCCGGGAAGTCGGGGCCGCCCGTCTTCACATCCGGCAGCTCGGCGACGACCGGCGCATCCGGACCCGGCGCGCGGAGGGTGAGCCCCTCGAAGAAGTAGCCCGCGGACTGCACGTCTTCCCAGACGCCCAGCGCGTCGAACGCCCGCAGGGCGTTGCCCTGGAGGGTGATGCCCGAGCCCAGCGCGCTGAGCTCCGGCTTCGCATCGAACACGTCGACGTCGACGCCCGCCTTGGCGAGTTGGATGGCGGCGGCCAGACCGGCGACGCCGGCTCCGGCGATGGCGACCTTGGTGACAGCGGTCACGTCAAGAACCTCTCTGTTCTCTCTTCAGCGGCCCCGCGTGGGGCGACTACAGCACTGCGATGGGGTTGACCGGCGATCCGACCGCTCCCGTGATCGGCAGCGGCGGCGCCGAGAGGAGGAAATCGTATCTCCCGAGCCGCGCGCACTCGGACGCGAGCTCCTCCAGGTCCCACATCTCGCCGATCGTGAGCCCGATGTTCGGGATGACGACCTGGTGCAGCGGCTGGAAGGCGGGCACGTCGAACTCGTTCGGTCGCACCTCGAACCCCCAGGTGTCCGTCGCGATCGCGGCGATCTCGGAGTCGTGGAGCCAGCCCGCCGTAGTCAGCGAGAGCCCCGGCGCCGGCCCTCCCGCGTACTCGCCCCAGCCGTCCCGCCGCACGCGGGCGAGTTGGCCGGTGCGCACCAGGACGATGTCTCCGGTGCGCACCGTGCTCGTCGCACCCTGAGCCTCGGCGCAGGATCGGAGGTCGGCCGCCGTGATGGCGTAGCCGTCCTCCAGCTCACCGGACTCGGGGCGCAGGTGCCGTCCGACGTCGAGCAGCACGCCGCGCGAGACGATCGCGGCGGCCGCGTTCTCGATGCCGGTCACCAGGTCGCCGTCGCTGGTCACGACGTCGCCCGCGCGGCGGCCGTTCCAGGCGAAGCCGTGGTCGAAGATGTGGCCGAGGCCGTCCCACTGGGTGGAGCATTGCAGCGGCATGGCGATGACGTCGTCGGCGCCGCCCAGTCCGTGCGGGAAGCCCTGGCTGCCGCGCTCGGCGTCGGTCCCGGTGTCGAGCATCGTGTGCACCGGGTTGGTGCGGCGGCGCCATCCCTTCTGCGGGCCGTTCATGTCGAACGACTGCGAGAGCGACACCGCGATGCCCTCGCGGACCAGCCCGGCAGCGCGTGCCCGTACGTCGGCGCCGATGAAGTTGAGCGTGCCCAGCACGTCGTCCTCACCCCAGCGGCCCCAGTTGCGGTAGGCGTCGGCGCGCGCGGCGATCTCGGCCTCCGGGTCGTTGCGGTCCAGGTCGGCAGGGCTCGCGCTCGGCGCTGCCACGGCGGTCAGCCCCGGCCCTGGACGGCGTACGGGTTGAGCAGCGCGTCCTTGATCTCGTCCGGGACGCCCTCCTCCGTCGCGCTCGGGCCGTCGGCCGCGGGGAACGACTCCGTCATCGACATCGGCATGGCGCCGTTGCGGTAGAAGTTGTTCGAGCCGAGCGACGGCTTCCAGGTGTTCGGCTGCCAGTCCGGCACGTAGTTGCGGTAGCCGCCGGTGTTGAGCTCGATCCGCAGCGTCGACGGCTCGCGGTAGTAGAGGAACGTCTGCTCGCCGATCCCGTGGATGGAGGGGCCGTACTCGATCGGCACCCCGTTCTCCATCAGGGTGTCGGCCGCGATCAGCAGCTCCTCGTAGGTGTCGACCCAGAACGCGTAGTGGTTGACGCGGCCGGCCCGGGTGGATCCGTCGAGCACGACTCCGAGGTCGTGCGACTTCTCGTTCGTGGTCAGCACCGAGAAGATCGAGACCGGCGCTTCGTCGAGCACCGTGCGGGCCATGATGCGGAAGCCGAGCACGTCGTTGTACCAGGCCGCGAAGGCGTCGACGTCGCTGGTCGCGATCGTGACGTGGTCGAGCTGACGCGGAGCGCCCGCGACCTTGCTGCGCTTCTCCGGGCGGTCCGGGTAGATCGACGCGACGTGGCCGGGTGCCTGGTGGCGCGTCACGTCCCAGTGCAGGGTCATCGAGTGACCCCACGGACCCGTGAACCGGAATGCGCGGCCGATGGTGTGCACGTCATCCAGCCACTCGCCCTCGATGCCGGCGGCCTGGACGCGCGAAGCCGCCTCCTCCAGAGCCTCGGCGCTCGAAGTGCGCCAGGCCATCGTCACGAGCGTCGGCTCGGGGCCGGGCGAGACGACGACCGAGTAGGCGTAGTAGTCGCCCCAGCAGCGGAGGTAGACGGAGCCGTCGATGCGATCGACGACGGTCAGCCCGACCTGTTCCTCGTAGAACTTCACGGACGCCTCGACATCGGGGGACGTGATCTCCACATACGACAGGTGGGAGAGAAGCTTGATCATCCTTGATCCTTTCCAGACGGGCGGAGGTGGGTGCCCGGTATCAACTCTCGGGGGCGCGCTTTCATCGGGGAACCGCATATCGGCTATGCGGGGGATCAATGAGAGTGATTTCCAAGGTGCGTATCGGTCAAACTTCAGTCGCAGTACGACTCAAGAAGGGGGCGCGCGCGACGAAAGCACCCGCTCTTGTGTCAGAATCGAGCATGGCCAGGGAATCCGCACTCCGATTCGGCGCGCAGACGGACGAGGTGATGAGCCTGCTCCGCGTGGTCAATCTCGTGCGCACAGGGGAGGCCGACACGCGCCCCGAGATCGGGCGCCTCACGGGCCTCGGCCGCGGCGTCGTGACGCAGCGCGTCGATGCGGCGATCGAGATGGGATTCCTCGAGGACGGCGAATACGGACCGTCGTCGGGAGGTCGCGCGCCGCGGACACTGCGCTTCCGCGCCGATCAGGGCCACATCGTCGTCTGCGCGCTCGGCGCCCTCCACATCCGCGTCGGGCTCTCCGACCTCGCGGGGAACGTGTCGGCCGAGGCCCATCGTCCTTGGGACATCGGCCGCGGTCCGACGGAGACCATCGAGACGGCCCTCGGGATGCTCGACGAGCTCCTGGCGCAGAGCGAGAGCCGTCCCGTGTGGGCGGTCGCGGTCGGCGTCCCCGGTCCCGTCGACTTCGAGACCGGTTCCCCCGTGGCGCCGCCCATCATGCCGGGCTGGAACGGCTTCGACGTACGGGGCCGATTCGAGCAGCGCTTCGACGCACCGGTCTGGGTCGACAACGACGTCAACCTCCTCGCGCTCACCGAGCGCAGCCACCGCCACGACGACAACGTCGACCTCATCTACTGCAAGGTGGGCAGCGGGATCGGCGCCGGACTTGTCTCGCACGGCCGCATCCACAGGGGTGCGAACGGCGCGGCCGGTGACATCGGCCACGTCCGAGTGCAGGACTCGACCGCTCAGTGCCGGTGCGGCAAGATCGGTTGCCTCGAAGCGGAGGCCTCCGGCTGGGCGATCGCACGCGACGCGGAGCAGGCGATCGCCGACGGCGCGGGCGGCATCCTCGCCGGCCTGGCCGAGCGGGGCGAGCCGATCACTCCGGCGAACATCGCGCTCGCGGCGATGGACGGCGACGCCCTGGCGATCTCGCTGGTCCAGCGGTCCGCACGGCTCATCGGCGAGTCCATTGCGGCTCTCGTCAACATGTTCAACCCGAGCGTGATCGTGGTCGGCGGTGCCGTGTCCTCGGCGGGCGAGATCTTCCTGGCCGAGGTCCGGCAGCGTGTTTACGAGCTCTCGCTCCCGCTGGCGACGCGGGATCTGTCGATCGTGCGCTCCATCGGCGACGAGAAGGAGCCGCTGCGCGGAGGCGCCCAGCTCGCCATCGAGGAGCTGTTCGACGTGACCTTCCCCCGCTGGTTCGCCGACGGCCGCCCGACGGTCGATGGCGTCAAGGCGGCTGCCTGAGAATGGCCCTGCCGATCCTGCGGGACGACGCGCTGACGGCCGACGCCGCCGGCTTCGTCCTGCGGGTGAGCCTGCCGTGGATCCGGTCGCTGCCGCTCTCCAGCGTCTCCGACGTCCGCGTCCGCATCGACGGCGACGAGTGCACGGTCGAGGTACCGGACGGCGACGGCTGGTGGTTTCTCCAGGACCGCATCGCGCTTCGCGGATCCCGACCGTTGCGGGTCGGCTCGCACCACGTCGTCGTGTCGTTCCGGCTCCTCATCCCGTACCTCCCGGGAGGCCCGGACGCGCCGCTCGTACTCGACTTCCGCGACGAGCGGCAGGTGGAGGCGACCGGCGGCGCGCCGTGGACGCTCGCCGCCAGCGCGTTCAACTGGACGCCCGAGGTGCTCCGCGCCGAACGGCCCGCCACCGACATCGCGGTCGGGATCGTCGCCACTGGAATCGCACCCGTCGTCGAGCTGGAGCCGGGCCAGCTGTGGCGCTCGTACCCCGGGACCTCGAGCGTGGAGGCGGTCGATCTGCGCGAGCGGATCGCGGCCGCGGGCGGCCGGGTCGGCATCGTCGGCGCCAGCCTCGACGATTGGCTGAGTCCCACCCGCCGGCGCGATGACGACGAGCGCTACGACTTCCTCCTCCCCCAGTTTCGGACCGCCCAGGACCTCGGCGCCGAGGGGGTGCGCCTGCCGATCGGCCAGGCGGGACCGGCGCTGCTGCGCCGCCTGCAGCCGGTGCTGCACGAGCTCGGGCTGACCCTGTACGAAGAGGTGCAGGGGCAGCAGACCCCGGATGCGCCGCACGTCGCCCACGCGCTCGATGACATCGTGGCGCTGGACGACGCGCGCATCCGGCTGCTGGTCGACACCAGCATGTTCATGCCCGCGCTGCCGGTCACCTACCTCGCCGCGCTCGCGCCGAGCATCCCCCGCCCGTTGCTGGAGCGACTGACGGTCGCGTGGCTGGAGCCGGAGACGCTGGACGCGGTCGCGTCGCACCTGCGCTCGGGCGCGGTGCCGCCGACCTCCATGGCGCTGTACATGGACCTGCTCGTCCGGTTCGGACGCTCCCCGGTGGGGGTCGTCCGCGAGATCCTGCCGCTGGTCGGCGGCTTCCACCTCAAGTTCTGGGACCTCGACGACGCCGACGGCCGCGTCTCCCAGCCGCTGCGCGACCTCGGCGCACTGCTGCGCGACGCGGCTCCCGCCTTCGACGGCATCCTGTGCAGCGAGTGGGGCGGCCACGAGTGGCTCGACGCCGACCCCGCCGAGCAGACCCGCGCGCACCTGGCGCTCGCGGGTGCCTCCCTCGGCGACCCGCAGCGCTCAATCCTGTGACTCAGAGTGCTTCCGTTCACACCCCTCTAGATTGTGCAGCGCGCCTGACACTGCGCCCTTTGCAACCGCAATTCTGGTTTCACAGGTTCACATGCTCCGGATCGATTGAGTGGACCGACCAAAGCACTCCGTCACTGTCCAGTAACCAGGCTCCGCCCTCGACTTCACGTGCAACCGCCTTGAACCAATGAACGACGATCTGCTCCCACCTGAATTCGACCGAGCATGCAGCAAGAGACGAGAGCGGCGACAACGGCGGCATGCCGACAACTCGATCAGGCGGTATCGAGAGGTCGTCGTCGGATTCGAGCGCGAATACCGTCATGATTCGTCCCTGACGGTCAGAGATCTGAGCGTAGTCGTGGCCGGCGGTCCGGCCGCCCTCCGCGACGATAAGAGCACTGAAGGTCTCGAACAGAGCCGGGTCCTCCGAAAGAATGAAGGCGCTCTTCATCGCATCTCCTTAAAGATCCCTACGAACTCGGCGGGCATACGCCCGCTAGGTACTCCTTGCCGTTCTGCTGCCTCCCAAGCACCGGCATGTCGGGCGCGTATCCGACTGTAGTGCGGCCAGTGGTCGATGCCGCGGTGGAAGTCCCCACGCCCGATGGAGCGCCGGTACGGCTTCTGAAGGAACTTCAGCCGCCTTGAGGCTGCTCGGGAACAGTGCGATCTGTCATCGCCGCGAACCATTCAGCGGTCATCGAAAAACGTTCGTCATCCCCATCTGGGCTGAGGACGCAGAGAAGTGCCCGGGCAACTCGACCATTTCTATCTTGCACATCAGTCTGGCCGGGAAACTGGTCAAGGTAGGACCACACGTGGGCTCTTTGTTCGTCCAGTGGTGAGATATTGCTCGTCTCGCCGCGCCAATACCCCTGCGCAAACGTGTATGCGGGAAGGACCTCAACCGGCAAGCGAGTCCGAGCCAGTTCGTCTAGCAACACTCTCATCAGCCCGACCCACTGCGCGACTCCATGATGGTCGGCGCGCTCCCGCGCTCTCACCGTTATCTCGTCCGCAGTCATCGGCCAACTCCAAATCTATCGAGCACTACTGCGCAGCTACTACTCTCCGCGACGACAAGAACGAATGTCTCGAACAGAGCCGGGTCCTCCGAAAGAATGAAGGCGCTCTTCATCGCATCTCGGTAACTATCGCCACGAGCTCTTCCGGCGTACACGCAATCGGTATCCCTTGCCGCGTTACCGCCTCCCAGGCGCCATTTTGCGTGTCGGGAGCGTTTCCAACTGTGGTGCGGCCCGATCCAGCGGCCGCAGCGCTTCGATTAGCGCGTCTTCCCCGTCTCGTAGATCAGCCGCCCTTGAGCTTCTTGCGCGGACAGGTAGTCCGATACAGCACGTGCGCTGCGCTCATGGGGCACATCTACAGCAAACATGCTCGACGACGACCACTCCACAAGTGCACCGAGCCCTGTCAGCTCCGCAATCACCTCGTCACGCACACCGAACATCGCCTCAGGAAAATAAACGCGGAACACGAACCGGCCCGAACGCGCGACGACCCGCTCGATCATGTAGGAGGCGTCCACTTCGACGATGTCCCCAAGCGCCAAGTCATACGCGAAGAATGGGACGCAGCAGACTTGATACCGCGTCGGCCCCACCTTCTTCGCCCACAACTGCTCGGTAGAGACGGAAGTTGACTGAGGATCGATCGACACCCCGATAACGAAGTCCGCTTGACTGCGCCAAACAGGATCCCGGTGGATTGCCTCTCTCATCGCGTTCACTCGTTTCGCCACCACTCTGGTGGCCAAGCGCCGCGATAACCCGGAGGAGGATTCACTGGAAAGTCCCTAGCGCCTTTGGATGGATTACACCAGCCGCATGTGGTTTGGGCATTTTCAAGGGTTGCATTTCCACCTCGCGACTTGGGGATGACGTGATCGATTTGGGGGCTGTCCGTCTTCATTTGGCAGTAGACGCACGTGTCAGGGTTCTCGTTGAGAGTCTGCTCCTTGATGCTACGCGGGAAGGACTTGCCCGCCGTAGGACCGCCCGCAGAGCCCGCCTTGATCTGGGGTGCCGAACCGGCCCCGCGCTTTCCACCTTGCTGGCGATGCTTCCGAGGGTTTTCCCGCTGCTGGAGGCGGCGACCAATCCCGCCACGGAGCCGGCGGCGGCGCCGATGGCGGAGCCGAGGAGCCCTCCGGCGGCACCCCAGGTCATAGCCTGGACGGCTCCCTGCACGGACTTCAGCCCGGGCTGCAGCGCGTAGGTGGTTCCTGCTGCTGCGATCCCGCCGATCATTCCCGCGGCGAGGATCGCAGCCCCGCACGCACCGAATGTGGCAGCTGTGCACGCCGCCGCGCCGAGGACCGCGGCGGCCACCGCTATGCCGACGCCGATGCCGGCCGCGACAGCGCCAACGCTTTGCCAGGTCTTCCCGGACCAGGAGAACGGGTTCCACCAGTCCTCCTTCTTCTTCGCCGACGAACGCTTCGACGACGACTTCGTCTTCGACCCGGTCGCCGACTGCTTGGGCTTGGTCTTGCCCGCCGGCGCCGCCTTCGTCTTCGCCTTTGTCTTGGACTTCGGCGTGGACTTCTGCTTCGACGGCTTCAACCCGGACGGGTCAGACAGAGTGACCGGTGAGTTGTGGGAGTACGAATACCCGTTGGACTGCGCCGGATCAGCGGCATCCAGCACCGGGTCTACTGATAGGAACCGGCCTGCGGCGGGGTCATACGCCCGGGCACCCAACTGGGTCAGCCCGGTCACCGCACTGGTCGGCGCGTTCAAGAACCCGTGCGTGGATCCCCACGACACCGCTCCCCCACGCGGGTTCCCGAACGGGTCCGAGAAGCGGCGGGTGACCTTCCCGTCAGCGGCGGCGACCGAGAGATCCTGTGTGTGCTGCAGGTCACCGGAAATCCAAGTCAGAGTCGAACCGGTGGTGCCCGCCTTCGCGCAGCACGACGAATGGGACGGCACAGGCCGCCGCTACTTCAGCGAGCACTCCATGGCCCAACTAACCAGTGAACCCGAGGAGGCCACCATCCCCGAACTCGCTGCGGCATAATCAAACAACTGACCCGCACGGTGTCGAGAAACTCCACCACGAAGCGGGACGCGGCCGCTGCGATCCCACCGATCATTCCTGCGGCGAGGATCGCAGCCCCCATTCATTTCGTAAATTGTTGGCCTACGATGCGGCCTGAGCTCATTTCAATCAAGACACGATGCCCACTCCAAGTCGATGCGGACACGGCACCGTCTCGTATTTCGAAGGCGGTGAAGGAGTCAGTTGGTTCCCTGTCGGGGAGCTCCGCACGCCAAATAACGTTGCCCGCACGGTCTACACGAAGTAGATTGCGGACACGACCAGCGCCTGACGGAGCATTGAGTAGCACTACCGCTGAATCGTTGTCTCGAGTCCTCCTTGCGTCCACCACCGGCATTTCGTCAAAACTGTAGAAGCGGCGATTGATTCGAAGCATCCCACGGTCAACCTCAAAGATTTGATCGTCCTTCATCGCAGGGCTCCTTTCGACCCAAATGAACCAGAAGGAATTCTTTCGAGGAGCTGCACTTGAGGCCACCCTCCAAGTTGATCGAAGGCCGGCGCGGCCTGCCCGACTTGCATACGCACGCCCGCAGGCAGCGTTACTTCGCTGACATGTAGCTGCATTCTCCGCTGGCAACGCCAGGCCCTGCCGTGCCGCCGCGGACGTGGCTGGCTTGACGGGCGTGAGCCATGCACCCTCCTCGCTAGCTCCGCCGCCCCACACGCGATACATCCTCTCACCGGGGCTGGAAAGGCGGCTCACAGAATTGCCCGCCCAAGGGCTCACCCGTGTGGGCGCCTCAATAGCAAGCAGTCCGGGCGATGCTTTACCTCCACCGCTCGCCTTGCTTGCGACGGCTCCAGAGACTTCCCCGCTCCTGAGGCGGCAACCGATCCTGCGAGTGATCCGGCGGCGGCGCCGATGGCGGAGCCGAGGAGGCCTCCTGCGGCACCGTAGGTCATGGCTTGGACGGCGCCTTGGACGGATTTCGGCCCGGGCTGGAGTGCGAAGGTGGTTCCTGCTGCTGCGATCCCGCCGATCATTCCTGCGGCGAGGATCGCCGCCCCGCACGCACCGAATGTGGCCGCTGTGCACGCCGCCGCCCCGAGGACCGAGAGCGTCACCAATATGCCGAATACGCCGCTCACGATTACGCAGCCTCACCACTCGTCCCAGTTGTTCCGGTTTACCGGACCAGGAGAACGGGTTCCACCAGTCGTCCTACTTCGTGCTGGCATGCGATAGGGAAATATCCCTCGCGTCTATTGGGTGAATATCTAAACCTGAGCACTCCAACGCTCGAAGTATTCGTGCACGAGGCTCTCGTCGCTCGCATCCAGCCCATTCCACTCCTCGGCGAGCTTACGTGCTGCCTCGAAGGCGTCAACCTCCGAATGGGGCCCTTGGGGGTCGTCTACGAGATCGCTGATGCTCATGAATATCCGATATGTGTCGGGTCCGTGCGGCGCTTCGAACATTTCTCCAAACGCGTACCCTCCGGCGAGGAGTGTCTCGTAGACGTCCCCTGGACCGCCGCGTAGTATCCGCTGGCTGTACTCGTCCATCGCTTGCGCGAATCTGCCTTCGGCATTTTCGTTGTCAATCACCCGGGTTTCCAATTCGTATTTTGAGTGTGTATTTGGAAGCTCCGGCTGGCGTGTAGTCGGCTGACCAGCCGTCAGACCACTCGAGCCTTCTTGTTTACCCCGCGCCCGTGTCAAATCGCTTCAGGCGGGCGTCTTCAGCGGTGCGATAAAGTTCGGCCCACGCAACGATGTCGAGCGAATCAGCTCTGAGTCCATGCTCTATTGTGCCGCCGGGCTTCGGCAGGCAGACGTACACAAAGCACGGGAACGTTGTGATTGCGGCTACGTTATCGCCTTCAAATCTTGCTGTGAGGATCAACTCGTCAATGTCAGCAGACCGGTCCACCGCTTGTCCAAGAACCGCAGGTTCTACGTTCACAAGCAGCGCCGGCTTCCCCGTCTCGAAAGTCAACACTTCCTTGACCTCGCAGCATCTGACCTGTTCGAATTGCGAACTGTCGAGGGAACTCATGTAGTAGTACGCCTTCAATGGCTCTCCTAAAATTCCGGATTTGCACCGCTCACCCTTGTCAGGCGCACCGCGCCACTATCCTGCCATCCCGGGATGATGTACTCGGGCAACCCTCCACGCATGCCGTCTAGCTCCACGGCGGATCGAGTCTTAACAACTTTGCTGGGATCGGTCAGCGTCCCTTCCAGTACGAATCGTCCGGAGTTGAAGTATCCGCTCGACCCTCCTGAGGGCAGACCCGCGGCGTCTCGATAATTCGACACCGTGGAAGGGTTCACCGGGGACCACGAGGCCCCACCTGCTTTTGAGTCTCCTCCATAAACGCGGTACAAGGATTGCCCAGAGTACGGAGTGGGAACGTCAGAGCCCGTGGTTGCAGCGGCACTGCCTCCGGGGCGTGAAACACCATTGCCCACGACCTTGTTCGCAACAGCGCCAAGAGTCTTACTTCCTGCTGCCGCGGCGAGTGATCCGGCGGCGGCGCCGATGGCGGAGCCGAGGAGGCCTCCGGCGGCACCCCAGGTCATGGCCTGGACGGCGCCTTGGACGGATTTCGGTCCGGGCTGGAGTGCGTACGTGGTCCCGGCGGCCGCGATACCACCGATCATTCCCGCGGCGAGGATCGCAGCCCCGCACGCACCGAATGTGGCAGCTGTGCACGCCGCCGCCCGAGGACCGCAGCGGTCACCGCTATGCCGACGCCGATGCCGCCCGCGACAGCGCCAACGCTTTGCCAGGTCTTCCCGGACCAGGAGAACGGGTTCCACCAGTCCTCCTTCTTCTTCGCCGACGAACCCTTCGACGACGACTTCGTCTTCGACCCGGTCGCCGACTGCTTGGGCTTGGTCTTCCCGCCGGCGCCGCCTTCGTCTTGGCTTTCGTCTTGGACTTCGCGGTCGTCTTCTGCTTCGACGGCTTCAACCCGGACGGGTCAGACAGAGTGACCGGTGAGTTGTGGGAGTACGAATACCCGTTGGACTGCGCCGGATCAGCGGCATCCAGCACCGGGTCCACCGAGAGGAACCGGCCTGCTGCCGGGTCATACGCCCGCGCACCCAACTGGGTCAACCCGGTCACCGCGCTGGTCGGCGCGTTCAAGAACCCGTGCGCGGATCCCCACGACACCGCTCCCCCACGCGGGTTCCCGAACGGGTCCGAGAAACGGCGGGTGACCTTCCCATCAGCGGCACCGACCGAGAGATCCTGTGTGTGCTGCAGGTCACCGGAAATCCAAGTCAGAGTCGAACCGGTGGTGCCCGCCTTCGCTTTGCGTTCCGCGACCGGGATACCCGCCAGGTCATACGTGCGCACACCGGCCACGGTCGTGGTCCCGGCCGCCACGCTCAACTCCGTGTCGCCCAGGAACAGAGTCGACCCGGTCGTGGACACGGAAAGCAACAGGTTCCCGTCCGCGTCATAGATGCGGGACTCCGAGTTCGTGCCGGCGGTGACGGTGGAGAGTTTCCCGGACTCATCCCAGGTGAGGGTCTGACCGGGCCGGGAGATCACGGAACCGGCACCGTCGTACTGGTATTGGCCGCCATCGATCGCGGTGACCGCGTGCGGCCGGGCAGCCCCTGCTGCTGGGTAGGCGTAGGTACTGACCGTGTCGCCTGTGGCGGTGTGCTTGGTGGTGGAGGTCCGGTTCCCGGTAGCCGGGTCGACGCTGTAGGACATCCAGTAGGGTGCGGCCCCGCCGAGTGCGGTGGCGGTGGGTGCGGCCGCGCAGTCGTTGGAGGTGGGCGTCCACGCGTCGGTGAGGTTCTGCAGACGGTCGTAGGTGAAGCACTGGGTTTCGTTCCCGGCGGCGCCTGTGGTGGCGATGCTGGTCACGTTGCCGGCTTGGTCGCGTTGCAGGGTCCGGTCGGCGAGGGAGGTCCAGACGCCACCATATTTCATGGTGTCGACCACTTCGGTCTGTTCCCCGGTTCCGGGGTGGTAGCCGAACCCGGTGTACAGGGCGGAGGTGGAGGAGCGGGCGATCTGGGATACCTGCCCGAGCGGTGTGTAGGACAGGATGCCGTAGGTGGAGCTTCCGGACATGGAGTCCAGGTCGCCGACGCCGTTGTAGAGGACGCGCATGCGCTCTGACGGGAGCCCGCCGGCCGCGGGGAGGACCCGGCCGAGCAGTGCGCCGTTACGACCGTAGGAGGAGGCCACCGTGTAGGTGGTCCCTGCGAACGCGGGCGCTCCGGCGGGGATGCTGACGGTGGTGGAGGTGGCGTTGTAGAAGTCGTCGTAGCCGGCGACGGAGGTGGTGTACGCCAGTCCGGGTTTCCCGGGAGCGGACCCGGTGTAGCTCGTGGCGGAGGTCACCTGGTTCTTGGCGACGCTGTCGAACACCCAGGAGGCCAGCAGCGGGCCAGTCGTGGAACCGGAGTACTTGCCGGTGCGCCGGTTGAGCTCGTCGTAGGTGTACGCGAGGGTTTGGCCGCGCCCGTCTGTGGTGGTGAGCACGTTGCCGGCGAGGTCGTAGGTAGAGGTGCTGGTTCCGGAGTCGGGGTCGGTGGAGGACACCTGGTTGCCCAGGAGGTCGAACGCCCAGCTCCACCGGTTCCCGACCGGGTCGGTCATGGCTGTCATTAAGCCGGACGGGTTGTACTCGTACCGGGTGGTGAGACCATCGCCGGTGGGCGTGGTGTTCTGATACTGGGTCAGGGCGGTGCGCTGGTCCAGCGAGTTGCTGATCGTGGTGGAGGGGATCCCACCCGCTGGTGGATCACGTCGACACGGTCGGCGCCGGGGTAGGCATAGCTGGTGCGGCGGGTTTCGTCCCCGAACGTGTAGAGGACGGTGTCGAGGGTTCGGCCGGCCGCGTCATAGCGGGTGTCGGTGCGGGTGGGCACTTGCGACCACGAGGTCGGGACGAAGATGGTGCCTGACGGGGACGCGGTCGCCCAATACGGGCCGAGCGTGGTGACCACACGGCCTTGCGTGTCGTAGACAGTGTCGGACACGACACTTCCGCCGCTGGCCGACGGGGATTGGGTTTGGACGGTTCGGCCGAGCCCGTCGACGATCTCGTAGGAGGTCTTGACCGTGTCGGTGAGGGCAGTTTCCGTGGTGATCACCGAGGCTGCGGTCTGGGAGACCGTGTAGGTGTACTTGGTCGAGGGGGTGGTTGGGTTGGCCGACTGCGGCTGGCTGGGCAACCACACACCGGTGCGGCGGCCGAGAGCGTCGTAGGAGGCGGAGGTTACCTTGCCGTTCTCGTCGGTCACCGTCAGTTCGGCGCCCCACGCCGGGTCCACTGTCGTGGTGGTGGTCCACCCCATCGGGTTCGTTGTTTGGGTGGCGGTGGTGGGAGCTCCGGGCCCGGCAGGCGTGTAACTGGTCTTCGTCGTCCGCTTCAACGCGTCGGTTGTCGCGGTGGGGCGACCCAACGCGTCGTAGCTGGTGGTCGAGGAGGTGGTCCATACCTTGGTTCCGCCGGTGAAGCCGGTGACGACGTCTGTGCCGGTAACAAGTCCGAGCACGGGGGCCGCTCCGACCGGCTGGCCGTCATAGCTTGTGCGCACGTCGCTGATCAGCCGGTCGGCGCCGGCGGTCGGGGCTTGGTCGCAGGTTCCGGCGGTTTTCAGGACCTCGGCGATGCTGCCGGTGATGACTTTGCTGTCGTTGTTCGCCCCGTAAATAGTGGTGGTGCACGTGGCGGGGGCATCCGAGGGGGCAACCTGCTCGGTCAGCGGAAGACCGCTGGACGCGTCGAAGGTGACCGTGGTGGTGGTGGTTCGGTCGCCTCCGGTGGACACCGGTTCGCTTTCGACCGTGACAGCATCCCCCGTGTAGCGGGCGACCCGCACACCGTCGGACGCGGTGGGGGCGGAGGACCAGGGGGTGATTACGGTGCGGGAGAGAACGGCTCCGCTGACACCGTTGGTGGAGACCACCTCGCGGGTGCGGCCGGCGTACTGCTGCGAATCCGGCAGTCCTGGGGTGCCGGTGACGCTGACGGACCGGGTACCGCCCGCAGGGGCGGCGCGGTCGCCGTCCAGACCTTGGAAGAAGATGTACTTGGTCACGGCCTGCTCGGCCGGTTTGTTGGCGTCACCCTCGCGTTCCTCGGCGGTGTTGTAGCCGGCGAAGACGGACCAGCTGCGCCGGTCAGCGGGGGTCAGCGGGGAGTCGTTGTACCGCCAGGCGGGGGTTCCATAGAAGTAATAGGTGGGGTGTCCCGCGGCGCTGGCGCCGCCGGTGTTGGGGTTTTCGACGGTGGAGGTCACCACGTACTTGTGGAACAGGTCCTGCTGCGCCGGCATCGGCGGGTTCGTGGACGGGGACCACCATTGCGGGTAGCACCGTTTCGTGTTCGCCGCCGGGTTGGCGAAAATCGCGTCACGGTCGGCGGAGTGCATTCCTGGTCGGAATAGTTGATGGACACTGTCCCACCGAGCTCGGTCTTGATCGAACTGATCCGCCATTTGTCCAGCGGCGCCAGCCCATCGATCGCCCACACCCGGTTCTGCATGGTGGTGCCGGCGAAAGTGACGGTGGGTTCGGTCAGCGAGGAGGATCCGGAGTAGCCGGTGTGGGTGAGGCTGGAGAGCCACAGCGCCGGTGACGTGCCATCACCCGGCGCAGGGAACGCGTGCTTCAGTGCCCACGAGTCCACATCCTTGTACCCGCCAGCCGTCTGCACCTGGGTCTTGATCGAGGCCAGCCGGGCGGTGGTCCAGAACGTCGGCGCGATCTGGTCTGCACAGGTGCCGGAGGTGCACAGCTGGTCGAAGGGCACATCGGGGTAGGAGGCCGGGTTCGACGGCTTGACCGCGGGTCCGGTCACGGGTTGCGGGGTGCAGGAGGAACCCGCGCCATCCGAGCAGCGACCGTTGCCGTCGTAGCTGAAAAGCACCCGGCCGGTTGCGGCGTTGGCCGCGTAGATGGTTGTTGCGGTCAGGCCGTAGTCGATGTGCTCGATCTCTCCGCCGCGCACGTACGACACTGGTGTGGCACCGTTGCGGGCGTAGAGGTTCGTCTGGGCGTTGTAGTAGAGCGCTTGGGCGTTGCCGTGGACATCCACGATGTAGTCCAGGTTCCACCGCCACCCGGAATCACACGCCGACGCGGCGAAGGTGGCCGCGTGGCAGGGCTCGCCCGGATCGTTGCCGAACACGGGCACCGTCCAGGCGGAGTTGGTGGTGGGCTTGCCGGAACTCCATCCGGGCAGACGGTTCAGGCCGAAAAAGTATTGCGTCCCATCGGTGGTGACCATCTGCCAGCAGGCGGTGTTGGCGGTGCCGTTGGCCTGGCAGGGGGCGCCGGTGTACTCGGTGAACCGGGTGCCGTCATCGTTAGCCAGGCGGTACTGGTTGGTTGCGCCGACCCGGACCAGCGGGCCGGAATGCCCGGCGAACGAGACGGAAGCGTTCGCGTTCTTGAAGCACAGGTCGCCGCTGGTCTTGACCGGCCCGGTGGGCCCGTCGTCTTGGGCGCAGCCAACGTAGGAGCGTTCGATGAACCCGGTGCCATCCAGGGCCCACCCCTCCCCGATCGCGCTGGGCTGATTGTTCGTCGACCCGGTCAGCCCGTCGACGGACTGGGAGTCGTAGGACAAGGCCAAATCCGGTGCGGGCCCGGCCGGAGCCGGCGGCACCCGCAGCGGATAGTCCCACGAGAACGTCCCGGTCTGCGCCGAGACGTCCCACGTGGAGACCGGCTTGAGCGAGGTCGCGGAGAAGTCCCCGTTCCGCTGGAGCTGCTCGGAGACGCCGCCGCTGTCAGCACCGTCGCGGACCGCCCGTTCAGGTGCACGGTCACGATGACTGCCTCGCCGCTGGTGCGCGCAGCAGCCGGAACCCGACCACCGGACACGCCGGTCATCTGCGACGCCGGAATGACTCCCGCCTCGGCGGGACTGGTCTGCTCCCAGCGGATCCGGGAGGCGAAGTCCGCTCCATACAGTCCGTTCAGGACGCGACGAGGGATACGCACACTGATGGAGCTGTCGGCTGTGGACTCACGCTTGGCCGCGATACTGAGGGCAAGCCCACCGGCCGCCGCGGATGCAGAACGCCGACCGTCCAACACGGTGACCGCGACGCTCCCACCCGAAACGGCTGTGGTCGAGGCGCGTGCCGTCTCCCCGTCCCCGGGCAGCGTCGACCCGGCTGCGACGGACAGTCCCGTGTCCGCCAGCGGACGCCATGAAGAGCCCGAGCTGACGGTCTTCGCCCCGGTATCGCCGGATCCGTTGCCGAGATCGACCGCGTACGTTCCAGGACGCAGTGTGGTGTTCTCGATCGCAGCCGAACGGGGGGCAGTTACTGAGGTCTGTAGCCCCTCGTTTACGGCTGTGCCGGTGACGGCCGGTGCGAAACCCGGAATGGCCGGTGCTCCTTCGGCCAGCAGCGAGGGCACATAGGCAACCAGTCCAGCGGTCAGCGCTACTGCGCCAGTCATTCCGATGATCGACCGCCAGGTGAGGGACGGGGACGTGTTGCGCCGGTGACGTGCAGACATGGCAGTGGCCTTCGTGTCAGTGAGGTGAGTACGCGGGGGCGGTGCGTGCGGTTAGAGGTTCGGTCCGGGAAGCGGTTGTCGCGAGGCTTCCTCCGGTAGCAGCGACGGGTAGATCGCCACACCGGCCACCGCGCCCCCGAAGAAGCTCGAGGGGTACCCCTCGGACACGGCGGACCCGACCGTGATCGCGCTCAGGGCAGCGGTGTTGTCAGCAGGCGGCACATAACTGGCCCACTGCGTCCCCTGAGCGGTGTTCCCGATCAGCAAGGTGATTCCGATACGCCGATTGACCGCATCCCAATGACCGGTAACCGTGACGAACTTGGTGGTGTCCACCTGCGCCAGCGGCTGGGTCGCGCAGGCACTCGTCTTGGTTGGGCCCTGCGAACGTATGCAGAACTGCCAGGAACCGTTGGTGCTCTGCAAGGAGAACGCGGAGTCACGGGTGCCGGGGGCGCTGACCAGGCTTTGAGTGCCCTGGTTCGATCCGGGTTTGACGCGTGCCGACACGGAGAAGGTCGTCCGAAGGTCCACCACCTGCTGGTCGGAGACCGTCGCACTGAAGACCGCGACGAATCCGCGGGACCCTTCGTTGATCTGTCCCTCGCAATTGCTCTGCAGCGATACGAAATAGTCCGTGCCGACCCGGCACCGGAAGATCTCTCGCGCCGAGTACTGCTTGGGCACGGACTCTGCGCTCGGCCAGCCATAGCCCAGCAGGCGGGAAGCGGCACCGGTTCCCTCGCAGTTCTGATAGGTCGAGAGCATGTTCTTGCCCAGCCCGTAGGCGCAGATGTACAGCGCTCGGCTGCCGAGCGGGGCGTCCTGGCCGGGAATCACCTTTGCCAGTTGTCCCAAGGTCATTTCGAGCACGTGACCGGCAGGTGTTCCGTTTTCGCTTGAGTCCACCGCGTGGGATACTCCGGGCTTGACGAATCGGTTCAGTGACACCAGCGCCGGGGTGAGGAACTGGGGGTCCTCGAAGATGTTCGTCGCCTCCCAACCCGCGATGCTCCCTACTTTGAGCTTCGCGTTACTGAGAGCGTCATCGATGCTCGCCTGGTCGGTATCCATCGCGGTCCACCGGTGTCCGCTCGTCAAATCGATCTCGCCCTGGGTGGCGACTCCCACGCCGGCCGATGACGTTGCGTTGGCGGTGTCGCATGCGTCTTCCGCGCTGTCGCACGAAACGTTGCCGGCGCGGTCATACGCGGCTACCCACAATGTGGCCAGCTCGGAGGGAGGAGCGACAGTCAGCGCGAGTGTGCCATCTGCGGCTGCGCACACGATGCGGGCGTCAGCTCCGGCAACACTGTCGCACGGCGGAAGGCTGGTCGTGTAATCAGTCACCGGGGCAGCCCGACTCGGGGTGGTCGGGCGTCCCTCCGTCCACCACACCTGATACCCCGCGATCGCCTCCCCCGCTGGCGGGGCGACTGTCACAGTGATCGGCTGTCCGGGCCCAGAGGGCACCTGCAAGGTGTTGACGGCCCCGTCCATCGGCTCCGAGGGAGACGTCAGAGTGAGGCTGGGAATTCCCGGTTTTGTGTTGTCCACCACGAAGTAGCACCAGGGTGAGTACGTCGCGGAGTCCTGGATGTTGTCGCTGCCGCGCGCGTTCCACGCATACGCTTGCCCGTCGACCAACGCGGTGGTTTCGGGTTAAAGGTCGCGGTGAGTGTCGCGGAGCCGAGGGCAACCCTAGCGTTTCTGAGAATTCGTACGCAATTCTCAGCTGATACCCAGTCACCCGTTTGGGGGTGAAAGTGATTTCTGGGTAGCCCGAGGCCCGCGCAGGTAGGCTCTTCACCGGTCCCGCCCTAGTCGCAACGCGCACCCCCGCTGAGCGGCCATCTGGAGAGGGAGGCAGCCGTTGTTCGAGCCGGGCCGGGATGGGGTCACAGCTCCGATCGGCGTCCAAAACGGAGGATGGCTTCGAGCCACTCGGGACCGAACACCTCCGTTTCGCGTCAACGCGCCGCGCGCGCCGACCCTCATCCTCCGTTTTTGGGCAGCCAGGGGGAAGGGTTTTGCGCGGCTACGGAAGCGTGCGGCATCCTCCAGGAAGCGCAGAACGGAGGAGGGTCGGGGGCGACAGTCCGTGAAGACTGCGGAAGGGAGGAAGCTGCTGCGACGAGATGCCGAAACTTCCTCCCTTTCCGCGGGTACAGCCGGACTCACCCCTCCCGGTTGTAGTACGGCCACGGCAGGAACCGCCGCTCGCCACGGCGGTCCGGGCCGGTGAGCGTGACCTCGCCGGTGGCGGCCCATTCGACGCCGCGCGGGAACATCCGGATGAACTCGATCCGGCGGAACGTGTCGATGTCGTGGCCGATCGTGATGGTGAAGGAGCGGCCCGCGCCGTACTCGTTGATCCAGGCGATCGGCTGGTCGGTGTTCATGCCCGGGAGGGCCGCGATGCCCTCCTCGGGGATGGCCACCGGGTAGTGCGACATCGGCCAGACGGGCGCCTTCTCGTACGACTCCAGGTCGTCGTACGTCGTGAGCAGCACCTGGGCGCCGTCGAGGATCTCCACACCGGTGAGGATGTCGTCGCCGGTGACGGTCCAGCGTGAGTTGATGCCCTCGGTGATCGGGTGTCGCGGCTCGGCCGTGTCGAGCTGCGCCTCGCCCCACGGCCGGGGACGCAGGCCCCCCGCGACGGTCATCCGGGAGCCGCGGAGCACGTTGTACTCGTCCGGGTAGCCCCAGTCGGGCTCCTGCGCGGCCGACCCGTGGAACCAGACGATGCCCTTGCCGTCGTCGCGGACGAACTTCAGCAGTGCGGCGTCCGTCTCGGCGCCGAACCCGACCGCCTTGTCGAAGTAGCCGTCCCGTCCCTCGAAGACGACGATCACGACGTCGTACTTGTCGATGATCTCGGCGCCGAGCCCGCGCGGGTCTTCGACCACGCGCACGCGGAAGCGACCGGTGTCCTCCAGGAGCGTGGTGAGCCACTGGTTGTGGAGGCGGAAGCTGCGGTGCTCGTTGTCGTGCTCGCGGGTCATGTGCCCAGAGAGGATGAGGACGTTCAGCAGGTCTGTCATCAGTCGGCTTTCGTCGAGAAGGCCGCGTCGAAGGCGGCGTCGGGCGGCGTGATCGCGTTCAGTTCGCGCACGAAGGCGATCGCCTCCGGGGCGCCCTGCAGACGATCCATCCCGGCGTCCTCCCACTCCACGCTCGTCGGCCCGGTGTAGCCGATGAAGTTGAGGGCGCGGAAGATGGGCTCCCACGGCACCTCGCCGTGCGCGGTGGACACGAACGTCCAGCCCCGTCGCGGGTTCGCCCACGGCAGGTGCGAGCCGAGCACGCCGTTGCGGCCGTCGAGGTTGGTGATCGACTCCTTCACATGCACGTGGAAGATGTGGTCGGCGAAGTCCAGCACGAACGCCACCGGGTCCAGCTGCTGCCACATGAAGTGGGACGGGTCGAAGTTGATGCCGAAGCTCTCGCGGTGGCCGATCGCCTCCAGCGTCGCCTTCGCCGTCCAGTAGTCGTAGGCGATCTCCGAGGGATGCACTTCCAGCGCGAACCGCACGCCGACCTCTTCGAAGACGTCGAGGATCGGGTGGAAGCGGTCGGCGAAGTCGCGGTAGCCGGCGGCGATCCACTCGTCGGAGGCGGGCGGGAACATGGCCACCGCCTTCCAGATCGACGACCCGGTGAAGCCGGTGACCGTCTTCACGCCGAGCGCCGCGGCCATGCGCGCGGTGAGCTTCAGCTCCTCCGCGGCGCGCTGCCTGACGCCCTCGGGATCGCCGTCGCCCCACACCCGGTCGTTCAGGATGTCGCGGTGGCGCTGGTCGATGGGGTCGTCGCAGACGGCCTGGCCGGCGAGGTGGTTGGAGATGGTCCACACCTGCAGGCCGTTGCGCTCGAGGATGTCCTTGCGCGACTGGACGTAGTCGGCGTCGTCCCAGCGGGAGACGTCGAGGTGGTCGCCCCAGCAGGCGATCTCAAGGCCGTCGTAGCCCCACTCGCCGGCGAGGCGGGCGACCTCCTCGAACGGCAGATCGGCCCACTGGCCGGTGAACAGGGTGATCGGACGCGGCATGCTTGTTCTCCTCTTTCAGACGGCGACCGCGGCGTCCGCAGCGACGCGGACCCACGACGACTGGTTCTCCGAGCTGGCCTCGACGGCCGCCAGCACGCGCTGCACGCTCAGCCCCTCGGCGAAGGTGGGGTGGGGGTCGGTCCCCTCGGCGATCGCCCCCACGAGGTCGACGACCTGGTGCACGAACCCGTGTTCGTAGCCGAGCATGTGCCCGGCCGGCCACCAGCCGGCGACGTAGGGATGCACGGGCTCGGTCACGAGGATGGTCGTGAAGCCCTGGAGCTCGGCGCGGTCGGTGCGGTCGTAGAACTTCAGGACGTTGAGGTCCTCCAGGTCGAAGCGGAGGGCGCCCAGCGTCCCCGACACCTCGATCGACAGCGCGTTCTTCCGACCCGTTGCGAAGCGGGTCGCCTCGAACGACACCAGGGCGCCATCGGTCAGGCGGCCGGTGAAGATCGCGAGGTCGTCGACGGTCACGTCGCCGTATCCCTCGCCCGCCTCCCCGGCGAGACCGGACCCGGACGCCTGCAGGGGCCGGCGTTTGACGATGGTGTCGAGGATGCCGGACACCGCCTCCACGCTCTGACCGGTCACGAACTGCGTCATGTCGACGATGTGCGCGCCGATGTCGCCGAGGGCGCCGGAACCCGCGTGCTCCTTCTGCAGGCGCCAGGCGAGCGGCATCTCCGGGTCGACCAGCCAGTCCTGGCGGTACGCCGCGCGCACCTGCTGGACGCGCCCGATCCGCCCCTCGGCGATCAGGTCCCGCAGCAGGGTGACGGCCGGGACGCGCCGGTAGGTGAAGCCGACCATCGCACGGACGCCGCGCTCGGCCGCTCGCTCCGCGGCAGCAGCCATCGCCTCGGCCTCCTCGACGGTGTTGGCGAGGGGCTTCTCGCACAGGACGTGCTTGCCTGCCTCCAGCGCCGCGATCGCGATCTCGGCGTGCGAGTCGCCGGGCGTGACGATGTCGACCAGGTCGATGTCGTCGCGCGCGATCACCTCGCGCCAGTCCGTCGCGTACTCCGCCCATCCCCACTTCTCGGCGGCGTGGGCGACCGCCTCCTCGTTGCGGCCGACGACGACCGCCAGCTCCACGGCCTCCGGGAGGTCGAACACCCGAGGCGCCTGCCGCCACCCCACCGAGTGCGCAGCGCCCATGAAGCCGTAGCCGATCATGGCCACGCGGAGCGTCATGTGAGCACCAGCTCCCGCTCGACCGGCACGCGGTTCGTCACGTACCGTCCCGGTGCGCCGTCGACGCCCGGCATGATCTGCATGTACAGCAGGCGCATGGTGAGCACCACCTCGACTGTGAGCTTCTCCCCCGCCTCGGGCGCACGGCCCAGCGCGATGAGGATGTCAGGGCGGTCGGCGACGAACCACAGGGTCTCGGACTGCTCGGGCAGCTCCTCGATGCGGTACGCACGACCGTTCAGCACGAAGCGCAGGTCCTCGCGCGGAACCGGCACGCCGTTCACCGTCGCGGCGACGCCGTCGACCGCGGACAGCCACAGGCTGCGGTACCAGGGGAGCTGCACCGAGACGGCGATGCCGTCCTCCGTGCGCCGCACATCCTTCTCGGAGAAGAGGGAGTTGTGGGTTGCCATGGTCCTCTCCTACTCGTACGTGTCGACGAAGGTGTCGTACCGCGCGGGGGCGCCGGCTCGAGCTTCTGGACCGTCTCCGGGCTGTACGGGTGGTTCTCGCTGGGCGCCGGCTCGTCGGCCGGGGGCATGAAGACGGGCTTGCCGTCGTCGCCGAAGTACATCAGGTCGAGGTCGAACGCGCCCTGGTTCTTCAGGCCGAAGCTGATCCAGTTCTCCTCGAACGGCGCCCGCGCCAGCTCGTAGCAGCGGAACTTCCAGAACTTCCACTCGCCGTCCTGCTTGAGGAAGTCGACCGCGTACTTGCACCACACCCAGTGCGCCCAGACCTTCTTGCCGAGCACCTCCTTCGGCGAGTACATGTCCGGGAACTCCTCGGCGACCGCAGGGTCGGTGAGGCCCGACTCGGTGCCGGCCATGATCCAGACGCCCTTGGCGCTCTCGCCGTCGCCGGCGACCTCGATCACCGGCGTCGTGGCCGCGTGCAGGATGAGCTTGCCGACAGGATGCGGCCGGTCGCGGTGGTAGCGGGTGACGCTCTCCCACGTGGTGTACTGCCCGGCGTTGGTGTACCGGGCGCGGATGCCCTCGGTGCCCTCCTTGACCCAGAGCGGGATGATCTGCTCGTCCTCGAACGCGTTGTGCAGGAACATGTAGCGGTTGAACAGGTTCTCGACCTGCCCGCGGTCTTCAGCCCGCTGGGCGAGGCGCTGCGCTGCGGCGACGTCCTCGCGCAGCCGCGCGACCTCGGCGACGAGGTCCGAGATGGACGTCTCGGTGGTGGTGTCCGACATGGTGTCTACTCCTTCGTGGGTCAGGCTGGGACGCCGGCGACGGCGTCTTCGATGGTGCGCCGCATGAGCGCGTGCTGCTTCTTCACGAGGTCGATCGGATCGGCCTCCCCGAGGTCCTGGAAGGCATGACCCTCCCACTCGCTCGACAGATATCCCCGGTAGCCGCCCTCGACGAACTGGCGGACGATTCGCGGGATGTCCATGGCGGGCTCCTGCCCATTCGCATCGATGTCATAGAACTTGGCGTGCACATGGAAGATCTGCGGCATGATGTCCCGCCACTCCTCCGGCGGCACCAGGCCGTGCATGTTGAACGCCAGGCGGGTGAAGGGGCCGAAGCCGACCGGATCGACGCCCTCGCCCGTGAGGTAGTCCTCGAACTTCTGGTTGCGCACGTGCATCGGCGTGGGCTCGTGCCAGATCTCGTCCATCACGGCGAAGTGCTTCGGGTCCATGCCCATCTTCTCCAGCTGCGAGAGCAGGGTCGGCGAGAGACTGTGCATCGTCGAGGAGAAGTCCGCCGTGAAGCCGAGCCGGTCGCTGCCGAGCTCGTCGTACAGCTCGCGGATGCCGAGCACCTTCGGGTCGTTCGGCCCCTGCGGCGCGTGGATCTCGTATCCCAGCCTCTGGTCGTACTCCTCGGCGAGCGGCAGGAGGCTGCGCAGCAGATCGCGTCCGGCCGAGCGGATGACCACTCGCTTGAACCCGAGGGTGTGCGCCGTCTTGAGCTGCCGGGCGAGGAAGTCGTGCTCCTCGTCCGGGGTCATGTCGCGGTCCTTGCGCCGGCCCATGTCGAGGTTCGTGCCGATGGCGCTCGGCTCCAGCTCGTACCTCTCGAGCGAGTCGAACCAGAGCTTCACGAACTCGTCGTCGACATCCGGGTAGGTGCGCAGCAGCTGGGCGATGTTGAACTCCACGCCCGGCCCGATGCCGTTCTCGGCGACGGCGGCGATGAGCGTCTCCGGCGTGTAGACGCCCGCCGCGAACTCGCTCGTCATCGAGTAGAGGGTCGTTCCGAGCTCGATCCCCGAGCCCGCGATGCCGCCGTTCACCATGTCGGTACTTCCTTCCGCGCTGTTTCGACGATCGGTGCGAGGACGTTCTGCACGTACCAGCCGCTCACCATCGCGCTCTCGGCGGGGTGGGGACTCTGGTCGGACTCCACGACGATCCAGCCGGTGTAATCGAGCCGGGCCAGCGTGCGGACGAACGACTCGAAGTCGACCAGGCCGCCCTCGTCGGTCGGCTCGAAGAACCAGCGCTCGACGCGCCGGCTTCCGCCCTCGGTGCGCACGAACTGCTCGGCGTGCGGGGTCACGGCCTCGGCGTCGTCCACGACGTCGTACGCGTTCTTGAGCTGGACGTGGCGGACACGGTCGGCGTGACGCTCGAGCACCGCCACCGGGTCGACGCCGGCGACCGCGAACTCGGCCGTGTCGAGCGCGAGCCCGACGAGCGCGGGGTCGGTGGCGTCGAGCAGCTGGGCGAGGCCGTCCTCGAGGCGGAGCGCCGAGAGGAAGTCGAAATGCAGCGCGAGCGAGACTCCGAAGGGCGCAATGGCCGCGCCGACGGCGTTCCACAGCGCCGCGAGTGTCGCGATCTGGCCGTCGTCGAGGGCGCCGGTCTGCCAAGCCGACCCGCAGGGACGGACGACGAGCACGGCGCCGCCGAGAGCCTCCAGGGCCTCCGCGAACCAGATCGCAGTGGCCGTGATCCGGGGCGCGGCGTTGGGATCGAGCGGATCGGGCCCGCGGCCCATCTCCACGTCGAACCCGATGAACGGGTCGTAGACGTAGCTGGAGACGGCGTCGAGCGCGCAGTCGGCGAGAACCTGGCGGAAGCCCTCGAGCGATCCGTAGAGGTTGCCGATCTGCTCGGGCGAACCGAGCGGCTCCCAGGGGCCGAAGCTCTCGGCGGTGAGCTCCACCCCGGAGAACCCGCTGATCGAGATCGTCTTGAAGGCGCGCTCGTGGTCGCGCTTGCGCACGAACGCGTCGATGTTCGTGTCCCACTGGTTGAGGGCGTAGCCCCACCGGATGTCGCTCATGCCGTCTTCTCCAGGTAGATGCGGTCGAGGACGTTCTTGGCGTACCAGCGCGCGACCGCCGTGCTCTCGGAGTAGTCGCCGCCGAGTTTGTCGGCCTTGTCGTGCTCGACGCTGATCCAGCCCGTGTAGCCGTGGTCGCGCACCGAGCGCATCATCGACTCGAAGTCGACCAGGCCCTCCGCGGTGCCCATCTCGTAGAACCACTTCTCGGTGGTGACCGCCGAGAGCTCGGCGTCCGGCCACAGGCGGTAGTCCTCGTTCACGTCCTTGGTGCGGGTGTCCTTGAAGTGGAAGCCCGTGACGCGCTCGTGGTGGGCCTCGTACACGGCGACCGGGTCGACGTCGGCGATGCAGTGCTGGGCGGTGTCCACGAAGAACTTCACGTACTGCGGATCGGCATAGCCGTAGAACGTGTCGATCTGGGCGCGGGTGCGGATGCCACCGTAGAACTCGTGGTGACAGGTCAGGTTGACGCCGTACTGCTGCGTGAGCTCTCCGACCTTCCCCCAGATGTCGGCCGCGTGCTTGAGGCCGTCGTCGGTCACGCCCTGCTCGTCGAAGAACCGCGAACCGGGCATGACGATGATGTTGTCGAGCTGGATGCCCGACCACATGTCGAGGGTGCGCTTGAAGTCTTCGATGATGTTGTCATGCGTCGCGGGCACCTCGGGCGCGTAGCGCTCCGGGTCGTAGTAGACGCCGTGGAAGGTGTTGACGATCCGCTCGAGGCCCTGCTCCTGCACGAACTCCTGGTAGTTCGCCACCGAGCCGTACTGCTCCAGGATCTGCCAGATCCGGAAGTCGAACGTGTCGATGGCGTCGAAGCCGACAGCCCTCACCTGGCGGAGGAAGCGCGTCATGGTCCGGCGGGAGTGCCACTGGTCGTATGGACCGCGGGGGCCGTTCGCACGCCAGTGGTCCATGTAGCTCCACTTGATCGGAGCCGTGCTCGTCGCCTGCGCGTCCTGGCTCATCGGTTCACCCCTTCGGTGCTCGGGAGCCACTGGCCCAGCTGGAGGCGCGCCTCGGCCGCGTCGGTGACCATGCGGCTCCCGGCGTCCTGCGCCGCCGACCGCTGCACGGCCTGCTCGTCGCGGATGATCTCGAAGGGCGAGTCCCAGTAGTTCCAGTGCCAGCCCTCGTACTCGCTCGAGATGGCGCCGTTGTAGCGGTTCCGCACGAGCAGGGCGATCAAGTCGCGCACCGGCACCGAGGGCTCCTCGTGGTTCTCGTCGATGCCGAAGAACTTGCCGTGCACGTGCTTGATCCACGGCATGATCTCCAGCCAGTCGTCCACGCGCGCCGGGCCGAACAGGCCGGTGCCGTTGATGCCGAAGTCGATGCCGAGGTCGGGCCGGCCGTTCTGCGCGGCGAGCCCGATGAAGCGGCCGAAGCGCTGGCCGTGGTCTGCCTGGTCGGCGGGAGGACCGGCCTCGTAGAACTCGTTCCACAGGTCGACCACCTGGGCGAGCAGTTCCTCGCTCGCCCCGCGGCGGCGGTAGGCCTCCAGCAGCGACGGCGCGAAGCCGACGGTGGTCGCGCCCCAGTCCGCAGTGAAGCCGAGGAACGGCGACCCGACCTCCTCGTAGCGGTCGCGCAGCGCGAGGATGCGCGGATGCGACGCGTACTGGTCGGCGTGCACCTCGAGGGCGAGCGTCACGCCGTACTGCTCGGCGATCGGAGCGAGGGCGGCCATCGAGTCGGGCGTGATCGAGATCTGGACGCGGGCGATCGGGAAGCCCAGCTTCGCCGCCGCCTCGATCTGGCGGCGCATGTACTCGATGAGCTCGTCCTGGTTGAGCATCCGGTCGCGGTGGATGCCGATGTCGGCGTTGATCGCGAGCGACGTCTGCACCAGGTCGAGCTCGGCGACCAGGTCGCGGAACCAGCCGGCGAACGCGTCGTCGATCGCCGGGAACCCGCGGAAGCTGGAGAAGCCGATGACCTCGAGTCCGGGGCCGTAGCCGTCGGCGGCGACCTTGCGGATGAGGCCTTCCAGGTCGTATTCGCGGCCGTGGAACGCCCGGGTGAAGCTGTAGAGGGTCACGCCCTGGATCGGGGATCCGAGGCCGGAGGTCGTCGGGCTCATGCCGTCACCGCCTTCATGGTCTTGGTGTCCTGCTCCTCGATGTGGAGCACCTCGTCGTCGCCGATGACGATGTACGGGATGAACACGGTCAGGTCGACCGCCACCTCGTGCTCGCTGTCGTCGGCCGTGACCGGGATGTCCCCCGAGAGCACGGCCGAGTCGAGCGGGAACCACCACTCCTCGGTGTCGTCCTTCATGTCGTCGAAGGTGCGCTCGCGGCCGTTGAGCTCCCAGCGGAGCGTCTCGGCCGGAGCGGGCACGCCGTCCACGGACAGCGTCGCGCCTGCGATGCAGGACGCCGGGAGCGCGCGGTACCAGGGGATGCGCACCTCGACGGCGGCACGGGTGCCCGTCGTGGTGAGCGTTCCCTGCTCGATGATGCGGTCGGGGATCACAAGTCCTCCTTGACTTCTTCCTTGTTTCTACACACTAATGTCGATTTGTTACTAAAGGCAAGAAGCGATTCGGCGAGCGCCCCTGACCGCCAGCGCGACGGAGGTGAGCGTCGGGTTGCAGGCCGTCGGCGTCGGGATGACGCCGTTGCCGGCGACGAACACGCCGGGAGCGCCCCACACCTCGCTGTCCGGGCTGCAGACGCTGCGGCCGTCATCCGTCTCGCCCATCCGCGTGCTCCCCTGGTAGTGCAGGGATGCGCCGAGAGGCAGGGTGAAGGGACGATCGCCGAGCGGGTCCCCGACCGCCTCGGCGAGCGCGGTGATCTGCGCCCGCGCACGATCGAGGGCCTCGCGGTCGCGGTCGGTCAGCGTGTAGTGGATGCGCAGGGCCGGCATCCCGTACCAGTCGAGCTCGTCGTCGCGGAACTCCACGCGGTCGTCCCACTGCAGGTCCTTCGCGCAGAACAGCCCGAGGCCGACGATCGACCCCGGCACCACCGGGTCGTCCTCCGCCAACGGGATGGGGGACGCGTCCAGCTGCATGACCTGGCCGTGGAACGGCATGTCATCGGTGTAGGGCACCCAGGTGACGCCGCTGCGCTCGCTGATCGCGCCGTCCACGACCTCGTCGAGGCCGTGCTCGCCGGCCGTCTTGCCGCCGGCGCCGCCCGCGGCGCTCTCCGCGTCGCGGATGCGCGTGGCGTAGACGACCTGCGACTGATCGTTGAGCATCCGGCCCAGCGCGGGCGGGCGGATGCCGGAGGCGTACAGCACCTGCGGTGTCCGGAGCGCGTCGGCCGCGACGACCACGAACCGTGCGCGGACGACGTGGGTCTCTCCGCTGCGCCGGTCGCGCACCTCGACGCCGGACGCGTGGCCGTCCTCGAGGAGGACGCGCGTGACGAGCGACTCGTCGTAGAGGCCGAAGTGCGGATTGCTGCGCGTCACGTCGCCGAACACCACATCCGATCCGGACCAGACGAGCCGGCCGTCGTCGCGCCGATGCACGGCGAGCGGCATGCGCTGCACGCGCCGCTCCTCCGGTCGCCCGTCGTCGACCGCGGCCGCCAGCCGCTCGCGGACGAGCGCGGTGAAGGGGGCGCCGTCGAAGGCGTCGGTCGTGACGTTGAGCAGCCGGCCGGCCTCGTCGAGGAGTTCGTCGAGGTCGGGCAGGAAGGCGATGCGCTCGCTGTCTCCCGGGCGGGGGCAGGCGCCCGTCCAGTGCGCCCCCATCCCGCCGACGTTGCTGGAGAACGCGACGACGGGCATGCCGTCCTCGCCGGGCTCCTGGTAGCCCTCGTCGAGCAGGTACGTGCCCGGTCGCGCCCGGCGCTGCCCGGCGGTGACCGCCCCCGGGGAGCTGACCGTGTCCGCTCCGGCGCCGGGACCCTCGGAGCGCTCCTGCGCCTGGGCACGGACCGCGGCGTCCTCGATGTTCTTGACGTGCGCGCCGGGCGGATCCGACACCGTGGGGCCGACCTCGAACACGGCGATCGTCGCGTCCGGCGCCTCCTCGCTCAGGATGCGCGCGTAGGCCGCGCCCGTCGGTCCGCTCCCGACGATGACGACGTCCACGACGTCCGGGTACCGGCTCATGCCGCAGCCGCCAGGTCGCGGATGAGCGCGACCGAAGCCGCGGACTCCTGGGTCGGGTAGTACTCGAGACCGATGGGCCCGTCGTACCCGGACGCGCGCAGGATGCGCAGCCGTTCCGTCCAGTCGAGGTCGCCCGTGCCGGGCTCGCCTCGCCCGGGGGCGTCGGCGAGCTGCACGTAGGCGATCAGGTCGCCGGCGTTCTGGAGCTCGGCGGCCATGTCCTCTCCCTCGACGGCCGAGTGGTAGATGTCGTAGAGCACGCCGAAGAACGGCGAGTCGACGCCGCGTGCTACATAGACGGCCTCGGACGTGCGGTCGAGCAGCGAGCCGGGGTGGTCCACGCGGATGTTGACGGGCTCCAGCGCGAGCGTCACGCCGGAGCCGTCGATCTGTGCGACCGCCTTCTGGTAGATCTCGATCAGCTTGTCGAGCTGGACCTGCCGCTTCCAGCCGCCGAAGCCCGTCCCGCTGCCGACGACGATGCGCGGGCAGCCGAGGTCCTGCGCGATGGCGACGCCCTCGTCGAGCTTGCGGAAGAACTCCGAGTGGTCCCACGGCGGGATCATGAACTGGGTGCGGGGCTCGGAGAGCTGGGCGGTGAGCACCGTCCCCGTCTCCTGGAGCGCGGCCTTCAGCGCCGGGAGGTCTTTGGGCGTCGCGGGCGCGTCGACGCCCGTCGGCCCCCACATCTCCACGGCGGTGAAGCCCGCGGCGGCGGCGGCGCGCACCCGGTCCTGGTAGTCGCCCGCCTCGGTGAAGAGCAGTTCGATGTTGGGTGCGAGTTGATACATGGCTTCTCCTGTTCAGAACATCGGATGGTCGTGGGCGGCGTGCGCCGGGAGTTGCTGCAGCACGTCCCAGTGCTCGACGATCCGGCCGCCTTCGAATCGGTAGATGTCCGCGACCGCGGCATCGGGGGCGCCGGGTCGCGAAGCCTTCACGTGGACCATCGCCAGGTCACCGTCGACGAGGATCCGCTGGATCTCGAAGCGGGCGTCCGGGCTTCCGTCGAACTTCGGCGTCAGCATCGCCACGGCGGCCTCCGGCCCGTCGGCGATGGTCGGGTTGTGCTGCCGGTAGTCGTCCGCCACGAGGAAGGCGAACGCGTCCGAGACGCGCTTCTGCGTATAGAAGAGGTCGCAGAAGCGCTCGAACGCCTCCCGTACGGACGTATCGGCGCCGCTCATCCCCGCTCCCTCCTCGTGATCAGTGTCACCGGCCCGAGAAGTCCGCTCGGCTCCTGCTGCGCGAACGCGGAGAAGAAGTCCGGCTGCGCCTTCGCCAGCGTGTTGGTCACGTCGATCTGGAGGGTGTTGCGGTCGCGGACGACCCCGTCCGGGATGTCGAAGACGTAGGGAGGCGCGACCCGCGTGCCGAGGTCGACGCCGTTGAGCCGCACCGAGGCCAGCTCGAACACCTGACCCAGGTCGAGAGTGTGGCCGCCCTCGGTCTGCTCCGTTTCGAACTCGGCCGTGTAGCGCGCGGTGCCGCTGAAGCGCGGCAGGAGGTCGGGTTCGTTGAGCGGACGGAGATCGTCGAGCGTGCCCCAGTCGGAGTACCGGGACTCCCCCGCGGTCGCCGTGGCGACCTTCCACTCCGGCGACAGCTCGAGCTCCGCGACGGCCTGGGTGGCCGGTCGCACCGGGAGGCCCTCCCACAGCGCGGGGTCGCCGACCACGAGCACGATCGCCTCGCCGGGCGCGAGGTCGACGTCGATCCGGGTCGTCCCTCCTGCCGCATGTGCCGGAACCGCCGTGAGGGTGGCGGTCACGGCGTCGTAGGCGACCACTCCGCCGCCGCGCGGCAGCGTCGCGGGCCCGCGCACCGCATCCCGGACCGACTCGTTCACGAGCATGAGCACGTCGCCGTCGCCGAGGTCGCGGCGGAGCACGCGCAGATCCGGGGCGGGCCTGTCCATTCGGACAGCCCGGTCGGTCATGCCCGCGACGGAGTCCACGAGACGCTTCTGCGAGACGTGGCGGAAGCGGACGCGGAGCGCGGCAGCATCCACCGACCCGTTCATGACCTCCACCTCCGGGACCGAGCCGACGAAGACGACCGGCACGCCCTCGTCGTCGAGACGGAGCAGCTCGGCCGCGACGGCGGCCGGCAGGTAGGCGCTGCCCGGGACGATGAGCGCGTCGTACGTCTCGCCGCCCAGGCCGAGTCGCGAGCCCTCCGCCACAGCCTCGGGCAGCGCGTCCGCCGGAACGATGTCGGCATCCAGTTGCGCCTCCATCAGCAGCCGCAGCGGCCGCTCCGACGGCATCGCGTCGCCCAGCCACTCCGCGTCCGCGTGGTAGAGCACCGCGAAGGGGGCGACGTGGATGCCCGCCTGCAGCAGGTGGCTCAGCCGGTTCGTGTAGTCGCTCAGCACCCGCTGGTGCGGGTACTGCGGGTTCGCGCCGCGCGCGTAGAAGTGCGGCGGACAGTCCGGGTCGGGGAACGGCGCGGGCGAGAACGCGTGCGGCACGACGTGCGTGACCCCGCGCACCAGCAGGTGGTTGGTGAGCCAGGTGAACAGCCGCAGCCCGGCGTACCAGCCGTACGCGCCGATGGTCTCGCACATCGCCCGCCCGTGGGTGCGCGGATCGAGATGCGCGGCCGACGACGCCAGTTTCGCGAGGCCGAAGTGGAAGAACTCCCCGTCCGCCGCCCCGGTCATGTTGCCGAAGGGCCCGCGCGAGAAGCCCGGCACCACCTGGCCGCCGATGATGTCGATCCCCGGCATGTCCTGGCCGGCCATCGCCCGGAAGTAGTGGCCGGCGCCGGGTCCGAGCCGCGCGTGCGCGCCGTTGTCCTCGATGACATGGCCGATGTGCTCCACCTTGTGAGCGCGGCACCAGTCGCCGAGGCGCTGCCCGAAGTTCTCGGAGTACAGCCGCGACACGGTGTCCATGTACGCGTAGCGGACCGGCCGCTCGCGACCCCCGGCCGGAGCCCAGAGCAGCGGCAGCAGCAGCGCGGCGTCGCGGCCGAGCCGCTCCTCCAGGCGTGCGGCGACCTCGTCGTTCCACGACAGCGGCACGGGCTTGCCGAGCGCCGAGCCGAAGTCGAAGGTGTCGGGGTCGTTGTAGAGGCCCGGCTCGTCGCTGAAGAACCCGCCGATCGTCGTGCCGAACTCGTCTTCGTAGCGCTCGTGGATCCGCTCGTAGACGCCGTCCACGAGGAGCTGGACCGAGTCCCGGTTCAGGTAGTCGATGTGGTTCGCGTGCGGTTCGCTGCCGCCGGCCGCGCCGACGGACAGGAAGAAGACGCGCCACCAGCCGTCCGGGACGTCCCAGTGCAGCGTCCCGTCGACGATGCGGTCGGTGAGGTCGATCGGGTCGCCGACGAGCTGGTCGGAGTCCTCGGCACGGCGGAAGGCCACCACCCGGATCAGCTCTCCGGTGCCTTGGGAGGCCTCCGGGCCCCAGAACTTCCGGCGCTCGACGATGAAGGATGCGCCGCGCGCCGGCCCGACCGCGTCCGTGTGCCGCTCGGTCAGGAAGCGCCGTCGTAGGGCGGCCGGGGCGGTCTCCACAGCGCCGCCCGCGTGGCCGGTCGGGAACGTGTCGTCGTCGAAGAACCACACCGTCATGCCGCGGCGGCGCGCGATCTCGAGCACCGCGTCCACGTCGCGCCACCAGCCCTCGCCGAGGAAGTCGGGATGCGGCCGCGCCTCCAGGATCACGGCGCCGATCCCGGCGTCGCCGATCCGCTCCATCTCCTCGCGGACGGCCTCGACCGGGCCGCCCTTCTGCCAGAAGAGCGGCATGATCGCGTTGGGGACGCTGCCGGTGACGGCGTCGCGGAGCTGCGGGAGAGTCATGCTGCCTCCGTCAGGCGCAGCGCGAGCCGCTGCTCGGACGTGCCGTCGCCGATGGTGACGGTGAACTCGCCGGGCTCGAGCACCCGCCGGGCGCCGTCGGCCCAGAAGGTGAGGTCGTCGGCGTCCAGCCGGAACGCGACCGTAGTGCTCTCGCCTGGCGCGAGGGTCACGCGGGAGAAGGCGCGCAGGCGGCGCACCGGCTGGGTCACCGTGGCGACTTCGTCGGTGACGAACAGCATGATCACGTCGTCGCCCGCGCGGTCGCCCGTGTTGGCGACCGTCACCTCCGCACGGAGGCCCGCCTTCAGACCGTCGGCGGTGACGGTGTCGGCCGACAACACGACGCCGTCGAGGGCGAACGAGGTGTAGCTGAGGCCGTGCCCGAAATCGAAGCGCGGTCCCAGCGGGAGGTCGAGGAACTTCGACGTGTAGTAGTCGTCGGTGTTGTTCGGGCCGGTGAACTCCTGGATCGTCTCCGGCAGCAGCGCGCCGCCGGTGCGCGCCGGACGCCCCGTGCGCTCGTGGTCGTAGTGGATGGGGACTTGGCCCACCGCCCGCGGGAAGGTCATCGGCACGCGGCCGCCCGGGTTCACGCGGCCCGACAGCGCGCGTGCGATGGCCGCCGGCGCCTCGGAGCCGAGGTGCCAGACGCACAGCACCGCATCCACCCGGTCGATCCAGTCCTCTACCACGAGCGGTCGCCCGGTGACCAGCACGACCACGACGCGTGCGCCGACGTCGCAGAGGGCGTGGATGAGGCGCCGCTGGGCCTCCGGGAGGCTGATGTCGGCGCGCGAGCTGGCCTCGCCGGAGATGCGGCTGGGCTCGCCGACGGCCACGACGACGAGGTCGGCGTCAGCCGCACGTGAAACGGCTTCGCCGAGGGAGGCGTCGGTGGCGTCGAAGAATCCGCAGCCGTCGACAACGTCCCAGTCCACCGCGGGAAGCTCGGTCGCGACAGCGTCCACGAGCGACTCGCGGACCGGCGACGCGAAGTGCTGGACCCAGGTGCCGAGGTGGTCGAGGCTCCGGGCGTACGGCCCCGCGAGCAGGATGCGCCCGTGGTCGGGAAGCGGCAGCGCGCCGCCGTTCGTCAGGAGGACGGTGCAGCGTTCGGCCGCCTGGCGCGCGAGATCCCGGTAGCGTTCCGTGGTCTCGTGTGCGGCCGCCGATTCGTCGACGAACGGGTGCTCGAACAACCCGAGCCGCTGCTTGAGACGGAGGACGCGGCGCACCGCATCGTCCACGCGATCCTCCGAGAGCTCCTCGGGCGTCACGAAGGCGACCCCGTCGGCGTCGACCAGGATGCTGCCTCCCATCACGATGTCGACCCCCGCTTCGAGCGCGGCGACCACGGCGGCCCTCTCGTCCGCGGCGACCCCGTGCTGCACGAGCTGCGCAACGCCGTCGGCGTCGCCGACGACCACGCCGTCGAACCCCCACTCGTCTTTCAGCACACCGGTCAGCAGCGCGCGGTTGGCGTGCATCGGGGTTCCGTTGAGCGAAGTGAATGCGGCCATGACGGTCGCCGCGCCCGCTTCGACCCCGGCGCGGAACGGCTCGAGGTACGTCTCGCGCAGGCGGCGATCGGAGACGTCCGCGCTGTTGTAGTCGCGGCCCGCTTCCCCCGCGCCGTACGCGACGAAGTGCTTGAGGCAGGAGGCGATGGCATCGCCCGCGGCGAGAGTCCTGCCCTGATAGCCGGCGACCTTCGCGGCGGCGAAGACCGAGGCGAGGTACACATCCTCGCCGTATCCCTCGACGACCCGTCCCCAGCGCGGATCGCGTGACACATCGACCATCGGCGAGAAGGTCCAGGTGACGCCCGCCGAGCGCGCCTCGGAGGCGGAGACCCGCGCATCCAGCTCCGCCACCGCCGGGTCGAAGCTCGCCGCCTGGGCGAGGGGCGTCGGGAAGATCGTGAACTGCCCGTGGATGACGTCGAGGCCCACGAGCACCGGGATGCCGAGCTCGGACTCCTCCACCGCGATCCGCTGCGCGGCGTTGGTCTCCTCCGCGCTCGGCGGCCAGAACGTCGAGCCGATACCGCGCCGCAGCAGCGCCTCGCGCTCCGCGGCGTCCGGCCGCCACACGATCTGCAGCTGGAGGAGCTTCTGCTCCCAGGTCATCCGCGCGATGAGCGCGTCGAGGTCGACGGTCATGACGCCACCTCGCCGAGCGCGCGGTAGCGGAAGCCCCGGAAGACGACCTCGCCGTCGCCTGAGGCGAAGAGGGCCGGGCGCAGGCTCTTCAGGTCGTTGATCGTCGCCGAGTGGGCGCCGGAGGTGTCGTAGCGGATGCCGTGCCGCGTCCACTCGCCACCCGGCCGACGGTGCCAGCCGGTCACGAGGTGGTGGTCGTTCCGCAGGCGCAGCTCGATCGTCGCGCCGGGCTCCGCGGGCTCGCGCCAGTGTGTCCGGATGCCGCCGGCGTAGCTCTGCATGGCCTCGCCGTCCCAGCCCATCCCGTAGAACAGCCGGTCGTCGAAGTACAGCAGGAGGCCGCCGGTGGAACCGTCGCGCACCTCCAGCTCGACCTCGACCTCGTACGCGCGATCCATCGACCAGGTCGTCAGCGGGGAGGAATCGGCGGGTCCGCGGCCTTTGCCACGCAGGACGAGACCGCCCTCGAGCCGTGCGCGGCCGAGCTCGTCGCGGGCCGGGTTGTCGAACACCCAGCGCTCGCCCCATGCGAATGCCGTGAAGTCGTCCGAGGGCGCCGGAACTGCAACCGGCGACGCGCCGTCGACCGGCTTCCGGATCGGGGCGCCGAGGTCGCGGGAGGGCGCCGTCGGCCAGTCGTCCTCCGTCCACTCGACCGGCTCGAGAAGAGCCTGGCGCCCGAGCGTCCGGTATCCGTTCTCGTAGCCGTGGGACACCATCCACCAGGAGTCGTCCCCGGCGTCGACGAGCGTCGCGTGGCCCCGGGACCACCATGCCTCGTCCGCTGACCAGGTGCGGGCGACGGGGTTGTGCGGCGCGTTCTCCCACGGGCCGTGCACGGACTGGGAGCGCGCGACGATCACCATGTGGCCGGTCGCCGGGCCGCCGGTGCCGCCGACCGCGCTCACGAGGTAGAACCAGTCGCCGCGCCGGAAGAGCTTCGGCCCCTCGAGCGCGTAGGCCTCGGTGATCCACTCGTCGGGGTAGCGCCAGCCGTCGTAGACCTTCTCCAGCGAGGTGACCGCTGTCAGCCCGTCCGCGCTCAGCCGGCAGCGCCGGACGCCGTTGACGAACAGGTAGCGCTCGCCGTCCTCACCCTGGATGTGCCCCGGGTCGATGGCACCCGAGATCCCGGTGAAAACGGGTTCGCTCCACGGCCCTTCGGGGCTGTCGGCGTGGACCACCCACACCTCCGGCGCCGCGATCTCCTCCGACCAGGCGCTCGGGATGTACGGGAAGTAGATGAAGTACCGCCCGTCGTGCTCCACCAGATCCGGAGCGAAGACCGTGCTGTGCGGCTCGGCGAGCGCGCAGGTCACGAAGGTCCAGTTGACGAGGTCCGGCGAGCGCCAGACCGTCAGCCCCGGTGACGCGTCGAACGACGAGTAGGTCAGGTAGAAGGCATCGCCGACGCGCAGCACCGACGGGTCCGGCCGGTCCCCGGGCAGGACGGGGTTGAGGAACGTCCCGTCCCCTCGATCGGGTCCGCGACGGCTGTCGGTCGCCACGGTCAGCCCTTGAGCCCGCCCGCGTAGCCCTGGATGAACCGCTTCTGCGCGAAGGCGTAGAAGGCCAGGATCGGGATCATCGACACGATGACGACGGCGAAGATCAGGTTCCACTGGGAGACCAGCGACCCGACGTAGCTGTACATCACGACGGGCAGCGTCTGCCAGGCGGTGCCGTTCAGGAAGATCAGCGACGTGAAGAAGTCGTTCCAGACGATGAGCCCGGCGAGGATGGCGACCGTTCCGGTCGCCGGCGACATCAGCGGGAAGACGACCTTCTGGAACACCTGGTAACGGTTGGCGCCGTCGATGATCGCCGCCTCCTCGTACTCCGGGGTGAGGTTGCGGAAGAAGTTGGCGTACAGGAACACCGACAGCGGCATCAGCATCCCGGTGTAGATGAGGATCATTCCCCAGGGGTTGCCGACGAGGCCGACGTTCCGTGCTCCGATGTAGAGCGGGAGGGTGCCGAGCTGCGTGGGGAGGATGATCGCCGTGAGGAACAGGTAGTACGAGCGGCGGCTCCATTTGCTGGTGGAGCGGGCGATACCGTAGGCGGCGACCGAGCCGAGCGCGACCAGGAGCACGATGCTCCCCGCCGTGATGATCACGCTGGAGAACAGGCCGGCCCAGATGTTGCCCGAGGACGACGACGCCGGCGACAAGAGCTGGACGAAGTTGTCGATAGTCGGGCTCGTCGGCGGTGCGATGGCGGCGGAGTCGAGGATGGCCGGGAGGGTCTTCAGCGACCCGACCAGCAGGATCCAGAACGGCAAGAGCATGATCACCGCGGCGATCAGCGTGATGATCTCGATAGTGAGCGTCTTCTTGGTGTAGCGGAACATCGGCTCACGCCTCCTTGAGCGAGCGGTCGCGCGTCGCGTACTGCTGCGCGATGGAGAAGAGCAGGATCAGCAAGCTGAGGATGAGGGCGAGAGCCGCGCCGAATCCGAACTGCTGGTAGGTGAACGCCTGCTCATAGACCTCGAGTGCCAGCGTCTGCGTCGCACCGGCCGGGCCTCCGCCGGTGAGGGCGACGACCTGGTCGAAGACCCGCAGGCCCTGGATGAGCGTCAGCGTGGTGGCGATAGCGACCGACGGCTGGATCTGGGGCAGGACGACGAAGCGGAACCGCTTGAAGGGGCCGGCCCCGTCGAGCGCCGCGGCCTCCTCCATCTCGATCGGCACGGTCGCGAGGCCGGCCAGGTAGATGACCATGACGAAACCGATGTTCTGCCACACCATGACGACCAGCACGCACCAGATCGCGAGCGTCGGGTCGGCCAGCCAGTTCTGCTTGGGCAGGCCGACCGCGGTCAGCGCCTGGTTGAGGGGGCCGTTGTAGTCGAAGATGAACTTCCAGATGTACGAGACGGCGATCGGGCTGACCACCACGGGCATGAAGATCAGCGTCCGCAGGACATAGCGCGACTTCAGCGAGCGGTTGAGGGCGAGGGCGAACAGCAGACCGAAGACGTTCGTGAAGATGAGGAAGCCGAACGCGAGGAACAGCGTGTGCCAGAGGGAGCCGATGAGCTCCGGCGTCTGGAAGATCTTGACGAAGTTCTGGAGCCCGACGAAGTCGAACGGCCCGAGGCCGGACCAGTTGGTGAAGGCGAAGAAGCCGCCGGTCACGGTGGTGACGTAGATGACGATCAGGGTCAGCACGAGGGCCGGAAGGGCCCACCACCAGCTGCCGAGCCGTACACGATAGGCCTTCGTGTGGGGAGCGCGGTGGGGCGCGCGCACCTGGGTCTGGGTCTTCGTCATGGTCCGTACCCCTGACTGCGTCGTCATCGACTCGTTCCTTTCCTACCGGATCGGGCGGCCGGCTCCCGCGGAGCCGGCCGCCTCAGGTCACCGGTTCAACCCCAGTCGCTGTCCATCTGCTGGAGCACCTGCTTGACGGTCATCTGACCGGTCAGGATTCCCTGGACGCCGTTGCCGAGGTCGGTGTAGATCTTGGCGTTCGGCCATTCGGTGGGGGCGTACCCACGGATGTCGTCCTTTGCCAGCTGGTCCTTGATCGGCGCGTACTGCGGCAGCAGCGCCGACGTCCTGCTGGCGTTCGCCGGAATGGTGCCGACCAGCTTGGAGTACTCCTCCTGGCCCTGGTCCGAGATGATGTATTTCAGGAACTTCTCCGCGAGCTTCGGGCTCTTGGTCTTCGAGCTGGCCGTGACCCCCTGGTCCTCGCTGAGCGACAGGTAGGTCTTGGAGCCCGCCGGGGCGCCGACCGGGAGCGTCACGAGCTTCACGTGGCCTCCCGCCGCCTGCATGATCGACGCGGCCGCAGCGCTCGGAGCAAAGAAGCCGAGCACCTTGCCGGAGGAGGCGCCGTTGGTGAGGGCGTCGAAGCCGGCGCTCGTCGCACCATCCTGGAAGCATCCCGCGTCGTACATCTTCTTGATCGACTCGAGCGCGGTCACCCACCCCTTCGTCCCGGCGAAGGTCACCTTGTTCTCGGAGCGCTTCTTGTTCCAGTCCTTGTCCGGTCCGTACACCGTCGATGTGGCGATCGCGATCGCGAGGATGCCGTTGTTCTGGAACGTCGAGCCCGCGAGGCCGTAGATCGTCTTGCCCGCCGCCCGCGCCTTGCCGCACTGGGCGATGATGTCGTCGAGGCTCGTGGTCGCGTCGATGTTCACGCCGATCGACTTGGCGAGCTCGTCGTTGTAGATGGTGCCGTTGAGCTGGGTCCCCAGCGGAACGCCGTAGGTCTTGCCGTTGTAGGTCCAGAGGGGCTTCGCGGCCTCCGGGATCTTGGAGGTGAGGCCGGGGTCGTTGAGCTCGAGCACGAGTCCCGACTTCGCGAACGGGATCACGGACTGGGCCTGGCCCGTGCCGCCCTCTGCGTAGAACGTGTCGGGGGCGTTCCCGCCCTGGACGCGGGTGGCGATCGTCGTGCCGTAGCTCTGGGTGGGGAGGTTCTCGGTGTTGACGGTGACGCCCTTGTTCTCGGCCTCGAACGCCTTGGCGAGGCCGGTGTACGCCGCCTTGTCCTGGTCGTTGGTGGCGCCGAAGGCGAAGGTGATGGTCTGGGGCTCCTTGCCGGAGGTGCCGCTCGAGGAGCAGCCGGCGAGGACGAGTCCGGCGCTGACCGGAATGGCGAGCCAGGCGAGCCGAGCGGTCCGGCTCCTGCGTGTGATCTTCATCGGGTTTGACCTCTTCCAAGACTTCGTTGTCGGCGAGGGCGGCGACTGCGCCGACCTCCGGGTGCCATTTGAGTGTCGCAGCGCTAAAGCAGATAAACAACGCGCCTTCTGCTTATCCCAGACATAAGCTAGGTCGATACCCGACTCGTTATAGTGAGATCGCCTGGCCCTCGTCGGAAAGGATCACACCGTCGTGACCGACTATCCGCTGATGTCGCGGCTCGATCTGAACCTGCTGATCGCCCTCGACGCGCTGCTCACCGAGCGCAGCGTCACGCGCGCCGCCGAACGGCTCCGGCTGAGCCAACCGGCCCTCAGCGCGTCGCTCTCGCGGCTCCGCATCCACTTCAACGACCCGATTCTCGCCCGCCGGGGCAACACGTACGAGCTGACGCCGCTCGCCCTGCGGCTGGCGGACCACACGACCATCGCGCTGGAGGCCGCGCGCCGCGTGTTCGAGAGCCAGGCGGCGTGGGACCCGTCGGAGTCGGTGCGCCAGTTCTCCATCTTCGGGTCCGACTACGGCTTCACCACCATCGGGCGCGTGGTCTCCGAGCTGGCCGCGCAGCAGGCGCCGGGTGTCCACTTCCGCTTCATGCTCCACAACCCGACCGTGGTCGAGGATGCGGCGAACCGGCTCCGGTCGGTCGACGGCATGGTCATCCCCCACGGCTTCCTGACCGAGCTGCCGTTCGTCGACCTGTGGCAGGACGAATGGGCCGCGATCGTCGCCGAGACGAACGACACGGTGGGCGACACACTGTCGCGCGAGGAGCTGTCCACGCTGCCCTGGGTGATGAACTACCAGTCCCGCTCGGCCTTCACGTCGGCCGAACGCCAGGTTCAGCAGCTCGGCATCGAGCCGAACGTGGAGGTCGTGGTCGAGAGCTTCCTCGCCATCCCCCACTTCATCGCCGGCACCGGGCGCGTCGGTATCATCCATCGGGCGCTGGTGCCGCTGGCCCAGCAGGCGGGCGCGGTGCGCGTCGTCGGCCTCCCGTTCGAGCCGACGCCGATCATGAACGCTCTGTGGTGGCATCCCGTGCACACCCACGACCCCGAGCACACGTGGATGCGCGGCCTCTTCGAGGAGGCGGGCCGCATCGTCGCCGCCGGCGTCCGCGCCTGAGTCAGGCGCGGCCGCGGACCCAGTCCGCGATCGCCTCGATCGTCCGGAGGGCGGCCGGATCCGACGGCTCGTCGATGTGCCCGTGGTCGGCGTCCGGCTCCAGATGGAGGGTGGCGTCGCGCCCCGCCCGCACCAGTCGTTGTGCGAACGTCTCGCCGGAGGGCCGCAGCCCGTCCTTCTCGCTCACCACGACGAGGGTCGGCGGGAAGCCGCCGACGGAGCCCAGGCCCGGGAAGGCGTACGGGTTCTGCAGGGCGCGGGCCGACCCGGCGTAGTTCACCGAGAGCCGGGCGAACGGGGAGTCCGGGTCGGGAGCCGCGCCCGGATGCGCACCGTCCGGGTCGAGCGCCGGGTAGACCAGGATCAGGCCGGCCGGCAGCGGCTTCCCCGCGTCGCGGAGTCGCGCGACAACGCCCGCGGTCAGGTTGCCGCCCGCGCTCGCGCCGCCGAGGAGCAGCTCGTCGGGTCCGACCCCGAGAAGTTCGGCGCTGTTCGCCACCGCGAACTGCCAGGCGGCGAGGACGTCGTCGGACGGCACGGGATAATGGACGTCCCGAGGCATTTCGTGTAGTCGACGGCCAGCGACGGGATGCCCCGTGCAGCCAGCTCCAGCGCCACCCAGTTCGACTCCGGCATGTCGAGATGACCGCCGATGAATCCGCCACCGTGCGCCCAGACCAGCGCCGCTCCGCTGGGCGCGACCGTGTCGTCGCGGTACAGCCGAGCGGGCTGCGGTCCGCTCGGCGCCTCCACGACCAGGTCGCGAGTGCGCACATGCGCGAGCCGCGGGAAGCGCCGTCGCAGCGACGCCGTGTCGATTCCCGGCCGCGGGTCCGCCGGCTCGCCGTGCTCGCGCAGCCAGGCGAGCGTGTCCGGCAGCGGCATGGTCCGCAGGTCGCTGAGCTGCACATCGGTCATCGGCGCCCCGCTACCGTCCTGCGGGCTGCAGCGCCCGCATGCTCGCCCGGATGAGGTCGTGCTGCTTCCGCACCAGCAGCAGCGGGTCGACCTCGCCGAGCTCCGCGAAGGCGTGGCCCTCCCACTCGCTCGACCAGTAGCCGCGGTAGCCGCCCTCGACGAAGATGCGGACGAGCTCCGGGTAGTCGATCGCCGGCTCCTGGCCGCGCTCGTCGATGTCGTAGAACTTGGCGTGCACATGAAGGATCTGCGGCATGATGTCCGCCCACTCGTGCGGGTCGACGTGTCCGTGCATGTTGAACGCGAGACGGGCGAAGGCGCCGAGCCGGCCGGGGTCGAAGTCGCGGCCGCGCAGGTACTGGATGAACTCCTCCTGACGCGCGCGCATGGGCGCGTCCGTCGCCCAGATGTCCTGCAGGCGCTGCACACCCTCGTCGTCGAGCCCGGCGCGGCTCACCGCGCGCAGCAGCGTGGGCGACATGCTGTGCATCGTCGAGGAGAAGTCGGCGACGAAGCCGAGCAGCGGGGAGTCGAGCTCGGCGTAGACGTCGCGCACCTTCATGATCTCGGGCGAGTTCGGGCCCATCGGAGCGTGGATCTCGTAGGCCAGCTTCAGCTCGAGCTCCTCCGCGACGGGCAGGAGCCGCCGCAGCAGCTCGGGCTTCGCCGATTGGATGCGCACCAGCGGGAAGCCCAGCGTCTTCGCATCCCGGAACAGCAGCTCGCTGACCTCGAACTCCTCGTCGGGGGTCATGTCGCGGTCGCGGCGCTTGCCCATGTCGAGGTTCGCGCCGAACGAGCTGGCGTCGAAGCCGTGCCGGTCGAAGGCGGCCCGCCATTTCGAGACGAACTCGTCGGAGAGCGCCGGGTAGGCCGGGAGCATCTGGGACGCGACGATCTCGATGCCCGGCCCGATGCCGAGCTCGGCGACCCGGTCGAGCAGGCCGTCGAAGTCGTACCACCCGGCCCGAAACTCCGCACTCGCCGAGTAGAGGGTGAGGCCGAGCCGGAACGGGTCCTCGTCGGTCGCCGCAGGTGCCGGCGGCACCTCCGTCGCGAGGGCGGGCGGCGTCGCGTCGCGGTCACCGGCGCTGAGGGTGAGCCGCTGGTGCACGACGTTCGGCACGTACACGCCCGGACCGCCGTCGGCTCCCGGGGCGATCTGCATGTACGGCAGCCGGAGCTCGCCATGCAGCTCGACCTCGTGCGTCTCGCCCAGCGCGACGGCCGGGTCCCGGCGGACGATCAGCAACGGATGCGACTGCAGGTACCAGAGCACGTCGCTCTGCTGCGGAAGGTCCGGGATCGCGTAGCGCACGCCGTCCAGCTCGAACGCGAGGTCCTCCTCCGGCACCTCCGCGCCGTCGAGGGTCAGCCGCAGCGTCGTGACCGACGACAGCCACAGGCTGCGGTACCACGGGATGGTGAGCGAGAGCGCGAGGCCGTCCGGGTGGACGCGCAGGCTCGCGTCGTCGATGAGCCCGTTGGGCATGATCAGCTCCTTCCGGCGCGTTCGGCCGCGATGGTGCGGATGAGGGCGTGCTGGCGGCGAAGCTGGTCGGGCGCGCGGTAGGGCTCGTGGTGCCCCTCGTACTCGCTCGACAGCCACCCGGTGTACCCGGAGTCGACGACGACGTCGATGATCTCCCGCCAGGGGATGTAGTGGTCGACGAGCTCGTCGTCCACCTCGTAGAACTTGGCCTGGAAGTAGACCGTGTGCTCCATCACGTCCGCGAGGTCCGACACGGGCACGAACGGCACCACCGGGGGCCGGGCGGTCCCGTCGCCCATCCGGAACGACGCGCTGCCGCCTCGCCGCGGGTACGACGACAGCTCGAAGACGCCGGTGTCGATGAGCAGCCCGAAGTGATCCGAGCCGGTGCGCTCCTTGAACGCCACGTACTCCTCCACGACCGGGGACTTGATGACGGTCGGCCAGTGGATCTCGGGGCAGATCACGATGTCGAGGTCTGCGGCGAGCTGCAGGTTGCGCTCGACGGCCTCCTGCCAGATCGGGTCGACCCGCAGGTCCTCCGAGATGACGCCGATCTTCGGCCGGACGAACGAGAAGCCGAGCCGGGAGGCGAGGCGCAGGTCGAGCTCCAGCTGCGCGGCGCCTTCGGCCGCCGTCATGTCACGGCCCGGGAACCGCCGGGTGTCGATCCACGAGCCGTACAGCGTGGGCGTGAGGCCCAGCCGCTCGGTCCGCGCGTGCCACGCGTCGATCCACGCGGTCGACGGGTTCGGGTAGTCCTGGATATGGCCCTCGCCGAGGATCTCGATGCCGGAGGCGCCGAGGTCGGCGACATCCTCGATGCACTCCTCGACCGTCATGGTGACGCCGATGTCGTCGGTGTACGAGTACAGCGAGACGCCGAGGCCGAAGGGCAGGTCGTCGGTGGTCCCTGCGTGTTCCGTAGTCACAGTACGATCACCGCCTTCCGCGACGCGGTCCAGATCGACGGCTGCAGCTCCTCCGGGATGTACGACATCCGCAGCCGCAGCTCGAGCGTGACGTCGTGGATGCCGCGGGAGAGCCCGCCCTCGCGGGGCACCGTGAGCGTGGCCGCGTGCCCCAGGGGCCAGCGCGCGTCGGTCGACTCCTGCAGCTCGCCGAACGAGAACTCGCCGGCCGGCAGCGTCCAGCGGATGGTCTCGCCGTCGAAGCGCTCACCGTCGACGGTCACCGTCGGCTTTTCGATGAGATCCGCCCACAGGCCCCGGTAGTACGGGCTGCGCACCCGGAGCTGGAAGCCCGTGCGCGCGCCCTCCGGTCCGACGTTGCGGAAACCCGCCGTCTGTATCAACTGTTCTTCGAGCATTTCGATCCTCCTCAGATCTCGGGGTGTGCTCAGTGTGCGATCTCGGCCGTCTCGGCGGCGGCGGTCAGCCGGCGGGCGGCTTCGCGGGCTCCGCGGACGGCGATCGCGACGCTCATCAGCGTGGGGTTCATGGCGGTGGCGGTCGGGATCAGCGCGTTGCCGCCGACAACCAGGTTCTCGTAGCCCCACACCCGCGAGTACGGGTCGGCGACGGAGGTGCCGTCGTCGTCCTCGCCGAGGCGCATGGTGCCCTGGAAGTGGAGGCTGGATCCGTTCGGCAGCAGCCGCGGCTCGGCGACGAACGTCCCCAACGCGTTGCCGGCGCGGCGCAGGCGCTCGGTCGCCTCGGCGATCTCCGCCTGCTCGGCGCCGGTGAGCGCGTACGTGATCGTCATGTTCGGGAAGCCCCGGTAATCGGGCTCGCTGTCGTCGAAGGTGACCGCGTCCTCGAAGCGAGGGTGCTTGCGCATCCCGTAGCCCATGTTCACGTAGCCCCACCGGTTGCCGGCCGCCGGGTGCTGCGGGTCGAGGGGGAACGGCGGAGTCTCGACGTACATCACCTGCAGCGAGAACGGGTGAGCGGGCTCCGAGAAGGGGATGCGGTTCACCGCGGCCACCGGATCGGCCGGATTGACGGCACGGCGGGCGTGCTCCTGCGCGAGGTCCTCCTCGGTCGCGAACCGGCCCATCCGCTCGCCGTCGAGGGCGACGGTGGAGATCACGACCGGATGCTCGGTCAGGTAGTGCCCGAGCGCCCGCGGGCGGATACCCGACGCCCAGAGCAGCTGCGGCGAGCGGAAGGCGTCGGCGCCGACGACGACGAGGTCCGCATCCAGCTCGTAGACCTCGTGCGTGCGCAGGTCCTCGACGGTGACGCCGGTCGCGCGGCCGTCGGCGTGCTCGACGCGTCGCACCAGCGAGAGGTCGCGCAGCTCGAACCGCTCGGCGAGAGGACTCGCGGGGTCGAGCAGCGGTCCGAGGACCGTGTCGGCACCCGCCCAGCGCATCGTGCCGTCGGGCTGGGGGTCGCCCGCGACCGGCAGCGTGCTCGGCCCGTAGCCCTCGGGCAGCTCGCCCGCGAACTCCTCCGCCAGCAGCGACCGGATCGCCTCGCCGATCGCCGAGTCGGCGAACGCCGCGGTCTGCACGTGCAGCAGCCGGCCGGCCTCGGCGAGGAGGTCGTCCCACTCCTCGTCGGGGATGAACGGGATGCGCTCGCTGAACGCCGGGCTGGGCGTCGCGCCCGTCCAGTGCGCGCCCATCCCGCCGACGTTGGTGGAGGCGGCGGCCGCCGGGAAGCTCTCCGCGTGGGCCGACCCCGGGCCGCCGAAGTCGAGGAGGTGCGTCCCGCCGCGGGCGGTGAACATCCCCTCCACCACGACAGAGGACGGGATGCCGAGCGACTCGCGGAACGCGCCCGCCTGCGGGCCCTGCGACCGCTCGCGCGCCCGCTCCTTCTCGTCCGGGTCGGGGATGTTGCGCACGTTCTCGCCGGCGATGGCGGTGAGCTGCGGTCCCGCCTCGAGCATCACGACGCGGGCGCCGGGCAGCGCCTCGAGCAGCAGTCGGGCGTAGGCGGATCCGATCGGGCCGCTCCCGACGACGGCGACGGTCGTGTCCGGTGTGGTGCTCATGCTGGTCTCCTGTGCGGTGCGGTGTTCAGGTGGTGAGGGATGCCGGTTCGGCGTCCGGCGCCGTGACGCGGTCGTCGGACAGCCGGCTGTTCGGGAGCAGGATGGACGCCGCCACCCCGACGAGATAGGTCGCGGCGAGCGCGACGAAGAGCGGCACGAAGACGCCGTGGTACGCCTGCGCGATCTGCTCCTGCGCCGCAGCATCCTGTGCGTGCACCACGGCCGGCGTGAGGGTGGCGGCGTCCAGTCCGGCCGGGAGCAGCGCGATGACGCTCGTGCCGATGATCCCTCCGATGAGGGCGGTGGCGACCGTGGCGCCCACCTGGCGGACGAGATTCGTGGTTGCCGTGATCGTCCCCGTCTCGCTGCGCGGGACGGCGCTCTGGACAACGGCGACGATGAGGCTCATGAACGCTCCCGTGCCGAGGCCGACGACGGCCATCGCCACGGTGGGCGCCCACAACGGGGACCCGGCCGGGAGCAGCGCCATCGCGGCGAGGCCTGCCGCCCCGAGGGCGGTGCCGATGAGCGGATAGACGCGGTAGTGGCCGGTGCGGCTGACGAGCCAGCCCGTCGCGAGGTTGCTGACGAGCATCCCGAACACCGTCGCGATCGGCACCAGGCCCGACACCGTCGCCGTCGTCCGGTACGCCATCTGGAAGTAGGTGGGTAGATACGCCGTGATCGAGAACAACCCGACGCCGACGATGGCCGAGATGACGGTGCCGGTCGCCACCGTCCGGTTGCGGAAGTGGTGGAGCGGAACCAGCGGCTCGGCGACCCGGGTCTCGATGACGAAGAAGGCGGTCAGCGCGACGGCGGCGATCGCGAACTCGATCACGGTCACGGCCGCCTGGGAGCCGTCGCCGACCGCGGTCACCGCGAGCACGAGCGCGACGAGCCCGATCGTGAGCGCGATCGTCCCCGCCAGGTCGAACCGCCCCGCGCGGCCGGGCTCGATGTGCGGCACGGCGACGAGCGCGAGCACGAGGGCGACCAGCCCGACCGGGGCGTTGATCCAGAACACCCAGGGCCAGCCCCAGTAGTCGGTGATGACACCGCCGAGCACCGGGCCGACGAGGATGGCCACCGGGAAGGCGGCCCCGATGATCGCGAGGTACTTGGGCCGCTGCCTCGGCGTCGTGGTCTCGGCGATGATCGTCTGCGACATCAGCTGCAGGCCGGCCGAGCTCATCCCCTGCACCACGCGGGCGACGATCAGCCAGGTGATGCCGTTCGCGAAACCGCAAGCGACCGACGAGACGATGAAGACGACGACGGACGCGAGGAACACGGCGCGGGGCCCGATCCGGTCGCCGAGCTTGCCGAGCACCGGAAGGAGGACCGTGCTCGCCAGCGTGTAGCCGACGACGATCCAGCTCATGTGCTCGAGCGCGCCGAGCTGCCCGGCGACCGTGGCGATCGCCGTGCTGACCACGGTGTTGTCGAGCGCCCCGAGGAACGAGACGACGAGGAGGGAGATGACGAGGAGACGGAACCTCACTGGCGAGAGCGGCATACGCGAGACCCGAACGATCGGGGGATCGACGCGACGGTTTGTGCCCTCGCCGCGACATCGCGGTGAGGAACGGGCCGAAGCCCCGACGTCATTGCCATTCTAAGACACACTTTGGTTGTTTTTCAACCTAAGCATCCACGAGCGAGCGGATGTACGACACCGCGGAGCCGAAGTCGGTGGAGGGCGCGAACTCGAGCTGAACCGATCCCGAGTAGCCGGTGGCGACGAGGGCGTCGAGCCACCCGCTCCAGTCGACTGCACCGGTACCCGGCTCCTGACGACCAGGGGCGTCCGCCAGGTGTACGTATGCCATGAGATCGGCCCCCGCTTGCAGCTCGGCAGCATAGTCCTCGCCCTCGGCAAAGGAATGGTAGGCGTCGTACAGCCAGCGGAGCGACGGATCGTCGACCGCCCGGATCAGCGCCCGACAGTCGGCATTGCGATCGAGAAGCAGCCCCGGATGATCGATGCGGGTGTTCACGGATTCCAGGAGCAACGTGATCCCCGAACCGCGGATGCGCTCGACCGCCTGGGCGTACACGTCTGCGAGGCGGTCGAGCTGGACGCGCCGCGACTGGCCGGGGAAGCCGAGTCCGGAGTCGACGATCACGAACGGTGCACCGAGGAAGCGGGCGTTCTCGACGGTCCGTTCCAGGCCGCCGAAGAACGCGTCCCGGTCGGCGTCCGGCCACGCCACGTCGGTCCGGGGCTCGGCGAGCACGGACATCAGGCGGGCGCCGGTCGCGTTCAGCGCCGATCGGATGCCGGGAAGATCCTTGTCGAAGGTCGACCAGATATCGACCTCATGGAAGCCGGCCGTCGTCGCGGCCTCGATACGCGAGGGGAAGCCGTCGACATCCGGGAAGTTCAGTTCAAGGTTGGCGGTGAGGGTCAGCATGTCCGTCTCTCTCTCTCTCTCTCTCGTGTCACCGGGCGGTCGGGACGAAAAGCCGCAGCTCCTCGTCGACCGCGGCCTGGACATGGCGGGGAAGGATGAAGAGCTCGACGCCGAGAGCGACACCCTCGTCCCAGCGGGTGCGGGAGCGGAGAGCCTCCGCCGCGTCGGGCGCATGCTTGTCGAGGGCCGACAGCACCGCCCGGTACGCCGCCGGATCGTCGACGATGTCGGCCAGGTCGCTCTCCATCGTGAGCCGCTCGACCGACGGGCGCGGCGCGCGTTCGTCGACGACAGACCACTCGTGGCGTCCGGCCCAGACTTCGAACGGCTCCCGGCCGTCCGGCAGCTGGACGATGGCCGACGTGTTGGGCGGCACCACCGCGCGCACCCGTAGCCCCGACCCGTCTCGCTCCCACTCCACAGAAGCCCTGCCGTAGGGGGTGATGTGCACCGCGGATGCCCGCGTGAAGCTCGGCAGGGGCACCGGAGCGATACGGATGGTGCGGTAGCCCGGTTCCGCGGCGCTCAGACCGGCCAGCGAGGCATACAGCCAGTCGGCCACCGCACCGAATGCGTAGTGATTGAAGGACGTGGCTGCCGGGCTCGGCGAGCCATCGGGCAGGAGGGCGTCCCACGCCTCCCAGGTCGTGGTGGCTCCGGCAGTGATCGGGTACAGCCATGACGGGCATTCCGTCTGGGTCAGCAGGCGGTCCGCCGCCTCGAGCTGCCCGGTTCGCGTGAGCGCCCCGGCGATGACCGGGGTTCCGAGGAACCCGGTCCCGATCCGGTAGGCGTTACGGCGGACCAGGCGCGCCAGATGGACGCCCATCGACCGCTCGACCTCCGGGTTCTCGGCCAGGCCGAAGGCGATCGCCAGCGCGTAGGCCGCCTGCGCGTCGGAGCTCAGGCGCCCGTTCGCCGTCACGTACTCGCGGGTGAAGGCGTGCTTGATCTCCCCGGCGAGCCGGCCGTAGTACTCCGCGTCCTCCGCCTCCCCGAGGAGAGCCGACGTCTGAGCCACGATGCCGGCCGACCGGTAGAAGTACGCCGTCGCGACGAGCTCCTTGTCCGCCTTCGCGGCGGTCGGATCGTCTTTCGGGGCCGTGGGATCGAGCCAGTCGCCGAACTGGAATCCGCCCTTCCACAGGCGGCCGTCCCCGGCCCGCTCGGCCACCTGGTCGACCCACGCCTTCATGCTCGGGTACTGGCGTTCGAGCACCGTCCGGTCCCCGAAGCGCTGGTACAGCGTCCAGGGGACCCCTACCGACGAGTCGCCCCACCCCGCCGTCGGCGCGGTGAAGAGACCCATGACGTTGGGGACGATGAACGGCACGATCCCTGCCAGGGCGGACTGCTCGTGAGCGACGTCGCGCAGCCAGTTCGCGAGGAATCCGTCGACGTCGAACAGGGTCGCTGCGGTCGGCGCGAACACCTCGATGTCGCCGGTCCAGCCGAGGCGCTCGTCCCGTTGCGGACAGTCGGTGGGAAGCGAGACGAAGTTGCCCCGGGTGCTGCGGACGATGGCCTCGTGGAGGCGGTTCACCAGCGGGTCCGACGTCTCCAGCCAGCCGGTGCGCTCCAGGTCGCTGGAGATCACGACGGCGGTGATCGCGTCGACGGGGAGGCCATCGGGCCAGCCGTCGACGCTCGCGAAACGGAAGCCGCGGAAGGTGAACCGGGGTTCCCAGACGACGGGCTCGCCGGCCGAAACGAACGAGTCCGTGGCGGCTGCGCCCCGCATCGAGCTCGTGTCCAACTCGCCGCCGCTCGTGATCTCCGCGTGACGGAACACGAGCTTCGTACCGCTCGGCAGCTGCGCCCGGACGCGGAGCCGCCCGACGATGTTCACACCGAAATCGAGGATCGTCGCGCCGGACGGCGACACCGTCGCAGAGACGGGAGAGACCTCCTCGATCTGGCGGACCGGCGGCGCGATCCGCGGCTCCGGCACCGGCGCAGGGCGCGTCGCCACAGGCGACCACTCGCCGTCGTCGAAGCCCGCGCTCGACCATCCCCTCTGCTCACGGCGGGCGTCGTCGTGCTGCCCGGCGTAGAGTCCCGCCTCGATCACGGAACCCTCCCCGGATCCCGTCCAGCGGCCGTCGGTGTCGATCACCACGATGTCACCGTCCCGGTACTCGATCACCAGGTGCAGCGCCGCGCCCGGCTGGTCGCCGTAGAACGGGATCGCGTCGTCGCCGAACCCGTACGGCTGGGCGAACCAACCCGCGGCGAGCTCGATGCCCACGGCGTTGCGGCCCTGCTTCAGCAGACGCGTCACGTCCTGGGTCTCGTGGATGAGCCGCCACTGGTAGGAGGTCCATCCGGGCTTCAGCGTGTCCGCATCCACGGGGACGCCGTTGAGTTCGACCTGGTAGACCCCCTGAGCCGTCGAGTACAGCGTGGCGGACGCGACCTCCTTCTCGACGCTGAACTCGGTGCGCAGAAGCGCCGGCTGACCCTGACGAACCGGCTCGGCGAGGGCGATCATCGACGCCGTCCACTCCCCCGGCGCGAGGAAGCCGGCCCGGACGACGCAGCCGTCGCTCCACGTGGAGACCGAGCCGTCGGTGCCGCCGACACGGACCCGCAGGACGCGTTGCTCACGGGGGCGCAGCGCCGGAAACGGCCACCGAACGCGCACCGACTCATCGCTCTCGATCCGCACGACCTTGCCGTCGCTCTCGAGCTCCGCCCACGCCTGGCGCCATCCGGGTGCGTCGGTCTCTGTCGCCCAGGTGAGCGGCGGCTCGGGCGTCGCCGCGAACACGGTATCTGCGCGATACCCGACACGTGTGATCGAGACGGCGGGCTGATGCGCGGCCATGGTTCTCCTTCGAAGCCAACCAACTATTCGGTTGGGCAATGATACCCTTACGTACACGGAAAGCAACAGAAGCCGAGGACGGGACGAGATGGCAGCACCCACGGACGCGACGGCCACCATCTCCGACCGCGCCATCGCGACTCGCAAGCGCATCCTGGAGGCCGCCCGCGCCGAATTCGCCCAGTACGGCTTCGGCGGCGGAAGGATCGACCGGATCGCCGTGGGCGCCGGCGCGAACAAGGAGCGCATCTACGCCTACTTCGGCGACAAGCGCGCCCTCTTCGTCGCCACGATCGCCTCGGTCATCACCGAGGTCGCCGAGACGGTCGGCGGCGACGCGGACGGCATCGTCGACTTCGCGGGACGCGTCTACGACTTCATCGCCGGCCACCCCCAGACGTTGCGTCTGCTCTCCTGGGCGCGCCTCGAGACAGACCCGTGGGAGGAGGCGACCGCACAACTGCGCGGGCTCCCGGTGCCGGAGGAGCTGATCGCGCGGTGGCAGCGCGAAGGCGGCGTCTCGCGGGCGTGGGACCCCCGCGACCTGTATGTCGTCATCTGGGGCCTGTGCGAGGTGTGGCAGCTCGCGCCCTTCCGGGTGGAGGATGCGGACGGCCGCACGGACGCGCGACGACGAGAGCTGGTGCAGTCGATCGTGCGCGTGCTGACCGCGCGGGAGGATCGAGGAGGGACGGGGTGGCCGAACTCGAACGGATCAGCGTCGCCGGCCGCGACGAGCTCCGACGCTGGCTGACGGAGAACGGCGAGTCTTCGCCCGGCGTCTGGCTCGTGTACGAGAAGGGCGCCGGACGGACGCTGAGCTACGACGAGATCGTCGAGGAGGCGCTCTGCGCGGGATGGGTGGACAGCCTGCCCCGGTCTCTCGACGACACTCACGCCATGCTGCGCCTGAACCCGCGCAAGCCCTCGAGCGCCTGGTCGCGCCGCAACAAGGAGCGTGTCGCGTCGTTGCGCGAGCGCGGGCTGATGACCCCCGCGGGCGAGGCCGTGGTGGAGGCCGCCGTCCGCAGCGGACGATGGGCGGCGCTCGACGAGGTGGAGGAGCTGACCGAGCCCCACGACCTGCGGCGAGCGCTCGACGCTGCCCCGGCTGCGCGCGGCAACTGGGACGCGTTCCCACGATCGGCCCGCCGCGCCATCCTGGAGTGGCTGCTCAGTGCGAAGACGGACGCGACGAGGCAGCGGCGCCTGGAGACCATCGTGGCCGAGGCGGAGCAGAACCGCCGCGCGAACCAGTGGCGGCAGCCCAAGCAGAATTGACCGCGCGGACCGGTCAGCGCCGTCGTGCCAGGATGCGCTCGGCGGCACGCCGTCCGGACTCGAGGGCGGCCGTGACCGTGGCGGGGTCGTCCGTCCAGGTGGCCTCGCCCGCGAGCTGCAGGACACCGCCCCCGATGGGTTCGGCGAGGTCGTCGTGGTCCTGGCGCCGTGCGCCGACGGGGAGGTAGGCGTACGAGCCGCACGAGTACGGGTCGAGCTGCCAGCGCGTCACCACGCTGCCGGTCGGTTCCGGCACCGCCGAGCCGAAGACCTCGCGAAGCGCATCCAGCACGTCGCCGATGGTCCGGTCATCCTGCCACGACGCGGTCTGCTCTGCACAGTCGGCCGCGGCGAAGGTCAGTAGGGTCGGCGCGCCGTCCGGGCCGGTGATGTCGTACCAGGAGTGCCACCACGCGGCCGCCGGCCCCTGTCGGCGGATCGCGTAGACGCCCTCCGGCCAGAACCGGTGCGGGAAGCGCAGCACCACCTTCTCGAATCGGTTCATCTCCAGCCGGTCGATCGCACCTGCGACGGGCTCGGGGAGCGGCGGGTCGAAAGAGATGCCACCGGCTTTGAGCACGCCCACCGGGACGGTCACGATCACCTGTGGCGCCGACAGCACAACCGTCCCCGCCGCCACCTCCGCGCCGGCCTCCGACCACGCGACCGACGACACCTCCGAGCCGAGCCGCACATCCACCCCCTCGGCCAGCATCCGCGTGAGCTGGTCGTACCCGTCGGGGAACACGACCTCGTCGCCCTCGATGGCGTCGTCGTCGAGCCCGTGCGCGTCGAGCCGCGCCGCCGAGACACCGTACTGCTCCTCTGCTCGGTGTCCCAGGAACTCCCGCACCCGCTGCGCCCGCTCCGGCGGCCACCGAAGCGCTCCCAGGGCCTGCTCGACCGCCGCCGCGTACGGCACACCGGGCTCGAGCGTCGCGACCAGGCGCTCGAGCGCCGCCGTCGCGGTCGACACGTCGGTGACGAACGCCGCCACCTCGTCCTCGGTGAGCCGTGCCCCGGCCGGCGAGAAGTAGGCGATCGGGCGCCCGCCGGGCTGGTAGCTCCCCACGGTGAACTCGCGCGTGCGGATGCCGGAGGTCTGCACCGCCTCCCACACCGGGTTGTCGGTGATGCCGTGGATCCACGACGCGCCGAGGTCGACCGGCGTCCCGAAGCGTCGGTCGGTCCAGACGCGCCCGCCGATGCGGTCCCGCGCCTCGAGTACGACGACACCGAGCCCCGCTGTCACCAGTCGGGATGCGGCGGCAAGCCCCGCGACGCCCGCGCCGACCACGACCACATCCGTCCGCTCCGAAGTCACACCGCTTTTCTACCGGATGTGCGCCTCTGCGATCTCCACCAGGATCACGGACTGCGGCTCGATCGGCACGTCGAGCTCCAGCGCGCCCGATTCCGATACCTTTTCACCCGCGACCACGCGAGGCTCACCGCGCAGCGTGCGGAGCCGTACCGACACAGGCTGCCCCTTCCAGGGCAGATTCGTCAGCCGGAGGTGCGCCGACTCGACACCGGCGGAGGCCAGCCCGTCCCGCTGAGGGGGCAGGCGGAACGCCATCTCCACATGTTTCGTGCCGTAGGGCACCCGGAAGCGCAGCTCGTCGCTCGCCCGCGGCGCCAGCGCCGACTCCGGGGCGACGAAGTTCGCGATGAGGACGCGTACCGTGTCGCCGTCGCGGCTCGCGGCGGAGGCGAACCCCGACTCGTCGCTCCCCGTCGCATCCAGTCTCCCGCCGGTCATCGCGCGGCCGACCATCGAGAAGGCGACGGCCTGCTCGTCGGAGTCGCCGCCCTCCGTGAAGATCCCGGCCGGATCGACGACGTCGTAGTGCGGGTCGGCGCCGCTGTCGGCACGGAAGAAGATGGCGTAGTCGAGCGGAGCGTCCTGCAGGTAGATCGCCGCAGCAGCCTGGAATGCCGCTCGCTCCTCCGAAGGAGCCGTGCTCGTGGGGATCCCGAGATAGTTCCAGTAGGACAGCATCAGCGCGGTGTCGGCGAAGCCGTGGCTGTCGAGCAGTCCGCGCAGTTCGCGTGCCACCACCGGGAAGTCCATCGGGTCCCGGGTGGCGTCCGCGAACGCGAGGAACGAGAAGAAGTCCAGCGGCAGGCGCCGCTCCCGGATGAACGACAGGAAGTCTTCGCGGAACGGGTTGTCCGCGTTGAGCGGGAACGCCAGGGACGGACCGCCGACGATCAGCTCATCGCCGACCCGTCGGACGGCGGACGCGAAGGCCTCGTACATCTCGAAGAACTGCTCCGGGGTCCCAGAGAAGTGCAGGAGTCCGAAATCCGGCTGATCGCCGAATTCGAACATCCGGATCGGCCGCTCCGGGCCACCGGCCCAGCCGCGTGCGTAGTGGCGGACGATCCCCTCGACAACCCGCCCGTACTTCTCGGGGTCGGCCGCGGGGGCGGTGCCGGAGGGGATCGCGCTGGCGAAGGTGAACAGCACCTCCGCACCGCTGGAGTGGACCGCATCCACCCAGGCGTCGGTGGCGGCGAAGTTATAGCCGGCGGGATCGGCCGGGTCCGCGTCCCAGTCGGGGAAGAGGCTCAGCGGATTGTTCTGCGTGTCCAGCCGCGAGACCCAGTCGTAGGAACGCACCAAAGTCACGCCCGCGTCCTTCCAGAAGGGCGTGACGTCGGGGAAGCCGGGATGCTCGGGCACCGGACCGGGGATGCCGGCCGCGCCCCGCAGAGGTTTCCATTCCCGGGCGGCTCCAGCGTCGACCTCCACCACCCGGACGGTCTGATCGGCTCGTGTCTGCTGCATCTCAGTACCCCTGCGCCAGGAAGCGGTTCGAGAACTCGTTCGCGATCGGCTCGTCGGTGGCCAGATAGTCCAGGCGCCGTTGCAGGGCATCGGGTGTGACCGAATCGAATTCCGCCAGCATCGCCTGCGTGGACAGCTCGTGGATGACGCGCACCCGCGGGAGCCGGCGCGCCATGAAGGCCAGCTGGGCGTCGAGCAGGGACTGGTCCTTCCTCAGTTCCTGGGCGAGGACGACGCCGTCCTCGATGCTCATCGCCGCACCCGAGCCGAGGTACGGGGTCATCGCGTGCACCGCGTCGCCCATGATCATCACCCGGCCGCGGAACCAGGGATACGGAACCCAGGTCAGCGAGTACGGCGAGTAGGCGACATTGTCGGAGTCCAGGATGTGCTCGATGGACTCGGACATGAACTCCGAATCGCCCAGGAGCGCCCGCGCGCGGTCGTACATGATCTGCCTGAACTTCTCGGGGTCGTGCCGGGGGCGACCGGTCTCGGCGACGGTCAACACCATGTACATCTGGCCCCCCGCAAGCGGGGCGAGCACGATCTTGCCGCCGTGCCCCTGGATGAACATGGTGTCGGTCAGGCCGGGAGCGAGTGGCAGAGCGCAGCGCCAGGCCACTCCGCCGGCAGGCGTCGGATCGAACTGGCTGCCGAAGTAGTCGTGGCGGATCTGCGAGTGGATGCCGTCGTACCCGACGACCAGGTCGTAGCGCCGGGTCTCGCCGTCGCTGAAGGCGACGTCCACGCCGTCCGCATCCTGGGTCAACCCCACGACGGTCGTGCCGAGCCGGAGGTCGCAGCCGACCGCGAGCGCTCGGGCGGTCGCCGCCTCCAGATACTCCAGGCGCGGCATGATGATGTTGTGGTCGGGTCGGCCGTCGGTGTGCCCGTAATCCAGATCGCAGACGTGGCGACCCGTGGTGTCGTAGTAGGTGATCCCGGTGGTGACGTTCCCGAAGGCGAGGCACTCGTCGAGAAGCCCGATCTCCTCGATCGCCTTCAAGCCGTTGGGCCGGAGCCCGAAGCCCACGCCCTGCGCGGCGGTCTCGTTCTTGATCTCGATCACGTCGACCTCGGCGCCGGTCTGCGCCAAGGCGATCGCGGCGCTCAGACCGCCGATGCCGGCTCCGACCACCAGGATCTTCTGCGGGTTCCCCATCTGCATTCCTTTACCAGCCTGACCACGGGCGACAGCGCCCGGCCCACCTCGATGTGGGCATCGGCTGTCCTCCAGTCTCACGGGACGGCCACACCCGAGGAATCCGATTTCGCCGATGATGCATATCAGCCTCGCCGATGGACCGGGCGACGCTCGCGCGGCTCAGCGCTTCTGAAGCGTGCCGATCCTCGTGCCGCCCGACCGATAGACGGTGAGCGTGTCCCCGTCGACTTTCGCCGTGTCGGCGAGGTTGAGCCACGGCGTCACCCCCTCGCACGCCTTCAGCGTGGACGCGAAGGGCCCGAACGTGAAGGTGTCCCCGGAGAACGTCCCTTTGCCCGTGAGCGGATTGCACCCGTCGGAGCCTGAGAACGACCCATCCGACCGGATCGTCAGCGACGGTTGCCCGGCCGCGACCTGCCCCCAATCCCCGGCGAAGGAGGATGCGGATGAGGAGCATCCGGAAAGGAGGAGGAGTGCCGTAACGGCAGCGATCGCGAAGCCCGCGCGGGCGGATCGGGTGCTCATGGCCAGACCCTAGTGGAGGGTGCTCCGGCCACACCAGGGCCGAGATCGCCTGACGCCCTACCGGAGTTCACGCCGTAGACTCTCTTCACCGACCCCGGAGCGCCCATGGACATCGACACCATCGACCGCAAGATCATCGATCAACTGCGCATCGACGGGCGCCGGTCGTTCGCGGTCATCGGACGGAACGTCGGCTTGTCCGAGCCGAGCGTCCGCGCGCGCTACCGGAGGCTGTCGAAGGCCGGCATCGTGCAGGTCGTGGGGATGCCGGACGCGCCGAAGCTGGGCGAGATCGAGGTCCACATCGCCATCCGCATCCGCGGGGTGGGCGTCTCGGCGGTCGCCAAGCAGCTCGCCGCGGTTCCCGAGATCAAGTTCGTCGCGAGCGCCGTGGGTGCGTTCGACCTCATCGCCGACCTCCGCTGCGACGACGTCGTCCACCTGTCCACCATCCTGAACGAGCGGGTACGACGGGTGAACGGCGTGCAGCACGTCGAGACGATGACCGTCCTCGAAGTGATGAAGGACTCCTACCTCTGGGCGGGCTTCCGTGAAGACCCGGCCCCCGTCGACGAGGCCATCATCAAGCGCCGGACGCAGCGCGCGCCGCTGCCGAAGCTCTGACAACGCTGCCTCAGTCGGCGACCTGGCCCGCGCTCTGCCCGGCGCTCTGGCCGGACTTGTCGCGCAGTCCCACCCACGAGTAGTCCTTGAACAGCTCCAGCAAGACGAACTGGTCGATCTCCGTCACGCCGGGCACCCGGCGCACGTCGTCGAGGAGGGTGACCAGCTGGTCGAGGTCGCGGCAGGTGGCCTCGACGTAGACGTCGTGGGCGCCGGTGCCGAGGGCGACGTGATTCACCATCGCCATGTCCGCGAGCGCCTTCGCGACCGCGCGCGGTGAATGGCCGGCGACGCCGATCATCAACCGCACCGACTGGTGGCCGAGCGTCAGCGGATTGCAGAGCGCGACGATCTTGAGGATGCCCGACTCCTGCAGGCGCGCCACGCGACCCCGCACCGTCGCCTCGCTCACGTCGAGCTCGGCGCCCAGCTCCGTGAAGGGGCGCCGGCCGTCGCGCATGAGCAGCTCGATGAGCCTGCGGTCGGTGTCGTCGATCATCGAGAGCACCCTAGACGGCGATCCTGGGAGCGGCCGCCCTTACGACCGCTCCTCATTCCTCACGCGACGACCGGCTCGAGGGCGCGGACCGCAGCCACGAGTTCCGCGTTCCCGGCACACGGAGCGCCGTCCTCTCGGGTGAGCCCGTCCTCGAGTCCGACACGCGCCTCGCAGCCGTCCTCGATCGCCGCGCGCACCACGGGCCAGACCGTGCCGTCGAACCCGTGATACAGGATGGGCGCCTCCACACCGGCCGCCCGCAGTGCCGCCGCGATCTCGCGACAGGCTGCGACGGCCTCCGCCGGGTCCTCCACCTCGGGCTCGATGAGGATGCGGACGTTGCGGTGGAGGGTCGGCGACGCCAGCAGCGCCGGTACGTCGGCGAGAGACCAGACCGCGCTCTCCAGTACCATCCCGCGGTCGAGGACGAGCTGCGCGGCCTCGGCCGCACCCTCCTCGCTGAAGGCCACGGAGGCGAAGTCGGGCAGCGCGTCGTCCGGCCAGGCGGCGACGAGCCGCATCCTCTCCTCATGCCCCGAGCACGTCCAGAGACCGGTCGTCGTGCCGATGATCCCGCCCGGAACCGCGGCCCGGAAGGCGCGGACCATCGCACCGACGTGCACCGGGTCGATGGTCTGTCCGCCGTCCGGCGTGCGCGCGTGTGCATGGACGACGTCGGCGCCCGCGGCGCACGCGGCAGCCGACTCCTGGGCGATCTCCTCCGCGGTCAGCGGGACAGCGGGGAACTCGTCGCGAGTCCTCCCTCCGTTGATGGCGGCTTTGAGGAGC